>JBIPNL010000024.1:0-12528 GCA_044373255.1 Candidatus Planktophila sp. | reverse complement strand
CTGTCGCCTTGGAAGCTAACGCGCTTGATCGCGACACTCGAGGATTCATCTCGATGACAATGATGCGGCCATTCTCCGGATTGACCGCGAATTGAATATTGCATCCGCCTGTTGCGACTCCGACTTCCCGAATAATTGATATGGAGAGATCCCTAAGACGTTGATACTCGACATCTGTCAGTGTGAGTGCTGGTGCAACGGTGATTGAGTCACCCGTATGCACGCCCATCGGATCAATATTTTCGATCGAACAAACAATCACGACATTATCTGTTGAATCGCGCATGACTTCTAATTCGTACTCTTTCCAACCAATGATTGACTCTTCCAACAATACTTCCGATGTCGGACTATGCCTTAAGCCAGCTCCAGCTATTTGGTGGAGTGAAACTTCATCAAAGGCGATTCCAGAGCCAAGTCCACCCATCGTGAATGAGGGACGGACAACAACTGGATATCCGAGAATCTTGACGCCTTCTAAAATCTCATCCATCGTGTGGCAGATAACCGAGCGGGCCGATTCACCACCAATTTTTTCGACAATGGTTCTGAAGATCTCTCGATTCTCACCGCGTTCAATGGCGTCAACATCTGCGCCAATGAGTTTCACGCCGTAACGCTCGAGCGTTCCAGCTGCATAGAGTCCGATTGCAGCATTGAGCGCTGTCTGTCCACCAAGAGTTGCCAGGATCGCATCTGGGCGCTCTTGAGCGATGATTCGCTCAATGAATTCAGGAGTGATGGGCTCAATGTACGTTGCATCAGCAAATTCTGGATCAGTCATGATGGTGGCAGGATTTGAGTTAACCAAGATGACTCGAATACCTTCGGCCCGGAGAACGCGACATGCTTGCGTTCCTGAATAATCAAACTCACATGCTTGCCCGATGACAATCGGACCTGATCCAATTACCAAAACACTTTTAATCGAGGTATCGCGTGGCATTATGCGACACCAACCTTTCGTGGGTACTTCTGCATCATTGCGATGAAGTTATCGAATAGATAGGAAGCATCGTGTGGACCAGCCGCAGCTTCTGGGTGATATTGCACACTGAAAGCGCCACGCTCTAAGAGTTCTAGGCCTTCAACTACTCCATCATTGAGGCAGATATGAGTTACCTGACCAGGTCCGAAGACTGTGGCAAATTGAGTATCGACTGGTGCTTCAATTGCAAAACCGTGATTATGCGAAGTGATTTCCACTTTACCTGTTCGCTTATCAATGACAGGTTGATTGATTCCGCGGTGCCCGAACTGCAATTTATATGTTTCAAAACCGAGTGCTCGACCGAGAATTTGATGGCCGAAGCAGATACCGAAAATTGGAACTTCTTCTGAGAGGAGTTCTCGAACGAGATTCACGGTCTCAGTCATTGTTGATGGATCCCCTGGGCCATTTGAAAGGAAGACTCCGTCAGGATTGAGCGCCATAATTTCATCATAGGTAGCGTTAAATGGAAGAACATGCGTCTCGATTCCACGCTGCGACATTGCACGAGGAGTTGCACTCTTTATTCCTAAATCCAAGGCAACCACGGTGAACCGCTTCTCCCCCGTAGCCCGAACTATGTATGGCTTTACCGTTGAGACATCTTCGCTGAGAAATGAGCCCGACATCTGCTTACTCTTTCGCACCTCTATAACCATCTCTTCGCGAGTTAGGTCTAAGGCCGAGAAGATTCCGACCCTCATGGCTCCTCGGTCGCGCAGATGACGAGTAAGTGCTCGCGTGTCAACGCCTGAAATACCAACTATCTCCTGTTCAATCATTACATCGACCAATGATTTTTCACTTCGCCAGTTACTGGTAATTGGCGAAGGATTACGTACAACAAAACCTGCCACCCAAATCTTTGAACTCTCATTATCTTCGGTGTTCATTCCTGTATTACCGATGTGCGGCGCAGTCATCACAACGATCTGCTGATGATAAGAAGGATCAGTGAGGGTTTCTTGATAACCCGTCATACCAGTCTGAAAAACTGCTTCACCGAAGGCTCTTCCCGTAGCTCCCCAACTTTCGCCTTCAAAGATTCGACCATCATCAAAAACAAGAAAGGCTTTACTCATGCCACACTCCCATTACTGAAGACCTTACGCCCATGAAAGTACGTGGCAACAACTTGAGCTGAGAATTCCATTCCATGGAAGGGAGTATTGCGTGATTTAGAGGCTAAGTTGTCGCGATCCACGCGATAGGGAGCCTTTGGATTAATCACAGTGATGTGGGCCGGCGAACCTGGCGCTAATCCTTGACCGTGCTCGGCATACCCAGCGATTGTGGCGGGAGCGATACTCATGCGCTCTTGAACACCAACCCAGTCAAGAAGCCCTGTTTCAACCATCGTGTGAGCGATGATCGATAAGGCATGCTCGAGACCTAACATGCCAAACGCCGCCTCTTGCCACTCGCACTCTTTGCTCTCACCAGGATGTGGCGCATGATCTGTTGCGACAATGTCGATCGTGCCATCAGCTAATCCCGCACGTAAGGCATGTACGTCAGCATCTGTACGAAGTGGTGGATTCACTTTAAAAATGGGGTCATAACTACGAGCTAGTTCGTCGGTCAGAAGTAGATGATGCGGTGTCACTTCGGCGGTTACATTGATTCCGCGCGCTTTAGCCCAACGAATAATCTCTACGCCGCCAGCAGTAGTTAGATGACAGATGTGAAGACGTGAGCCCACATGTTCGGCCAAAAGAACATCTCGCGCGATGATCGCTTCTTCGGCAACTGCCGGCCACCCTTTTAGACCGAGGGTTGCACTCACGATCCCTTCGTTCATCTGCGATCCAGAAGTGAGCGCTGGCTCTTGCGCATGTTGAGCGATTACTCCCCCAAACTTCTTCACATATTCAAGAGCACGTCGCATCACCAATGGATCACTCACGCAATTACCGTCATCACTAAAGACTCTGACTCGTGCAACTGAATCAGCCATCGCGCCAATCTCTGCCAGAATTTTTCCTTCTATGCCTTGTGTTACCGCGCCGATCGGAAAGACATCTAGCAGCCCGGCCTCTTTACCCAATCTAAAGACTTGCTCCACGACACCTGCGGTATCAGCAACCGGTGACGTGTTAGCCATCGCTGACAACGCGACGTAACCGCCTTTGACTCCGGCCTGGGAACCAGTAAGTACTGTCTCTGAATCTTCTCGTCCAGGTTCGCGCAAATGTGTGTGTAAATCGACCAGACCAGAGAGCAGGATAAGTCCCTTTGCATCTACAACTTCAGCTCCTTCAGAGGAGAGGTTTTGTGACACTGAGGTAATGACGCCTTCGTTGATGAGTACATCCTTCGTCGACCCATCAGCCAAAACTCCACCTTTGAGCAGGATTGCTCCCAATGAATGTGTCATTTAGTTTCCCGCCTCTATAGAAGTGTCGCCTGCCAGAAGAAGATAGAGAATCGCCATTCGTACACTCACGCCGTTGCTTACCTGTTCGACAATAACCGAGCGAGCACTGTCTGCGCTGTCTGCTGTAATTTCTAATCCGCGGTTCATTGGACCAGGGTGCATGACTATTGCTCCAGGATGTAACGCCTTCAATCGTGCGCTATTAAGTCCGAAGTATCGGGAGTATTCCCGTGCATTTGGAAAGAAGAGTTCATTCATTCGCTCAAGCTGCACTCGTAGCATCATTACTGCATCAAGCGATTCCAAGACGCTATCGAAGTCGTATGAGATTGTCACTGGCCATCTTTCAACTCCCACAGGGAGCAGCGTTGGCGGTGCAATCAAAGTGACGTGTGCACCAAGCTTTGTCAGCAATAAAACGTTAGATCGAGCAACACGCGAATGCAGAACGTCTCCAACGATTCCTATGCGGAGCCCCTCTAGATCTTCGCGTCCTTGACCTAGGTGTTTGCGAATCGTGAAAGCGTCAAGCAGAGCTTGGCTGGGATGTTCATGTGTACCGTCACCGGCATTGATTACTGCACCAGACATCCACTTGCACTCCGCCAAACGGGCAGGAGCTCCGGATGCACCATGTCGAATGATGACTGCATCAGCACCCATGGCTTGCAGTGTTTGAGCCGTATCTTTGAGTGACTCGCCTTTGCTGAGACTTGATCCTTTAGACGAGAAATTGATAACATCGGCTGAAAGACGTTTCGCCGCGGCTTCAAATGAGATACGCGTTCTCGTTGAATCCTCTGCGAAGAGGTTAACTATTGTGCGACCACGAAGAGTTGGTAACTTCTTCATCGGTGTATCACTTACTTTCGCAAGCTCTGTTGCCGTATTGAGAATAGATACTGCTTCGAGACGCGAAACATCAGATATCGATAAAAGATGCTTCATGACGACACCGATTCTGAAATCGTAACCTCATCGACGCCATCAATTTCAGTAAGACTCACTTTTACGGATTGTGATAATGCCGTCGGTATGTTTTTTCCAACGAAGTCTGCTCTGATCGGCAGCTCACGATGCCCCCGGTCGATCAGGGTTGCCAGCTGCACTCGGGAAGGACGACCTATGTCGCCTAAAGCATCGAGCGCTGCTCTGATCGTTCTGCCAGAAAAAAGCACATCGTCGACAAGCACCACGGTGCGGTCTTGAACCCCAAGAGAAGGAATACTGGTAGCCATAAGTGCTCGTGGGGCTTTCAATCGCAGGTCATCTCGGAAGAGAGTTGTATCTAGGGTTCCCACTTGAACCGCTGAACCTTCAATTGATTCGATCAAGGTCGCAAGGCGAAAAGCAAGATGAGCTCCACGGGTAGGAATACCTAGAAGAGTGACGGATTGTGAACCTTTATTGGACTCACAAATTTCGTGAGCGATGCGCGAAAGGGCGCGCGATATATCTTGCGCGGACAGCACTGTATTCATATAAATCTCCTTCCCCGCCTCACAGGACGGGTCTTAAAGGATGTTGCCGGAGTCTAACATCGAGTGGCCCAGACTGTGGAAATCTCAGTTCGCATCGGCGCGTTCACACCTACCCTCTCGACTATGGACAACAGGGAGATCGATCAGATCAGAGGCAGGATTCGCCAGCTTAGGCGAGAGAAAGGATTCACACTCCTTGAGTGCGAAATTCGAAGCGGCGGGCGGATCAGGGCTGTTGTCCTCGGAGCTTATGAACGCGGTGATCGATCAATGAGTCTGAAGAAGGTGATAGAAATCGCTGAACTCTTTGACGTTCCACTTGCCCACTTGATCGCTACCGATCTGCACCCAGAGAAATCTCGGATTGTTGGTATTCGTCATATCTACGATCTGCGGGCGCTACGGACTCTCGCGCCTTCAGAGCAGAAGATCCTACTCTCGCGATATCTCTCACGCATCGCAGAACAACGTGGTGACTGGGCTGGAGAAGTGATTTCTATACGACAGACAGATGTCGAAGCTATCGCACGACTTGTCGATAGCGATCAGATCAATTTTCAGGAGTGGGTAAATACTCAGAAAATCCTACTTGTACGACGTTAGAGCGCCAGGCTCTCTTTTATTGAGACAATTCTTCCCAGAACACCATGAATGAAACCTGCTGATTCTTCGGTACTCAATGATTGAGCAAGAGTGAGCGCCTCATTGATAACAATTGCATCATCAATTTCATTCTCCCAAAGGATCTCGAAAATTCCGAGACGTAAGATGTTTCTGTCAACGGCGGCCAAACGGTCCATATCCCAACCTTGGGAGTAGGTGCTAATGAGCTCATCAATTTTTCGTTTGTGCAGATGAACACCTTCAACCAGCAAGCGGGTGTAGTCACGAATCGGTCGTGCATCAACACCCTCTTCAATCACATCTCGAAGCGACAACAATTCCAGTAGATCACTCGAACGGATATCGGACTCGTAGAGAAGGTCGAGCGTTTGCTTGCGCGCTTTACTGCGAGCGGACACTAGTTTGCGCGGCCTTGGTACGAACCATCGCGTGTATCAACAATAATCTTTTCATCCTGTTTAATGAAAAGCGGTACTTGAACTTCGATACCGGTTTCAACGGTTGCAGGCTTTGTGCCTCCCGATGAGCGATCTCCCTGCAATCCTGGTTCTGTATATGTGACGACCAATTCAACAGAAGCTGGTAATTCGATATAAAGCGGATTCCCATCATGTATTGCCACAATCGCTTCAGTGTTTTCTAGCATGTAGTTCGAAGCATCCCCCACGATAGCCGCAGAAATTGTCATCTGATCAAAATTCTTATTGTCCATAAACACGAAGTCATCGCCTTCCTTGTACAAGAAGTTCATCTCGCGCTTCTCAAGAATCGCAATATCAACTTTCACTCCAGCGTTAAAGGTTTTATCGACAACCTTGCCCGTCAAAACCTGCTTTAGCTTGGTACGCACAAATGCTGGGCCCTTGCCAGGTTTTACATGCTGAAACTCAACTACGGTCCAGAGCTGTCCTTCAATATCTAAGGTCATGCCATTCTTAAGGTCATTTGTTGTTGCCACAGTTGCGCTCCAGTTCATCGCAACCGACCGATTTCAGCTGCTATAGATTTCCAAGTTTAGCGTATGAAAAATTAAGCTTTGAGATCCTTGAGGGCCATGAGAGCCAAGACATAAGAATGTGGTCCAAATCCACCGATCGTTCCGGTGGCAATCCCTGAGATGACAGATGTATGGCGAAACTCTTCTCTGCTGAGCGGATTCGAGAGATGAACTTCAATCAACGGCCCTTTAAGCATTGCCGCCGCATCACGGATGGCATAGGAATAATGAGTAAAGGCTGCAGGATTAATGATCACCGGGGTCTTTGAGTCTGCTGCCTCGTGTAGCCATCCAATGATAGTGGACTCATCATCACTCTGACGAACATCTGCGGAAAAACCTAAACCACTTGCTGCTTTCGAGATGTATTCGACGAGTTGTGGATACGAAAGGTCGCCATAAATGCTCGAGTCGCGAATATCTAACCGAGCAAGATTCGGGCCATTAATTACTAGGACGTTCATGAACATACCTTCTCATATGCACTCAGGAGTTCGCCCGGCGCCACATCACTCAATCGATCAGTAATTCCGATTTTTGATATCACAACGAAACGGACGGAGTGTCCCCTGCTCTTTTTATCACGCGACATAAAGGCTCGGAGTTCGGGCCAATCGCCATCTTTATAGGCAGTAGGTAAGCCAACCCCTTGCAAGATAGAAAAATGCAGTTGATGTACTTCTTCGGTGATCAGGCCAAGTGAGAGCTGGAGATGGGCCATGTAGGCCATCCCAATGGAGACGCACTCGCCATGCTTTAACGAATACTTCGAATGCTGTTCAACGGCATGCCCAAAGGTGTGTCCATAATTCAGGATCTCTCTTTCAAAACCCTCCTTAAAATCATTGCCAACCACACTCGCTTTGATGGCCACAGATCGATAGATCAGATCCGCCACCAATTCATGGCTACTTCGAATGGATGCAAGGTTCTGACCTTGAATGCGCTTAAGTATCTCTTCATCCCTGATGAATCCACACTTGATCACTTCAGCAAGTCCGGCGGCAAAATCTCGATCACTCAAGGTCGCAAACCATGACAGATCGATAAGTACCGCGATTGGAGAATAGAACGAACCGATCATGTTCTTTCCATAATCTAGATTCGCACCAGTTTTTCCACCGATTGCAGCGTCAACAGCGCCAGCAACTGAGGTCGGAACCGCCACCCAATCAATGCCACGCAAATAAGTCGCTGCAGCAAATCCTGCAATATCTGTCACCGCTCCCCCGCCGATACCAACGATGAGATCACTTCGTGTGAAGCCTCCTGCTGCCAACCAATTCCAAAGTGTGAGAAGAGATGATGGACTCTTTCCCTCTTCCCCATCTGGTATCGGACAGTAGAAGAATTCACAGTCATCGGCTTCTAGATTTCCTACCTGAGCGCGCATCGCTTCCGTAAGAATCACTGCGCACCGAGTTCTATTATTGGCAATCTCAACTAATTCCTTACGCCAATCTTCGGTCATGAGAACGTCATACTCGCGCTCTGCTTTAATCTTTATCACTTTACTCATGACTGATTCTCTTTAGCTAGGAGCTCGACTATCATCGAAGACACTTGTGACGGCGTGAGGTCATCGGTAGGTACTGTAAACGTTGCTAGCTCTTCATAGATTGGTCGACGTGCATTCATGAGCTCTTGCCATTTAGCGCGTGGATTGCCCACAAGAAGTGGACGGTCTCTATTAAAGCCCACCCGTGGAGACGCGCTAGCTAGGGAAACGTCGAGGAAAACAATCGGTGTCGGACTAGTACGTAGGGCTGACTGAGCCTGCTGATCAAGAACCGAACCCCCGCCAAGAGAGAGAACGCCTTCTCCATGTTCTAATCGATCGAGCACAACTGTTCTCTCAATCTCCCTAAAGTATGGCTCACCTGATTCAACGAAAATATCCGAGATGCTCTTGTTGCATTTTTTCTCGATAATCGTATCTGTATCCGAGAACTCGACACCCATTCGTTGAGCTAGGGATTTACCAACTGAGGATTTACCAGAGCCCGGGGGTCCAATCAAAATCGCTGAGAGCATCGTTACCTGATTCGAAGATGATCTATATATGAATTGAAGTTGCGCTTCGTCTCTTGCACGCTATCTCCACCGAACTTCTCGAGAACCGCTTCGGCGAGTACAAGTGCGAGCATCGCTTCACCTACGATTCCTGCAGCCGGCACTGCACATACATCTGAGCGCTGATTGATCGCCTTTGCAGGCTCACCCGTTGCGGTATCGATCGTATCTAGCGCTTTAGGAACGGTAGAAATTGGCTTCATTGCAATACTCACGCGCAATATTTCACCGTTCGACATTCCGCCTTCTGTGCCACCCGCGCGATCGCTCCGTCTGACAATCTGACCTTTGGCATTCTTCTCAATCTCGTCGTGGGCTACCGAGCCGCGACGAGTTGCGGTAGTAAATCCATCACCAATTTCAACACCCTTAATCGCTTGAATACCCATCATCGAAGAGGCAATCCGCGCATCAAGTCGACGATCCCAATGAACGTGTGAACCTAAACCAGGAGGAAGATTAAAAGCTAAAATCTCGCAGACACCACCGAGTGTGTCACCATCAGCGTGAGCTGCTTCGATCTCCTTGATCATACGTGCACTAGTTGCTACATCGGAACAACGAACCGGATCACTATCAATTCTTTCCATATCGTTTACTTCTGGTAACACTGTCTCATCAGGAACACGCACAGAACCAATCGAGAGAACATGGCTGACGATGGTGATACCTACGCTCTGTTCAAGGAAAGCACGAGCTACCGCACCGAGTGCAACTCGCGCCGCTGTCTCGCGCGCGCTTGCTCGTTCCAGGATTGGTCGAGCGTCATCAAAGTCGTACTTCTGCATTCCAACGAGGTCAGCATGACCTGGTCGTGGTCGAGTCAGAGGTGCATTACGTGCCAAATGTGAGATCTCTGATTCATCTACTGGATCAGCAGACATGACCTTTTCCCATTTAGGCCATTCAGAATTTCCTACTTGAATGCTGATTGGACCACCTTGCGTAAGCCCCAACCGCACACCGCCAAGAATTGTTATCTTGTCAGCTTCAAAATTTTGCCGCGCGCCGCGTCCGAAACCTAAACGACGACGAGCGAGATGATAATCAAGGTAGGTCGAGTCGATCTTTACATGAGCAGGTATTCCTTCGAGGATTGCCGAGAGAGCCTGCCCATGAGATTCACCTGCTGTCAGCCAACGCATCCCCCTATTCTGACAGATCGCTCCCCAAGATGCCTGCCAATTTAGAGGAAAAGAACCACTGCCGTAGCAAACGATAGAGACGGTGCTAACGGAATCGAGATATTCCGGGTGAGATTACATCGAGTCGATACGATCACATGGATAAAGGCGGCAAGAGAAAAGCAACCAAAAAACCAGTGATAACTGACGAGGCCCACAGGGATCACGAGCAGCGTTAATATGATCAAGAATTTGATATCCCCCATGCCAAGCCCGAGAAATATGTAAGCAAAACCAGATACTAGTAAAGCAAATCCGGTCGCCACTAAATGCTGATGCCACCGATGCTCTTGAATAACTGCATATGCAAGAGAGATTAAGAAAAGTAGAAGAAGTCCATTGTTTGGAATTCGATGAGACTTGATATCTCGGAAAGTAAGCCAAAGGAGAATCGGAGAAATCAGAGGCAGCATCATCGAACGCTAACGCGACTTCTAGTCGAAGGAGGCGCCGAAAGAGGTGCCTGTGGTTAACGAGTGGCTAAGAGTCCTCGTAAATGTGGCGCAAGCAGAGCCCGATCAAACGGAACGTCTACAACTCGATCTAACTGATCTATTCCCTGCCAGAGAAGAAGCTCTTTTCCGTTGATAACTTGCCCAGATCGATCGCTCCATCGCGATGACAACACAGTTGGCCACGGTGTATAAATTACATCGAAGAGAAGCGCCGATACAGAAGATGGAAGATTTTCAGCGAGCAAATCGGCGGCACCGGCCGGTGTCGTGTTGATGACTAAGTCATACTCTGAAAGATCGAAACTATCGCTCCAGGTGAGATATTCAAAGGTAGATGATTGAACACATCGAGCAAGTGCATCTCGTCTGGTTGATGTACGACCTAGTATCGAAATCGATGGGATCAGCGAATCGATCGCACCGGCTATTGCACGCGCGGTCCCACCGGCGCCCAAAATCAGCGCGTTAGCAAAGGTGCTATTTGATGAAGCTGCTAGAGCAGATACAAAACCTGATCCATCTGTAGAGGTGCCGTGCCACATTCCATCTTTACGATACAACATATTCGCCGAACCAATTCTTTTAGAAAGTTCATCGAAGGAAATGTCGAGTGATAGCGCTTCTTCTTTCAAAGGCATGGTGAGTGAGAAGTAATCGAACTCACTTGCGCGTTTGCTGAAAAAATCGGCGAAACTCCCACTCGGAACATCGATCGCCTCGTAATGGCCGTCGATTCTAAGGAATGCAAAAGCGCCCTGATACAGAACCGGAGAGAGTGAATGTGATATTGGAGATCCAAGCACAGCGCCACGAATCATCGTCAATCCTCGAACTTTCCGGCTCGAAGATTGGCCTTATAAATCAATTTCCACCCATTGAACTCTTCAAAGGATCGTGTGAAACGAGTATCACCTGGAGCTACGGTAATGAAGTAGAGCCAATCACCAGGGGTGGGAGTGACGGCCGCGAGCATCGCGTTTCGTCCAGGATTTCCTATCGGAGCAGGAGGAAGACCAGCATTCCTGTATGTATTGAAGGGAGATTTAAGGAGAGTGGACTTAGTGCTCAGGAAAATATCACCTCGCTGAGATTGAATGTAGTGAACTGTTGAATCCATCTGAAGCGGCATCCCGATTTTTAGCCTATTGTAAATAACGCGTGAGACTTGGCCGAAGTTATCATCTGTTCCTTCTGCTTGAATGATGGATGCGATAATCAACAACTCTTGCTGGGTGTATCTGCTTGTCTTCTCAGCAAATCCAGCTCTCATCACTTCCTGTTCTCCCCTACGGATCATCTCTGCAATAGCGCGCTCAATAAGTGTTCCCTTTGCAAAACTATACTGTGCTGGAAAGATTAGGCCCTCTACACTTGAAAAAGGCTCGGGAATAATTGCTTCGGCAAAGGCGCGATCAATCTTTTTCTGTGAGTACCCAGCCTCTGTGAATGCCTTCTTAATCTCACTTACCCAAGCGCCTTCCTTCACGTTAATCAGGCCAGCGATCCGCTTATTGTCGAGCAGTTGAGTGAGTGCATCTTGTGCACAAATTTCCCTATCGATCAGATGAACACCTGGGGCAATCGATCCCGAACGCTGATCAGCGACTGCAATACGAAAGAAGCTTTCCTGGGATTTTGTGACACCTTTATCAAAGAGCTCCCGAGCTATCTCCGATCCGGTCTCGCCCAAAGAGACGTCAATAGAAATTTGCTCTGTATTTGAATCGACTCGGCAAGGAAAATCTGCTGCTGCTGCTGGACCGCGTTTAATCAAGGAAAGTCCAGCAATAATTAACATGCTCGCTAGAAGCGCTGCACTTACTCGAAGTAGCGCGGGTTTATCTACCTTCACGAGCAAGTCCACTTTCTAGAATTGCAACAGCAGCGACAGAATCGATCAATTTCTTCTGGTCTCTGGTATTTACTCCTGCTTCGGTCAAGAGGGCGCTGGCAGAGACTGTAGTCAGACGCTCATCAATCATGACGACGTCGCAATCAACGGTTGATCTTAGTTGTTCGGCAAAAGCGATTGCCTTTGCACTTGAGGCTGAGGGCGTGCCCGAAAGATTGAGAGGTTGCCCAACATAAATTCGAACTGGCTCATATTCGGAGACTAAATCTCTCACCTGATGCATGAGCGCCGGATGCTTACTGTTCAGCGGCTCAAGGGGCGAGGAAAGAATTGCATCCATGTCGCAGACGGCTACGCCGATGCGAACATCTCCATAATCAAAGGCGAGTCTGCGACCCAGCCGTGACATTAAATGCCCGCGATCGCTAGTTCGATGGCCTTCATCGCTTCGGAGATTTTTGTAGCATCGGTTCCACCACCTTGTGCGAAATCAT
>JBIPNL010000062.1:0-6706 GCA_044373255.1 Candidatus Planktophila sp. | reverse complement strand
ATTCAAAATCTTGACCATAGCATCAGCGATTTGTGTTGTCAGACGCTCTTGCACTTGGGGACGCTTGGCATAAAGATCAACTAAGCGCGCCACCTTTGATAATCCTGTGATTTTGCCTCTAGGGATGTAACCCACATGTGCAACTCCGTGAAAAGGAGTCAGGTGATGCTCGCATTGTGAGAAGACTTCAATATCGCGAATGATTACTAACTCTTCATGCCCAATATCAAAAGTTGTAGTCAGAACATCTTCAGGTGCTTGCCAAAGTCCAGCAAAGTTCTCTTCATATGCCCGAGCAACTCGTGCCGGTGTCTCTTTGAGGCCTTCACGATCGGGGTCTTCCCCAATTGCAATTAGTAATTCGCGAACAGCAGCTTCAGCTCGCGCCTTGTCATATGGTCCTCGTGCGCGACCATCATCAGGCCCAGATGAAACTGCTGAAATTTCACTCACTCTTCTGTCGCCTTCTTCTTTCGTGCAGGTTTCTTGGCGGCAGGTGCAACTTCCTCTACAACTTTCTTAGCAGGAATCGCAACAGGGGCTTGTGTGCTTGGCACTCGGTGAATGGATCCTGTCCATGCTGGACGACGTGGCCACGATGCCACACGTGCAAAGATCACTTCAATCTCTTCCTTATTCAGGGTTTCGCGTTCAAGAAGTTCTAGCACCATCTGATCAAGAATTGATCTGTTGGCAACCAAAATATCAAATGCTTCCTGGTGTGCGTTTTCAATCAGTGAGCGAATTTCACTATCAATTACTGCAGCGATGCTTTCAGAGTAATCGCGTGAATGTCCGTAGTCGCGCCCCATAAATGGTGCAGAGCTATCACTTCCGAGTTTGATAGCACCGATCGCCTCAGTCATTCCATATTGAGTGACCATGGCGCGAGCAAGCGCGGTTGCTTTCTCGATGTCGTTAGAGGCACCCGTAGATGGATCATGGAAGATCAGCTCTTCGGCTGCACGCCCACCAAGTGAGTATGCCAATTGATCAAGAAGTTGATTTCGTGTTGTTGAATACTTGTCATCATCAGGCAAAATCATCGTGTATCCGAGGGCACGACCGCGCGGCATAATCGTAATCTTGTGAACAGGATCAGTATGCGGAAGTGCGCGCGCAACAAGTGCGTGACCAGCTTCGTGATACGCGGTGACGCGGCGTTCTTCTTCAGACATCAAGCGAGATTTACGTTGTGGCCCAGCCATGACGCGATCTATCGCCTCATCGAGGTGGTGATCAAGAATTACCTTCTCACCTTCGCGCGCAGTCAGTAGCGCTGCTTCGTTCAGCACGTTAGCAAGATCAGCACCGGTAAAGCCAGGTGTACGACGAGCAAATCCCTTGAGATCAACATCGCTTGAGATCGGCTTGTTCTTGGCATGGACTTTAAGAATATCTTCACGGCCTTTGAGGTCTGGGCGATCGACTGGAATCTGTCGATCAAAGCGACCTGGTCGCAAGAGTGCAGGATCAAGAACATCTGGGCGGTTGGTTGCCGCGATGAGAATTACTTGGCTATCGCCTTCAAAGCCATCCATCTCAACCAGTAATTGATTAAGTGTTTGTTCACGCTCGTCGTGGCCGCCACCCATTCCAGCGCCACGTTGGCGTCCAACAGCATCGATTTCATCAACGAAGACAATCGCTGGAGCATTTGCCTTTGCTTGTGTGAAGAGATCACGAACGCGTGATGCACCAACGCCAACAAACATTTCAACAAAGTCTGAACCAGAGATCGAATAGAAAGGAACTTTGGCTTCACCAGCAACTGCGCGTGCAAGAAGAGTTTTACCTGTTCCCGGAGGACCATAGAGCAGTACACCCTTAGGAATCTTCGCACCCAAGAGCGCATACTTCGCCGGATTTGCAAGGAAATCTTTAATCTCTTCTAGCTCTGCGATTGCTTCATCGGCTCCAGCAACATCTGCAAAGGTGTTTTGAGGAACATCATTATCTTGAAGTTTTGCACGTGATTTTCCAAAGGAGAAGACCTTGTTGCCACCTTGAGCCTGACTCATCAGGAAGAAGAAGAGAAGGCCAATAAGTAAGAATGGGAAGAAAGAGAAGAGAAAACTTACGAAGAGGGATTGCTTAGCAACCTCAACGCTCCACCCTTGCGGAGGTGGGTTGCCAGTGAGTGCGTCAACCAGTGTTGGCTCTTGGCGCAAGATATATGAAGCCTCAACCTTTGAAGAACCGTTAATGAGTTTTCCAGATTTAAGTTCAAGACGAATCTTCTGTGAATTATCAACAAGCGTTGCGGAGTTGACCTCTGATTTTGTAATTGCATCAAGTGCTTCAGATGTTTTGATCTGCTCATAGCTATTTCCAGCACCTGAGATTTGACCAAAGATTGAAACGGCAGCAATCGCAACAATGATCCAAAAAAGTGGTCCACGCATTAATCTGCGGAAGCGTGATTGTGGAACTTGTGGCTTTTTGGAGTTCTTTTTCTGCGGGCTCTTTTTTTCGCCAGCTTTAAAAACTCCAGGAGTTTTTTTACTCATTGGTGATTTCGCCATCTTTACTCGTACATGTGCTTTGCAAGCACACCAATAAAGGAAAGGTTGCGATACTTTTCATCAAAATCTAATCCGTAGCCCACAACAAAGTCTTTAGGGATATCAAAGCCAACATACTTCACATCAACTTCAACTTTCGCTGCTTCTGGCTTTCGCAGGATTGTAAGAATCTCAACTGAACCAGCGCCACGCGAGACAAGGTTTGCGCGCAACCAAGAAAGTGTTAACCCGGAATCGATAATGTCTTCGACAATCAGAATATTACGTCCGGTGATATCGCGATCAAGATCTTTGAGAATACGAACAACTCCGCTGGATTTTGTTCCTGAACCGTAGGACGAAACTGCCATCCAATCCATTTCAATATGACGTTGCATCGCACGAGTCAGATCTGCCATCGCCATAACCGCACCATTAAGAACTCCGACAAGAAGTAAGTCTTTACCTTCATAATCTTTATCAACGCGTGCAGCTAACTCTGCAACCTTCGACGCTAACTGTTCTTGAGTTGCGATAACGCGTTCGATATCAGTACCGACTACTTGTAGATCCACAGTGTGGCTCTCCTTCATAAGGTGGCTAGCGCGATGGCTAGGTGCGGGCGTAGAGCGAAAGTCTGCCCGAAATTCGAGCAACCTTCACACCGCCTGGGAGGCTGACTTCACCCTGGCCGTGCCACGAGGTGACCAACGCCTCAACTGCGCCCACATGCTCAGCTGAAATCGAGCCACTCGGTGCGCCTTGAGCGTAGATCGCTCTGCGGATGACCCGCGTACGTACCGCTTTGGAGAGTGAGGTGAGGTGAGAAATATCAAGAGAGGCGAGATCGAGTCCGCTGATCGCCGCATCGGCCATCGCATCGAGGGCATCGGCATCATCGCGCAACAAGAATGCGGTGCGAGCCAGTGCCTCTGCGATTCCGGGACCAATTGCTTCTTCCATAAGTGGCAAGACTTGTGTGCGAACACGAACGCGCGAAAACTCTTGATTTACGTTGTGGGGATCGTTCCAGATTGTTAATCCTAAATCACTACACACTTGTTCGGTGAGTTCGCGTGTAAGTGAAAGCATGGGACGAATAATCATTTCATTAACCGTTGCCATCCCAGCAAGTGAACGTGCGCCAGATCCTCGCGCTAATCCAAGAAGTACTGTCTCGGCTTGATCGTCTCGAGTATGTCCAAGGTAGATCTGTTGCGCATTTCTAGATTCAGCAATCGTATGGAGTGCTGCATAGCGAGCGGTACGTGCACCAGATTCAATTCCAGAACTTTGATCAACGGTTACTTTCTCTGAGATAACTTCTGCATAACCGATTTCTTGAAGTTGAAGTGAAACTTTTGCTGCTTGTTGGTCAGAGCCAGCCTGTAATTGGTGATCGATTGTCACTGCGATCGCATTGATGAGTGGCTCTTTGGATTCTGCCAACACCGCAGCGGCTAACGCTAAAGAATCTGCACCACCTGAAACTGCAACTAAAACGCTATCGCCAGCAGTTAATTTCTCTAGATGTGGCCGTACCGCAGATCGAAGCTCGAGAAACGCGCGGGTCATGCCGATGATTCTAGACCCGGCCACCAAATGGCATAAGCCCCTTAATACTGTAGATACTTGAGTAGAGGAGTCCCTTGCCCTTGGAATTTGCTTCCCACATCATTCCATCACCTGCATAAATTGTTATGTGGTGGATAGAAGAGATTGTTCCCTTGTATGAATAGAACAAGAGATCTCCCGGAACTAGCTCACTGAGTGGAACGTGCATTGTATATCCGGCATAGAGAGATGAGTTAAGGCGATCCCAATTAGGCCAGCCTAACCCAGCTGATCGATACGCTGCATAAACCAAACCAGAGCAATCAAATGCATTAGGACCTTCATCGCCCCACACATATGGCTTACGCGCTAATACTTGCTTCTTCGCAAAAGCAACAGCCTTAAGACGTTCGGCCTCTGTAGTTCTAATGGTTGAGCGACCCTTAAATCCTAAATCTGGCCAGACCTTCTTTTGACCACCAGTATTGGCAGCAGTATTTGCTCGACTCTCTTCAAGCAGCGCTAAGGCGCGTTGCTGTTCAAGAGTAATGCGTACACGTTTTGCACTTGCCAACTCGCGCGCTAATTTATCCTGAATCCCTTGCAGTCGATCTACTTCTTTCTGCTGCTCACTACGAGCATCATCTGCAACTTTCTTGGCAGCTGCCACCTTTGCTGTTGCTGCTGCTTGCGCAACCTTGGCTTCATCTGCAACTTTCTTGGCAGCGCGCGCTATTACTTCAGCTGCTTTAAAGCGACCGAGTGCAACAGTGTTTTTGCTTCCTAAGTTATCTAGAATCGAAATCTGATCGATCAAGTCCTGCGGTCCATTTGCGCTCAGTAACGGTTCGATATCTGAAAAACTTCCACCCATGATGTACGCATTCGTCGCAAGTTTTCCAATGACAGCATGTGTAGCAGAAACTTCAGCTGCCGCCTCATCTGCTTTCTTGGCAGCGGCATTCGCAGCAGCTGTAGCCGCGCTTAATTCTCTCTGCGCTCGAACGAAGAGTGCCTGTGCCGCATCAGCTTTAGCTTTAAGAGTGCGAAGAGTTTGATTGGCTGCGGCAAGTTTCTTTGCCGATGCAGCAGCTGCAGCTTTCTTTGCCGCTTCTGCCTTCTTTGCCGCTTCAATTTGTGCAAGGGTTGGTTTAGGTGTGGCAGCTATCGCAGGGGTCGCAGAGAGAGCTAAGCCAAAAGCCATGGCGATAGCAACTAAGCGACGACGGTTTTGCACGTAATTTCCCTTCGATCAGGGTATTTACGATAAGTCAGGAGCCTTAGGAATTCCTGTTAAAAGTGGTGGTGTCGCTAGTTGGCTACATCTCTTTTGGAAAAAAGTACTGTTGCAATCAGCCCACCAACGGCAATATAAATTCCTGCCAATGTCATGGCGTGTAGATAACTCACTTGTGCTGAGCCGCCAGTGGCTATCACTTGGAGCTGGCTACCCGGTAACCATTCAAGGGTAGAACTTCTTACTGCTCCCAGCAGATTTTCAATAATTAAGATCCAGAGAACTCCAATAGCAATCGAACTAATTGGCGAGCGAAGAAGGAGCCCCATAATCATGCCGAAGATTCCGAATCCGATAACAGAGATAGAAACATTGACAACTGCCTGCAGAATTTCGATTCGACCATCGGATGTAAACCACGCATCAGTCTTTACTTCTGCACTGGGTGCAAGGAAGTACGAGATTGCAAGTGAAAGCACGCCTGAGATTAAAACCATCACTATTGCAAAGAGCTTCATTGAAATGAGCTTGCCCATCAATAGACGCAAGCGACCCGGTTGGCGAACCAGAAGATTACGAAGAGTCCCGTAGGTGTACTCCTGGGCAGTCTGTGCTGCAAAGACACAGTAAGCAATAATTCCTAGCAGCCCTGCAACATTTGAAAATCCAATGACAGAACCGCCAACAGAGGAAAGCATTTCGCGCGAGATTGGATTCGCTGGGTCAGAATTACCTCGCGGTGAATCGATCAGAATAAAAAGGAGCGAGGTAAAGAGTCCGGTAAAGAATAGTGCTGCACCGATGGTGCCAAGAAAGAGCGTTGGGCGGCGTAATTTGCGCCATTCGGCACGGATGACACGAATCATTTCTTATCTCCTGTCATTTCAAAGAAGGTCTCTTCCAAGTTAGGAAGTTGTGGTGATAACTGGGTGAGAATAATCCCGGCTTCGAATGCTTTCTTATTGAGGGTGCCAGCCCAATCTGCAGGTCCTTCAATATGGGCAATACCCGATTGAATGTGCGCCTTATGTCCATCTGCAATTGCGATGGCAACAATCTTTTCAAGGTCTGCACTCTTTTCGCAACGAACTAACATAAATGGTTGCTGTGCTTCAAACAATTCTTGAATTGGGCCAGCAAAAACAACTTCACCTTTTCTAAGCATCACAATGTAATCGCTGATAATTTCAAGTTCAGATAGCAAGTGAGAAGAGACAAATACCGTAGTTCCCTTATCTGCTAGTCCGCGCAAGAGATCACGAATCTCCTGGATGCCTTCTGGATCAAGACCATTTGTTGGTTCATCTAAAATCAAAATCTTGGGATCTGGAAGTAGCGCTGCGGCAATTCCAAGGCGCTGTTTCATTCCTAATGAATATGTCTTGAACTTTGATTGTGCGCGATCAGCAAG
>JBIPNL010000078.1:0-5620 GCA_044373255.1 Candidatus Planktophila sp. | reverse complement strand
GCCACCTAAAGTCGCAAGTACATGCAAATTCTCTGCACCTGATAATGCGGGATAAAAAGCTGGTCCCTCGATCATCGCACCGACATGCTTAAGGTACTCATCTGGATCATCAATGGAGTGGCCAAGGATCTGACCTGATCCACCAGTTGGTGAAATCAAGCCAAGAAGCATTCTGATGGTGGTTGTCTTTCCCGCCCCATTGGGACCGACGAAGCCACAAATACTGCCGAGTGGAACCTCAAAGTTGGCATGTGAGACGGCGAATCTCGAGTCATATTTCTTGCTGAGATCCTGGACTGAGATGGCGATAGTTTGAGCGTGCATGTAGTGAATATAGCGTGCTCAGATTAAGATCTCTCCATGTCAGATAAGAGTTGGGGCTACCAGTCACCGCAAGATCGTCCAGAACCAGAATGGGATGTAGATCCCCAAACTGATGCTGTGCGAGCAGGTCTTGCTCGCTCAGGTTTCGGAGAAACATCTGAAGCGCTCTATCTCACCAGCGGATTCACATATTCCTCTGCAGAAGAAGCGCGCGATTCATTTACCGACGAAGTCGATCATTTCCTCTACAGCCGCTTCCACAATCCGACCGTCGCTATGTTTGAAAAGAGATTGGCAGCAATTGAAGGCGCAGAATTTTGCGTAGCCACCAGCTCAGGAATGTCGGCCATGTTTGCATCCCTTGCCTGCCTAGTACGTGCCGGAGATCATGTTGTTGCTTCAGCTTCAATGTTTAGTTCTTGCCACGTTGTAATTACAGAATTTCTTCCTAAATGGGGAGTTACCTACGAACTCGTTAAGGGAAATGACCCAGAGGCGTGGGCGAAGGCTCTAGCAAAACCAACTAAGGCAGTCTTTATCGAAACCCCAAGCAATCCGCTTCTGGATATTGTAGATATCGCGATGGTGAGCAAACTTGCTCATGCTGTTGGTGCAACGGTAATCGTCGACAACATCATGGCATCAGCAATTTTGCAGAAGCCTTTGCAACTGGGTGCAGATGTTGTGATGTATTCAGCAACCAAACATATCGATGGACAAGGTCGAGTCCTTGCGGGCGCAGTTCTTGGATCATTTTCATATATTCACGAACACCTCATTCCTTTTGTACGTCACACAGGGCCATCGATTAGTGCATTTAATGCATGGCTGCTTGTGAAATCACTTGAAACGATGGATATGCGCGTCAATCGTATGAGTGATAACGCCTTGGCCATTGCGCAGTATTTGGAAACTCGACCAGAGATCAAGAGCGTGCGCTATCCCGGGCTCCCCTCACACCCTGATCATGCATTGGCAATGCGCCAAATGAAAAAGGGTGGTTCAACAATTGGTATTGAGTTTGCTGGCACCGCCAAAGATGCTTATAAGGTCATGAATGCCCTGCGCATTATTGATATTTCAAATAACTTAGGTGACAGCAAATCACTCATCACGCACCCTGCTTCAACAACTCATCGCCGATTAAGCCCAGAAGTTCAGGCTGAGATGGGCATTACGCCATCGGTAGTTCGTTTATCGGTTGGGCTTGAGCACGTTGATGACTTGATTAAAGATTTAGATCAAGCTTTTAAGAGCTGAGCTAGAACCAAGAGCGCTGAAAAGAGCGTTAAGTAAGTAATTGACCAGTGGAAGATTTTTGCTGCCACAGAATTGTAACTTTCAGAATTTTCCTTGAGTTGAAGCAATTGGAAGGCAAAAACTAAACCGAGTCCGACGGTGATCACCATCGCCCACCATTGCAGGTCGGCGAGATAGATCAAGGCTACTGAGCTAGCAATCATTGCAACCGTGTAGAACCACATATTTTTAACAACAATCGTGCGTGCTGCGATGACCGGAAGCATTGGAATTGACGCTGCTTCGTAATCATCCTTGTATTTAATTGCTAGGGCCCAGAAATGTGGTGGAGTCCAGAAGAAAATCACGAGAAAGAATGCGACTGCAATCCAAGAAATAGAGTTAGTGACCGCTGCCCAGCCAATCAAGACGGGCATACAGCCAGCAGCGCCTCCCCAGACAATATTTTGTGATGTGTGACGCTTGAGTGTCATTGTGTAGATAAAGACATAGAAACCAATTGCAACAGCGGTAAAGAAAGTTGCAAGGGGGGTGGTAAGAAACCAAAAAAGAAATAGTGAAAGTAAACCGATTACTGTTGCAAAAATTGTCGCGTGGTTTTTTCCAATTGCGCCTGTGACTAATGGTCGCTTGGATGTCCGCTTCATTAACTTATCGAGATCACTCTCAAGAACCATATTGAATGCATTCGCACTTCCAGCAGCTAAGGTTCCACCAACTAATGTTGCTAGAACAAGCGCTGCATCAGGTATCCCTTGTTGCGCCAAAATCATTGCTGGAATTGTTGAGATCAACAAGAGTTCGACCACGCGTAACTTCATCAGAGCTATATAGGCTCGCACGAGGGTCATAGCGCTAGATTACCCAGCAATTCTGATCTCTGTTTTCAAACGACTGGAGTAATGGCTGATACGCACTAAGTACATGATCTAAAACACATTTATGGTCACTAAGATACGGGGATGAAGCGTTCACTTGTTTCGATGGTCGTTGTAGGAGCTCTCCTAATTCTCCCTACGCCAAGCCAAGCAACCGAAACTCCAACGGCATATGCGGCACCTACGAAGATGAAGTTGATCGCCACAATCAATGGCAATATCGCGCCTAAATCAGTTCTGGCATCTGGGACAGGCCTCGTCAGTGCACATAACATGATGTATCGCCATTCAGTCACAATCTATGACAGCACCAACAACACTTTGGTTGCGACGGTTCCAGATACTGTCCGACTCTCTGACTTTGGTTTTAAAAAATATAGTGGAAGTTATAAGGGAGCACCGGTTGAAGGTGCATTTAGCCCTGATGGTAAATATCTTTACTTCTCTAACTATGCAATGTATGGAAAAGGGTTTAACAAAGAAGGCACAGATAAGTGCAGTCCATCAAATGGATATGACACAAGTTTTCTGAGTCGGGTTAACCTAGCTAACTACACCATTGATGCCGTCTACCCCGTCGGATCAGTTCCAAAGGTTGTCAAAGTAACGCCAGATAACAAATATATTTTGGTAAGCAACTGGTGTTCATATACAGTCACTGTGATTTCAGTTGATTCAGGCAAAACTGTGAAGACAGTTAAACTCGGGCGATACCCTCGAGGAATCGCAATAGATAAATCCAGTACCTACGCATACGTTGCTGAAATGGGTGGATCAGGAATTCATCGAATCGATCTCAGGGACTTTTCAAAAACATTTATCCCTGTCGGATCTAACCCACGCGCTGTTGTGCTCTCCCTAGACGAAAAGACTCTTTATGTCACGCTTAATATCTCAGGCAAAGTTGCAGCGTGGGATTTAGTATCGAACAAATTAAAAAAGACTGTTTCAACCGGTAAGGCTGCACGAAGCCTTGCTATTTCGGATGACGGATCAGCGCTCTATGTCGTGAACTATCTCAGCGGCACATTGTCTAAAGTACGCACCTCTGATCTAAAGGTGATTCAAAATATACGAGTCTGTAATGAACCAATCGGCGTGACGTTCGATTCGATATCGCAGAACACGTGGGTGGCCTGTTATGGCGGCTCTATTAAGGTGTTATCGAACTAGCAACAGTGACGCTTTCTTCAACAGGGATAACCGGCAGAAGCGGAAGAGCAATTTTTCCAAGATATCGATCTAGCGTATCTCTGGCCACTTTCGAAGCCGAATAGCTGCGGCTTAGGCGATCGGCGATAACCACAAAAATATATTCCCGATCCTCTGATTCAACATAACCAGCCAATGTGACTGTCCCGTTAAGAGTTCCTGTCTTAGCTCTTACTAAACCAATTGCTTGCGGGGCGGTTTTAATAAAGCGTTCGTTAAGCGTTCCACTAATTCCACCTGAAGGCAGACTATCGACTACTAATTTGTATTGTGGGTCGTCATAAATTTTCAGAAGGACGTCACCTAAAAGCTTCGCGCTGAGGCGATTATCGTGAGAAAGTCCGCTGCCATCTTTAACTACTAACTTCGAGGAATCGATCTCCATCTCGTTGAGTACTTTTTTGAAGACCGCACGGATTCCGCTTGTGTTCTGTGTATAACCAGCAGATTTCGCAGCAAGGCGAGCCATACGTTCAGACAAAATGTTATCGCTCCATTTCATGAAGTAATAAGTCATCTGAAGTACAGTTGGTGAGATGCTATTGAGAACAGGCTCGGAGACTAAATTCTGAGCTTCTACCGCTGTGACAGGTTTTACTGTGACAAAAACTTTTTTGCTCTTTAAGTACACCTTCATATTCTTGGCTTCACTGTCATAAATTCCGTTGTAGTACAGGGTCATCTTCTTAACTGGAACGCCCGCCTGTGCCTCTAGCTCAACGTGGGCCCTATAAGCCAGATACTTCAGCGAAGTCTGACCCAAACGTTTTGCGTTGTAAGCGCTAAAAGTTGTCCAAGGATCTAAATCCCCCTGGATTACAACTGCATTCTCTTCTGTAGCAATTGAGAGCGAAGTTTGAAAGCGCATCTTGGGATCAAGGTATTTTGCAACCGAGACGCCCGCCAAGAGCTTGAGGGTAGATGCAGGTTTTCTGGCAGCAAATGAATTTGATTCAAAGAGTACTTCTTTTGTGCTGGCATCGATCAAGATCACCGATGGATTTCTTAGATCTGGATCTTTAGCTAAATTCGAAAAAACAGTCGTTGCTCGCGCGGGATCAAAGGCCGTAGATGGCGTACCAAAAAGAACTCCGCAGAACAATGCAGAGATCGTTACGCCAATTAATCTCTTCATAAGCTATTAATTAACGCCAACCGTATGCAATGAGGATGTTGGCTACGGTAAGTCCTAACATCACCGCAAAGGTATTCTTTGAATAAGTCTTTTTCTTCACGTTAACAAAACCAATGACAAGCAGCGCCAACACCACGAGGAATTTGATTCCAACCTTCATGTGATTAATCTCTGTGTCATGGCCACCGGACCAGGTAAAGACCATCACGATTCCAGCTAGTAATGCGGTCGCGGTTGCATGGAGAACTCCAGGGTTGAGCGCACGAGGGCTCTTCTTATATGAGATAACTAAGAGGGCGAGAATTCCAAGAATTGCCAGAAGATGTACTGCAAATGCGATGTAAAAGGCGACCTTCACGATGACTCCATTCAAATGGTTAATATGGGTTTACGCACTCCTAGTTTAGGGTGATCACATGGAAATCAAGACCCCAGCAACTATCGGACCAGGAGAATTCTTTCCTGTTGTAGGCGTGGGGCCTCACGAGAAGCCTTGGCCGACTGGCGATCAATACGATCCTGAATTACTTGAAAATGGCGATAGAAGAAATGTCTTAGATCACTATAGGTATTGGACTGTCGAAGCGATTGTCGCTGATTTAAACACAAAACGTCATGGCTTACATATTGCAATCGAAAATTGGCAACACGATCTCAATATTGGTTCTGTTGTGAGAACGGCAAATGCTTTCAACGTCAGTGCTGTACACATCGTAGGAAAGCGCGATTGGAATAAGCGAGGCGCAATGGTTACTGATCGTTATTTGACCGTCATTCACCACCCAACGATTGCTGATTTTGCTCAGTGGTG
>JBIPNL010000131.1:0-3171 GCA_044373255.1 Candidatus Planktophila sp. | reverse complement strand
ACCCCCTGATTTGACGCTAGGACTACGACATCCGTACCCTAGAGCCCTGCCCGAGGCCAGCTTTCGCTGGACCAAGGCTTAACTGAAGTGGAGCAATAACGTGTACGCAATCGTGAAAGCTGGCGGACGCCAGGAGAAGGTAACTGTTGGAGAGACCATCACAGTCGATCGCATCGACTCTGCTGCTGGATCATCAGTTACATTCCCAGCAGTTCTCCTCGTAGACGGTGCAACCGTTACTGCAGATCCAAAGGCCCTTGCATCAGTCAAGGTAACCGGTGAAATTATTGATGAAGTCAAGGGTCCAAAGATCGACATCCTTCGCTACATGAACAAGACGGGATACCGTCGTCGTCAAGGTTTTCGTGCACAGCACACTCGAGTGAAGATCACCGCAATCAGCGGCGTTAAGGGGGCATAACAAATGGCAAGTAAGAAGGGTGTCTCCTCGACACGAAACGGTCGCGATTCCAATCCACAGTACCTTGGCATCAAGCGCTTCGGTGGACAAGAAGTAAACGCAGGCGAGATCTTGGTTCGCCAGCGCGGTACACACTTTCACCCAGGTAAGAACGTTGGACGCGGAAAGGACGACACACTCTTTGCACTCGCTGCAGGAGCTGTTGAGTTCGGTCGCGCTCGCGGACGTCGTGTAGTGAATGTAGTTCCGGTAGCGTAAAAAGGTTTCTCTTAAAAGAGCGGGCCGCATCCATGCGTGTCCGCTTTTTTTATTGCTCGTACAATCCATAATTTATTTCACAGCAGATTCAGTAGGGAAGGGGTAAGGCGATGACATCATTTGTAGATCGCGTAACTCTCTATGCCTCTGCCGGAAATGGTGGCGATGGTTGCGTCTCTGTAAAGCGTGAGAAATTTAAACCTCTCGGTGGACCTGATGGTGGCAACGGTGGTCGTGGCGGTGATGTCATCCTCGTTGTTGATTCCAGCGTGACAACACTGCTTGATTTTCACCATTCACCACATCGCAAAGCAACATCTGGACATCAGGGATATGGCGATCGTAAAGATGGACACACTGGCGACGATCTTATTTTGGCTGTTCCAAATGGCACTGTCGTCTATGACAAAGATGGCAATCTTCTTGCAGATTTAGTTGGAATCGGTACAACATTTATGGCAGCCCAAGGCGGGCATGGTGGTCTCGGAAACCTCGCACTCTCTTCTTCCAAGCGCCGCGCCCCAGGTTTTGCTCTTCTTGGTGAGCCAGGCCAAACGCGCACGCTCTCACTCGAACTTAAATCAGTAGCTGATATTGCACTCGTAGGTTTCCCAAGTGCCGGTAAGTCTTCTCTGATCGCTGCGATATCGGCGGCGCGCCCAAAGATTGCTGACTATCCATTCACCACTCTTGTTCCAAATCTTGGTGTCGTACAGGCAGGCGAAACTCGCTTTACCGTTGCAGATGTTCCTGGTTTGATTCCAGGAGCCTCACAAGGAAAAGGCTTGGGACTCGAATTTTTGCGACATGTTGAACGCTGTGTTGCACTCGTGCATGTTCTTGATTGCGGAACTCTGGAAACGGATCGTAACCCAGTGGACGATCTTGAAATCATTGAGGAAGAACTCGCTCTCTATGGTGGACTCGAGGATCGAGTACGCATCGTTGCTCTCAACAAAATTGATTTGCCAGATGGTTCAGCAATGGCCGATATGGTTGAAGAAACTCTCCGCGAAAAAGGCTATGAGGTCTACAAAGTCTCAGCGGCTAGTCGTGCAGGTTTACAAGAACTCACCTATGCCATGGGTCGATTGGTACATAAAGCTCGAGCAGAGGCTGCAACGGAAGAGCGCACCAGAATTATTCTTCGCCCAACTGCCGTTGATGATTCCGGCTTCACCGTACGTGCGCACGCAGATGGAGCATTTGAAGTGCGCGGTAAGAAAGTCGAGCGCTGGGTGCGCCAGACTAACTTTAAGAATGCTGAAGCAATTGGTTATCTCGCCGATCGACTCGCTCAACTCGGTGTCGAGAAAGAACTCTTCAAAAAGGGTGCAGTCGCCGGAAGTGAAGTGCGCATCGGAGATGGTGAAGATCAAATTATTTTTGATTGGGAGCCAACGATTGAAGCCGGTGCTGAACAATTGGCGGGCCATCTCCATAGACGCGGCGAGGATTCTCGCTTAGAGTCAACATGGATTGTGGAAGAGCGTGTAGTCGACCAACTCAGCGATGATGAAATTGCTAAGCAGTGGGAGTACAACGTTGAAGACCCACACACACCACGGGTGAAAGAGTAAGACTATGGATCGCACAGTTATTACGTCGGCAAAACGTATTGTGATCAAGATTGGCTCGTCATCTCTTACCGGCTCTGCTGGATCAAACCTTGACGCAGCTGCTGTAGAAAAAATTGTCACCGTTATCGCAAGCCTGAAAGCACGCGGCGCTGAAGTTGCACTGGTCTCTTCCGGTGCGATTGCGGCTGGACTTGCACCCCTCAAGCTATCTTCTCGTCCAAAAGATCTGGCAACTCAGCAGGCTGCAGCTTCAGTGGGGCAGGGCTTGTTAATTGCTCGCTACAACCAGGCATTTTCCGAGCACTCAATTCTCTCGTCTCAGGTTCTTCTCACAACAGAAGATGTCGTGCGTCGCTCGCACTATCAGAATGCTCATCAAACGCTTTCTAAGTTGTTATCTCTTGGTGTTGTTCCAATCATCAATGAAAACGACACCGTTGGTACACAAGAGATTCGCTTTGGTGATAACGATCGCCTAGCAGCGCTAGTAGCTCTGCTCATCAGCGCTGACCTGCTTGTTCTCGTCTCTGATATCGATGCTCTTTATGATGCACCTCCTTCACAATCTGGTGCGAAGGCAATTCACGAAGTTCATGCAATGGAAGATATCGATTCAATTGCACTCGGCGGCGCAGGATCTGCTGGCGTAGGTAGTGGGGGAATGGTGACAAAAGTTGAGGCGGCACGGATTTCTACAAGTGCTGGTATTCCAATGCTGTTGACTTCTCTGTCACAATCTCAAGAAGCTCTCACCGGGCAAGAAGTTGGGACTCTCTTTCACTCTCATGGAGTACGCACAACGGCGCGCTTACTCTGGCTGGCCCACGCATCAACGCCACGAGGCCGCTTAGTTCTCGATGATGGAGCAGTTACCGCACTTCGCGAACGCGGCGTCTCTTTGTTACCTGCAGG
>JBIPNL010000023.1:0-13072 GCA_044373255.1 Candidatus Planktophila sp. | reverse complement strand
GGTTGCTGATGGCACTTGCGCCAAAGAGTCGATTAAATCCCGGGCCTAATGTGTCAGTCTTCAACTTGTGTTCCTACTGGGTTCCAACCGCCAGGGACCATCTCTTGGGCTTCATCTGGACCCCATGTTCCCTCAAAGTACGGGTGCACGCGTATCGGTGATTTCAAGATTTCATCGAGAATCTTCCACGAATGCAGCACAGCATCAATGCGAGTAAATCGGAAGTGATCACCGAGCATGGCAGCGCGTAACAGGCGCTCATATGGTCCTTGGCGATCACCGAACTCGGCAAAGAATTCAACGGTGAGATCAATCTCTTCCGTTGTTAACTTGGTGCCAGGCTTCTTGGCCAGCAGTGAAATATCCACGCCATCTTTAGCACCTAGGCGAAAGCGCACTGCATTGGGATTACCGCGCCCAAAGAGTTCGCGAGGTGGCTTTTTAAATTCAACAAGAACTTCTAGGACTGTCTCAGGCATCTTCTTACCTGTGCGCATATAGATAGGTACACCGGCCCAGCGCCAGTTATCGATGAAAATCTTCATAGCAACAAATGTCTCGGTATCTGAATGATCTGCAACGCCATCCTCTTCAAGATAACCAACATATTGGCCTCGGATTACATCATCACTCTTGATATCCCGGATTGCTGAGAGAACCTTGATCTTCTCGTTCTGCATATCTTCTGAGCTGATGCTGATTGGTGGCTCCATGGTGAGCATGGTGAGCACTTGCAAAATATGGTTCTGCAGGACATCTCGTGTAGCACCAACGCCGTCATAGAACTTTCCGCGACCTTCGATACCAAAGCTTTCGGCCATCGTTATCTGAATATTTGAAACGTAGTTTCGATTCCAGACAGGCTCAAAGAGTGTGTTAGCAAAGCGGAATACCAAGAGATCTTCAACGGCTTCCTTGCCTAAGTAATGATCAATTCGATAGATCTGATCCTCGGGTAAAACTTGTTTGAGTTCCCGATCGAGCGCGATGGCAGATTCAAGATCGCGGCCAAAAGGTTTTTCAACAACGACTCGAGCTTTCTTAGTGATTCCTACCGCGGCTAATCCTTTGGTGATTTTTGCAAAGTGTTCAGGGGCGATTGCTAGGTAGATGACCGGCAGCTTGAAGTCCTTAATCAGTTCGGCCAGCTTTACGAAAGTCTCAGGATCTTCATAATCACCAACAAGTAGCTGCATTTCACCTAAGAGTGAGCTTAAAATCTTCTCATCTGCATCAGGTTTACGAGCGCGGATGGCTGATTCAACATTCTCGCAAAAGACTTCTTGGCTCCACTTCGATGATGCCACTCCAAAAATCTTGACGTCTAGTTCATTGAGCTCTTGCAGGTCATAGAGTGCAGGAAATAACTTCTTCTTCGCCAAATCTCCGGTGGCGCCAAAGAGTACTAAAGCATCTGCTTTCAATTGTTAACCCTGGGGCTTTTCGTTATGGCCACCGAATTTATATCTCATTGCACTTAAGACTCGGTTTGCGAACTCATCATTATTTCTCGATGCAAAACGTGAATACAGGGATGCGCTCAGAACGTGGGCAGGAATTCCGGCCTCAATCGCGGCTTGGACTGTCCAGCGACCTTCACCACTATCGCTGACTTGGGTTGAATATTCGGTGAGTTTTTCTGATTCCACAAGTGCTTGCGCAGTCAGATCTAACAGCCATGATGCTACGACCGAACCACGACGCCATACCTCGGTGATTGCAGGAATATCTAAATCATAAGCTGGAGTCATCTCATCCGCGGCGTCAAAAATTGCCAGGCCTTCAGCAAATGCTGCCATCATGCCGTACTCAATTCCGTTATGAATCATCTTCACAAAGTGACCGGCACCAACTGGGCCGCAATGAAGGTATCCGTATTCAGGTTGGGCTGGTTCTCCGGTGCGACCTGGTGTGCGCTCGGCTGATTTAACACCTGGACAGAGTGCTTTGAAGATTGGATCGAGCGTGGCAACGACCTTTGCATCTCCACCGATCATCAATGAATATCCGCGTTCTAGGCCGTAGACACCACCGGATGTTCCGACATCAACAAAATTAATGCCTTTTTCTGCCAATAGCGCTGCATTTGTAAGGTCATTTTTATAGTAACTATTTCCACCATCAATAATGGTGTCGCCCTTTTCGAGGTGCTCAGCCATTGCAGCAATTGTTGAATCTGTCACCGATGCCGGGACCATAATCCAGACAGTTCGAGGTGCCGTCAGCTTTGCGGCAAGGTCAGCCGTATCTTTTGCAGCGATTGCACCTTCGCCAGCTAATGTGGCGATCGCATCAGCGTTGACATCATAAACAGCAGATGGAATTGAGTGTTGCGCGAGACGGCGAACAATATTGGCACCCATTTTGCCAAGGCCGATCATCCCAAAGGTAGCGTTCTGACTCATCTCTTGGAACCCTCTCCTCGTTGCTTAAGCACAGTCTAATCTAGTTATTCAGTCTGGTCATTCAGTAAAAAGAGCATCGGTATCAACGATCAGGCGTGTGTGATCAACAGCCCGAATATAGCTCGCTGGTATCGAGAGATCTCCTTCAATAATTTTTGTCACTGCATCAGCCTTACTGGCCCCTGCGGCAATGATCCATACAAGCGTGGATGCATTAATCATCGATAGGGTAAATGAAGCGCGAAGAGCCGGCGGTTTTGGCGAATCTTTAATTGCAATTACTTTCTCAAGACTATCGATCTGCGCTGCATCAGGAAAAAGTGAGGCGACATGACCATCAGGACCGAGTCCAAGAATTGTAAGATCCATGAAAGTTTCATCGATTTCGCGCGAATACGCCGAAACGGCATCTTCGATAGTTGCTACCTCATCACGTGACTTCACGGCATGCACCTGAATCTCAGAATTTGTCAGAGATTGAATCACTGGTGCACAGTTTCTTTCAGGGCTTCCTGATTCGACAAATCGTTCATCACTCCACCAAATATGGAGCCCTTCATAGAGCTCTGGGTGAGAATTCCAATGTTGCACAAGTGCGCGCGTGAGATCAGTTCCCAAAGTTCCACCAGTCAGGGCTAGATGAAAAACTCCGTTGATACGTAGGCCAGTTTCTATCACCTCGACGAGCTGTGATGTGATTTCACGTAGTAATTCGCTGTAATCGGCATAAAGAGTGAGATCTAGATCGTCATCAAAATCATCTAAGGAATCCAGCTCATCGGACATGGGAGAAGTATCCCACGAACTCGATTTACCTTACATTCAGATCAATCCGAGCGACTTCGCCTTCTCGACAGCTTGATCGCGCCCATCTACGCCGAGCTTTCTATATATGTTTTTCAAATGTGTCTTCATCGTGTTATGCGAGATATGAAGTAAGGCACCGATTGAGGTGATCGGCTTTCCTGAGCTGAGGTGGCTTGCGATCTCTATCTCTCGTTTAGTAAGCATAGGTTTCTCCCCTTTGATTGAATCGATCTCCTGCATTCTTGCGGCCACCTTTCTTGATATCTCTTCGTTGTAAAAAGTTGGAGTTCTGCTGGCAACTTTATGAAAGAGTGGGTAGAGCTCCATTTGTCGAATGAATATGGCTTTTGCACCTACCTCAGCACCAACTTTTAGCGCATGAGTTAGATGTGCAATCGCAAGCTCTTCATCGGTTTCATATGCATGCACTGTCTGAGAGAGGTACTTATAAATACGCTCTCGCGGCGTGCGCTCTGGTAACTCCCTCTGCTTTGAGGGATCCCACTCTTTTCCTTCTGCACGCAGGATGTGGAGGCTGATCAATTGTGTAGTGCGGCCCGGTAAGGCTGTCTCCATGAGTAGTTTCATCTTCGCAAGATCGCCGTTGATCAATTGCATCGTGAGCTCTCCGCGATCAAGGATAGATTGAAGTTGATTTTTTGAATGGATAAGAGAAATCTTCTGTCGTGCAGCGCCGAGCATCTCAATCGAACCACGCCCATCACCTCTCTGTGCCAGGGTGACCGATACGAAGTGGACGGTTACGCAATACCAGACCCATTGCTGGTTTTTAGCTGAGCCATCAATCACATCATTGAAAATCTCGTATGCAGTATCGAAATTAGTAAATTCATAATTACAGCGTGCAAGAATATATTTGATATCTATTGGGGCATGAAAAGATGCCATCCCAAGGTCATTACTTAGAGAAAGAGCCATTCGAGATGATTCAAAGGCATCTTGGTAATTTGCTTCTTGATAGGCACACAACGCTCTGATAGCAAGTTGATGAACATGCCCTAGCGAAGAAAATTTCCTAGAAAGAAGATCTTTCGCTCTTTGATCAACTTCTTCAAGTTTTACGACATCGTCTAATACAAAGTAGTAGCCTGCTAAGCGACGAAGCACGAAGAGTGCATCTGTGAAGTCCACATCGCCGGCAAAAACATCATCTGAAAATGCTCTCTCAGCGATATCTTCGAAGTCTTTGAATTGCCCCATCGAGAAATTGATTCCTACATCTATCAACGCTGCAAACTGGTCAATGAATGCTTCAAGGCCTGATCCCTGCGATAGCAGACGCATACTTGCTTTTAGCGCTTCGACTTTGTCGAAGGAAAGATTGGCCAGATGTCCACCGATCTCTACGGTTTGGCGCTTGAGTTGGCCTTCGACGCTCTCGTCCCCGGCATACTTTGCCCAGCGAATCAGATCATTGCCACGTCCTGTAATTGCATACACGCGGGCTCCTGCACGAAAGAGCTTTTCAAATCGGATGAAATCCTTTGAGAGAAAGGCATGCTCAAGTGCTCTTGTCGCATCCAGCTCGCTCTCAAAGAACACAGATGCCAAGTGATGGTACTCAGCACAGCGGATTTCATCACTAGCCAATTCCCGGTAAAGAAATTCACGTACGATTGAATGAATTTTGTAAACTGGCGACGCGGAATAACTCTTAGTAAGCAGGGCTCCTTCGGATGCAAACGAATCAAGTTTGCTCTGAGATGAATTTTTTCCAAGTATTGCCTCTGCTAATTCGGGGGTAAATTCTTCAACAATCGATAAGGGAAGCAGAACTGTTTTATCTTCAGGAGAAAGTGAACGAACAAATTCTGCAACAATAAGTTGCAGGGGTTGGACTGAAGACGTAATGGATTCGGCGGAAGCTTGGAAATTAACACCCTTAGTCATACCTCGAAGAATTAATTGAACCGCTGCTGGCCAACCTTGAGTACTCTCTAGAATTGTTAGAATTTTGCTAGATTGATCGCCTAATCCACTTAGATTGATCAAAGTTTCTAGCTCTTCTAATGAAAATTTCAGCTCGTTCGGACCGATTGATTGTAGATTTCCGGTTGGTGCTAGATCTACGGCAGATGCATCTGGTTTCTCTTGATGAATCTGCAAAAGATGTAAATTGCTTGGTAGAGATCGAATCATCTGATTGACTATTGTAAAATCTACTGCTTTTTTACTTCTTCGATTATCAACAATGAAAAGATATTCACCCTCATGTGTTGCGAGTTCATCACTGAACTTTGATATTAGTTCCACCGGCTCTATCTGAAGATCAGGGGTGAACCATGGTGCAAAACCTGGGATCACATTTCTCACAGCTTGAATCACATGCGAGTTCATCTTTCTGGCAGAGTCCTCATCGGCTACCGTGTACCAAAAGGTTCGCCCCTGGTTCCGTTGGGCAATCTCGGTTGCCAGCGAGGTCTTCCCATAGCCAATGGGGCCAACGAACAACGTGGTCCCGGGGGCGCTGGTATCAATTGAGTCGATCAGGGTGGGGCGGCGCGATATGAAATTTGCTGGAAGTCGAGGAGGCAGTGTGCGCGAAAGGCTCACCCCAGGAATAACCTCAGGGGGCGCGCTATCACCCGCGTTCTTCTTCGTAGCCACGCCTAAGGGTGACGCAAATGAAGGGGTGAGGGAAGGCCGGGGTGAGTGTTTTTAGGGGTGAGACTGGGGTGATTTATAGAGAAGCAAATGCCTGATCGAGAACCCCGAGGGCATCGATCAGCAGCTCATCACTGATCACCAGCGGAGGCAAGAAGCGAATCACATTGCCATATGTTCCGGCGGTCAAGATCAAGACACCTTGCTGTTGGCAATACTTAATTACGCTCGCCATTGCAGCTGGGTTTGGCTCTTTGCTTCCTGGCACGACAAGTTCGATTGCCTGCATCGCACCGCGTCCTCGAAGATCACCGATAACTGGGTACTTAGCCGCCATGGCAGAGAGTGTGGAATGAAGGATGGCACCAATTTCGCGTGCACGTTCAACAAGATGCTCTTCACGAATAGCTTCCATTGCGCCAAGGGCAGCAGCACAGGCAATTGGATTTCCACCATATGTTCCGCCGAGTCCACCAACATGAGAAGAATCCATAATCTCAGCACGTGCTGTCACTGCAGCAAGTGGAAGTCCACCGGCAATTCCTTTTGCGGTGACAACCATATCTGGCTCGACACCTTCATCTTCGGATGCAAAGTAATTTCCGGTACGAGCAAAACCTGTCTGTACTTCATCGGCGATAAAGACAATGCCGTTTTCAGTGGCAAACTTACTTAAGCCAGGCAAGAATCCCTTGGGCGGAACAATAAATCCACCTTCACCTTGAATTGGTTCAATAATTATTGCAGCAACATTTTTTGCGCCAATTTCTTTCTCAATTTTATGCGTCACATCATCGAGGGCATCTGCTGCCATTGTTGATGCATCACCAACCCAGCGATATGGGTACGGCATCGGCATGCGATAGATCTCGTTTGCAAAAGGACCAAATCCTTCCTTATATGGCATGTTCTTTGCAGTAAGTGCCATCGTGAGATTGGTGCGACCGTGATAGGCATGCTCAAATACAACAACTGCGGCACGCTTTGTGTAATGGCGCGCAATCTTGATGGCATTTTCAACTGCCTCTGCACCAGAATTTTGCAAGACAGATTTTTTCTTAAACTTTCCAGGTGTTAACTCGTTAAGCGCTTCGCATACCTCGATATATCCAAGGTACGGCGCAGTTGTGAAGTTTGTATGTGTAAATGCCGCAGCCGCCTCTTGTACACGAGAAACAACGCGTGGATTGGCATTACCCACAGTGACTACGCCGATACCAGAACCGAGATCAATGATTCGGTTGCCATCAAGATCTTCCATGATCGCACCCTCTGCGCGAGCAATAACCGTAGGAAAGGCCATGCTGAGTCCACTTGAGACAGCTTCTTTGCGACGAGCAATAGCTTCAGCAGATTTCGGGCCTGGAATCGCAGTGGCGATGTGGCGCGATTGTGGGAGAAGATCCTGTCCTATAAGGCTTGTCGTCATGGATTAATCATAGAGCCTTGGATTAATAAGGCAGGCCGAGAAGTTAGGCTTAGCCACATGAGTACAGGTGATCTTCGAAACATCGCACCTCTCTTGGATGCCTATCTCGCATATTTTGAAGGCACTCGCCTGCCATTTACGATTCCAGGTCATAAGCAGAAGGCGGCACGACTTGATGCAGGCCTTGGTTCACTCGTTGATCTCGATATTCCCCTCTATGGCGGCTTAGATGAAATCAAATTAACAAATAAAGTTCTAGAAAAAGCCGAAGGGCTCGCCGGCAAACTGTGGGGCGCGGACTTTGCACGATTTTCAACGGGTGGCTCAACACACGCTAATCAAGCGGTGATTCTCGCGCTTGGAAAACCTGGCGATAAAGTCGCACTAAGCCGCACCGCACATCGATCAGTATTAAGTGCACTTGTCCTTGCAGGCCTTGAACCGCTCTGGCTGACACCGGAAATTGATTCTGCGACGGGTGTTCCGCTTGGAATTCCACTCTCTGAATTTGAACGCGTACTCCCCCAGAAGCCCATCGCACTTTTGCTTACAGAACCTGGTTACCTCGGAACACTCTCTGATATTGGTGCACTGGTGAAATCTGCGCATTCACATTCGATTCCGGTCATTATCGATGCGGCATGGGGAGCTCACTTTGGTTTTCATCCAGATCTACCAGCCCACGCTTTACAGATGGGTGCAGATGCACTTGTTTCCAGTGTTCACAAAGCTCTGCCTGGATACAGCGCGTCAGCTCTCCTGCTTGCAAAGACAACGCTCTTAAGTGGTGACCGCCTCGAGCAAAGTTTTGAGACAACACATACAACATCACCCGCCGGTGCCCCGTTAGCTTCCATTGATGCGGTGCGCGCACTACTGCAAAGTCAAGGCGAAAGTCTTTTAGGTAATTTGTTGGAAAACATCAAAAGATTCAAAGCGCAGGTGCAGCAAGAATTTACACTCCCGATCTTTCTCAATGAATCAGATTTTCCGCAAGGAAGGTTTGATCCCACAAAGATAGTTCTCCGCGCTAATCAATTAGGTATTTCTGGGGTTGCACTCGAGGGCACTCTGGGTACCCACGGAATCCGAGTGGAGATGGCAGATAGCGACACTGTCGTCTTCCTTGCCACGTTAGCCGATGCTGCCGACGACTTTGACCGGTTGGCAAAGATTGTTATTGAAAGTGTAAAGAAGATGCAGAGCACAGCCAGACCTAGCGCTACCGCTCTGAGTTGGTCAGTGATACCTGAAGTAAAGATCTCGATGCGTGATGCTTACTTTGCCAAGACAGAGATGGTCTCGCGACAGGACGCCATTGGCAGAATTAGTGCAGACCTGATTGCGCCATATCCCCCAGGTGTTGCCGTAGTTGCACCCGGTGAAATTCTTACCCAGCAGATAGTCACTGGACTTACTCAATCCAAAGAAGCCGGTGTGCGGATTGCATACGCAACAGATCCCACGTTAAATCAGTATCGGGTTGTTATCTCTTAAATCTGATTTAGGTAGTGCGGTGAATTTTATGATTTGCCGCTTGCGCAACTGGTCTGATCACCATTGAATCGACATTGAAATGCTCAGGAAGCATCACGCTCCATCTAATAGCCTCTGCCACATCCTCTGCTGTCAGTGGGCCTTCGATTCCGTCATAGACCTTTGCCGCCCGTTGACTATCGCCATCAAAGCGAACGGTGGAGAATTCATCAGTTTTTACTAAACCGGGGGCAATTTCAGTGATGCGAATTGGTAATCCATTGAGTTCAAGTCGCAAGGTACGGGCGAGAGAAGTTTCTGCGTGTTTTGCTGCGACGTAGCTACCGCCATTTTCATACGCAACATGGCCGGCAGTTGAAGAGATAATGACAATGTGCCCCTGACGATTTGCTTGCATCATTGGCGTGAATGCTTTAACCATTCGCACCGTTCCGACAACGTTGAGCTCGTACGTCTTTCTCCAGATCTCTGGGTTGGAATCTAGGACGGAGACGAAATCAAAGGCACCACCGGCACAGTTGATCAGAATATTCACATTGCGATCACGGCAATCAGCCACTAATTGATCAACACTCTTTTGATCTGTAATGTCGAGATGATGTGCTGTGATCGCTCTATTTTCTTTGGCAAGTTCTTCCAAGCGATCCATACGTCTGGCACAGGCAATTACTTCTATGCCGCTAGCAACCAGTGCACGCACAGTTGCTGCCCCAATACCGCTACTTGCTCCGGTAACGATTGCGCACTGTGGCTTATTCATTAACTAACCCTGAACCAGACTGTAGTTGCTGCCGGTAGAACTAAACCATCAAATGGGGCTGATGAATGCAGAATTTCTGTTGCCTGAAATCTATAAGATTGAGCGCGAAAATTAATCATGCAATTCCAGCCACCAGGACGAGAGAAATGAAGCACTTCTCTGTTTTTGGTTTCGTGCCACGTCAATAACTCTTCACCTTGCAACTCTCTACGAAGTGCGAGCGCTTTACGATAAATCTCAAGCGGTGAGCCAGGAACGCCATTTTGAGATGCAATATTCACTTCAGCAAACCACGATGGCTGAGGAAGGTGGGATCCAGCGGTTCCGAAACCATAGGAAGGGCCAGATGAAGACCAAGGAAGTGGCACGCGACAACCATCTCTTCCTTTCTCTGTGTAGAGATTTCCTACATATGAGGGATCTTGAATCTGATCAGGGGGGATATCGGTAACTTCATGTAGCGCTAACTCTTCACCTTGATACATATATGTACACCCAGGTAAGGCAAGTATAAATAGTGTTGCTGCAAGTGCGGCACGCGCTCCACTCTGGTGATCCAGTGGGTGACTGAGCCCATCGCTTAAGAGCCACTTTTTCTCATCCACGACGGGGTGAAGTCCATAGCGAGTCGCATGGCGAATCTTGTCGTGATTGGAGAGTACCCACGTTGAAGAAGAATGATTCTTATCAGCAATCTCAAGGGACTTCTGAACAGTTTCTTTAAAATCTAGCGGATCAAACTTTGCATCAAGAAAGGCAAAGTTAAATGCTTGTCCTAAAGTCTTTTCACTTGCATAAAGCGGTAGTCGCTCGATCGGAACATGCGCTTCAGCAACTGCCACGCGAGGAGGATCATATTCATTGAAGACTTTACGCCACTGTTTGTAGACTTCGAATAACTCGGTTCGATCAAAGAGAACTCCGTTGCCATCAAGTCGTGAATCTTCATATCCCAAGGTTGCCTGACTACGAAGTGGCTCAGAGAGATCTTTCTTCATTGCATGGGCTACATCGACGCGGAATCCATCGACACCACGATCTGCCCAAAAACGTAATGTTTCTATAAAATCAGCTTCAATCTCTGGGTTATCCCAATTGAAATCCGGTTGTTCGGGGGCAAACAAGTGGCAGTACCACTGACCAGGCTTTCCATCCTTCTCGGTGATACGAGTCCATGCTGAAGGCGTGAAGTGTGAAGGCCAGTCAGATGGTGGAAGCTCTCCAGCGACTCCCTTTCCATCTCGGAAGATATACCGAGCGCGCTCTGGTGAACCAGGTTCAGAGTTAACTGCATCAATAAACCATTGGTGCCGATTTGAAGAATGATTCGGAACAATATCTACAAATACTCGAATTCCAACGTTATGGAGCGCTGCGAGCATCTCATCAAAATCTTCAAGTGTTCCAAGTTTAGGATCTACATTTCGATAATCGTCAACATCATATCCACCATCTGCAAGGGCTGATGGATAAAATGGACTGAGCCAAACAGCGTCGAGCGAGAGTGACTTTAAGTAATTTACTTCTGAGGTTATTCCTTTGAGATCACCTATTCCATCACCGTTGGAGTCTTTAAAACTGCGAGGATAAATCTGATAAATCGCAGCCTGACGCCACCAATTGGAATCTTTAGACAAGCCCATCAAAACCCCCTTGATAATTTCCGCTAATACTAGTCCTTCTTAAGTTCCAATAGCCTGATCGCTGCAACTGCGCTATCAAAGCCCTTATCTTCAATACTTCCAGGCCGTCCAGAACGAGCGATCGCTTGTTCGAGAGTGTTGCACATCAGCACTCCGAAACCGATAGGTCGGCTAAATTTCAATGAGACATCGAGAATTCCTTGAGTCACTCCTTGGCAGACATAATCAAAGTGCGGAGTCTCGCCTTTCAGAACTAGGCCCACTGCAACCACAGCGTCATACCCTTGTTCAAAAGCAATTTGTGAAGCCAATGGAATTTCAAAGGAGCCCGGAACGTGAATGACGGTGGTCTCTGTGATCCCCGCATCCTTAAGTGCGCGTGATGCGCCAGCAATAAGATCATTGCAAATATCAAGGTGCCAACTGGAAGAGATAATCGCAACTCGAGCGTGCGGTAATTGTGGCAGAGCTATCTGCGGTGCATTTCCTGACATATCTACCTCCCTGGCCTTTGGTGACCAAGTTTAGTCGCCTTCGTATCAAGATACTTTTGATTAAATTCATTTTCTTGCACATCTAGGCTCGCCACCTTTGTACTTATTCCAGCGTCGATCAGAGCCTGTACTTTCTCAGGGTTATTTGTCATTACGACAACGCTGCTTAGCCCAAGTTCTTTAATGATCTCAATCGCATCGCTCCACTCGCGAGAATCAACTTGGTGACCTAGCGCAAGATTGGCATCGACTGTATCAAGGCCCTCATCTTGTAAACGATAGGCCTTAATTTTTTCGGATAACCCGATTCCTCGCCCCTCGTGATTTCGTAAGTAGATGATGTATCCCGAACCTTGTTCGACTATCGCCTGCTGTGCAAGAGCTAGTTGGTCACCGCAATCACAGCGTTGTGAACCAAGTACATCACCAGTAAAACACTCTGAGTGAATACGAATATAAGTAGGGGTGGCTTTGATTTCAGGATGAAGAGAAAGCACCACATGTTCGCGTTGGCGCAGCGCTGAATATGTTGCAACCTTCCACATGCGGTCATTGATGGGTAAATCAGCCCATTCGAATTCAAAGGCTTTCGTATCAATGGCTGTGAAATTCTCAACGTAGTACTGAGTTAAATCTGCAATCGCAATAATTGGAATCTGATGTTCGTCAGCAAATGCTTCCAGAGTTACTCCACGGGCCATCGACCCATCAAAATTTACAATTTCAGAAAGGAGGGCGTGCTCCGAGCTGCCGCTGAGCTGAGAAAGTGCGACGCCTGCCTCGGTATGTCCCTGGCGACCACGAAGTACTTGATCATGTGCGACAAGAGGATAGATGTGCCCTGGGCGAATAAGTTCTCGAGGAGATGTACTCACGTTGCTCAGCGCATTGATAGTCCGCGCACGTTCAGTGGCGCTGACACCGGTTGTAATCCCAGGCGCATAATCAACGGCAACTGTAAAGGCAGTTCTGCGTACATCTTCATTGTTTTCAACCATCAAAGGAAGTTCAAGTTCGCGTGCACGTGATCGAGTCAGTGCAACGCAGAGAATTCCCGTTGTATATCTGACCATAAATGCCACTTTTTCGGGCGTTGCTTTATCGGCCAAGAGCATCAGATCGCCCTCATTTTCGCGATCGAGATCATCTACAACGATCAGGAATTCACCACGTTTATATCGCTCGATTGCTTCAGGAATTGAAATCACTGGCTTGCTCATCGCTTCTCCAATAATCTCTCAACATATTTCGCAAGTACATCAACTTCAATGTTGAGGGGATCGCCGATTTTTTTTACAGATAAATTCGTCTTTGCTAGCGTCTCAGGAATGAGCCAGACCGTGACTTCATTGTTGGCATCATTGAGGGCACCGACAGTAAGTGAGACTCCCTCTATGCAGATCGACCCTTGT
>JBIPNL010000022.1:0-13333 GCA_044373255.1 Candidatus Planktophila sp. | reverse complement strand
TTTCAAAATAAGATCACGCACTGCTGCTCGAGATCTTTCGAGAGCAAGACGCAGTTGACGTGCGCGCGATGGAATAAATTCTGAGACGACTTGGGCTGAAACTAAACGCGTTGCCTTGCGATCTTTTCGTGCTTTAATCAGTTCGCCTGGCTTGATAAGCAGATTGACAATCGCCAACAACTCATCACCGGCGTATCCAGGCAGTTTGGCAAAGAGATAACCGATAGCTCGAACAATGGCGGAAGTTAAAAGTTGTAGAGCTAGAAGTGGGAGTAGCCACCACGTCGCATTTGCCAGAAGAACATAGGCTGCGTTTTGGCGATCGAGTAGTAATGGGCGATGTAAAAAAGCACCTTTTACATCAACGCTACGCCGTTCTGTTGCCGCTGCTTGTGCATGATACGCAACTGCATCGGTGACAGCGACAACACTGTGTCCTGCGGCATGTACGCGCCAACCAAAGTCCACATCATCCCGAAAGAGTTCAAGATTTTGATCAAAGCCGCCTAGGTCTTCAAATACATCTCTACGGATGAGCGCTCCGGCGGTGCTGACGGCAAGTACATCGGTGATTCCATCGTGTTGACCTTGATCGTATTCAGATTCTTCTAAGCCGGTCCAACGCGCACCATTAGTTGCGATGCTCACTCCGATTTCAAGTAAATGCGTACGGTCATGCCAACCTAAAAGTTTTGGTCCGGCCATAACAACTTGCGGGCGATCTTCAACTGCTGCTAACAGCGCGGCGAGCGCGCCAGCTGCTGGTGCACAATCATCATGAATAATCCAAAGCCATTCATTGTCAGCACTTGGAGGAAGTTTTTCAACAGCTGATGCAATGGCAGCGCCAAAACCTGTTTCGCGCGGCATTGAGATGATGGGTACGCGTGCACCTTTAAGTAATTTTGCCGATGAATCAAGCGAGCCAGTATCGACTGCGATTAATTGATCAATCGCTCTGGTCTGCGAAGCAAGAGATGCGACAACTTCAGGTAGCCATGTTGCTCCATCATGAACAACAAGGATCGCGCTAACGCGATGCATGGACATCGCCTACGCTGGGCGACGCTTCAAACGACGACGTTCACGCTCTGAGAGGCCGCCCCAAATTCCGAAGCGTTCATCGTGTGCCAATGCGTACTCAAGACATTCTTGGCGAACATCGCATGAGAGGCAGACGCGCTTTGCTTCACGCGTTGATCCACCTTTTTCAGGAAAGAATGCCTCAGGATCGGTCTGAGCACAGAGTGCTCGTTCTTGCCACGAGAGTTCAATATTCTCGCCATTTGCTAATTGAATAGTTGGTCCAGCAGTGGGGGCTGATGGCTTGCCAGTTGATTGTGCTTCTGGGCGGATTGGCATGAGCTAATCTCCTCAAGACATTAGGGCCCGTTCCAGAGTGGATTTCGGGCTTGCTAGGTATGAATTACACGCGTGTAATCCCTTTCTGTCAACTCCGGCAGGACGGGTTGAGGGTTGAAATTTCTCCGCTTCTCACCCTTTTTGAGCGTGAAATAAGTAAAAAATCGACAAATTACGGTGCAAAAAATATTAAATAAATGTAATGGGAAGGTTCTTTTCCATCGATATGTAGCGATCCTGATAGCTGGCATCAGAATCAACGATTGCACCCGGAGCAAGGAAACATCGCTCGAGTCGGCCCCCGGTAGCCACCTGTGCGCCCGGGCAGACGATGCAATTTTCAAGAGTGGCCCCCGCAGCGATCACCGCTTGTGCACCAATAAAGGTGCCACCTGAAAGCAGCGCCGAGGAATCAATCTGCGCAGTTGGATGCACGTCAAAGCCCCCCATAACGCGATCCCTTGATGCCTTGAAGAGGGCCGAAGGAGTGCCGATGTCGAGCCAATATGCATTCTCTTTATAGCCAACGATGCGCCGGTTGTCAGCAATCAGTGCTGGGAAAGTTTCTCGCTCTACTGAAGTAACGACGCCGTTGGGAATTGAGTCAATCACGGCGCGATTAAAAATATAACACCCGGCATTAATCCAGTCCGTCACCGGCTGATCCATTTTTTCGAGAAAGGCGGTTACGCGGCCCTGGCTATCTGTTGGAACACAGCCGAAGGCACGAGCATCTTCTACTTGAATTAGGTGCAAAGTGACGTCGGCATCAGTGTTCTTATGAGTTGCGATCTGCGCCGAAATATCATGATCGCTAATCACATCTCCATTGAAAATTAAGACTGTCTCTTTCTCGTTCTCCTTTAATTCTGCTGCCGCATGAGCAATTGCACCACCAGTACCTAGCGGTTCTTTCTCAATGGCATATCTCAAGTCGATGCCCCACTTACTACCATCTCCAAAATATGGGGTGAAAACCTCCGCTAAATATGATGTTGCTAGGACGAGTGTTTTCACACCCGCTTTCTTGGCCGCAAGTATTTGGTGCTCTGTGACTGGCAGGCCAGCGATAGGCAACATAGGTTTTGGAATTTCATCAGTAATCGGCGAAAGACGGGTTCCTCTTCCACCTACAAGCAAGATTGCAGAAGTCATTTCTTATCCCTGGGCTGCTGCAAGAATTCGAGAAGATGCATCTGCGATCGCTTCATCAGTAGCGGTCATAGCAATACGAATGTGCTGGGAGCCGTCGCTGCCATAAAAACTGCCAGGGGTTGCAAGAATTCCAAGTCCTGCCAGCCAATCAACTGATTGCCACGAATCCTCTTGTCGGGTACACCAAAGATAAAGCCCGGCAGCGCTCTCATCGATTGTAAATCCTGCAGCAATAAGAGCGGGTGTGAGTAAAGCTCGACGAGCGTTATATCGATTGCGTTGTGCTGCAACGTGAGCATCATCTGAGAGAGCTACTGTCATAGCTTTCTGCACGGGAAGGGCAACCATCATTCCCGCATGTTTTCTCACTTCGCGTATCTGCGCAATGAGTTGTGCATCCCCCACCAAAAACGCAGCTCTGTAACCAGCAAGTGACGAGCGCTTTGATAGCGAGTGCACTGCCAAGAGGTTCTTGTTATCACCGTCGGCAGCAGTAAAAATAGATGTCGGTGTTGCTGTATCTCCGAATTCAAGGTAGCACTCATCTGAAATCACAACAGAATTATTCTTTCGTGCCCACTTGATGACTGTTCTGAATTCATCTTTGCTGTGTACGCGACCAGTCGGATTCGAAGGCGAGTTAACCCACGCTAGATCAGCGTGTGGCCATTGATCTGCATCAATATCCACGGCAATCTCTTGTGATTGGGCGAGAATGGCACCCACTTGATATGTCGGATAAGCGACCTTTGGAAAAATGACACTTTTTGACTCAAGAAAAGTAGGGAGCCAGGCAACGAGCTCCTTTGATCCAATCACCGGCAAGACATCAAAATCGCCAGTAATGCCAAGATGCGTGCTCGCCCAACGTCGAATCGCTTCTTGCAATTCTGGAGTTCCGGCAGTTGTTGGATATCCAGGAGAATTTGAATTCTCGGCTAAAACTTTCTGAATAAAATCTGGAGTTGGATCAACTGGAGTTCCAACTGAGAGATCGATGATCCCTCGTGGATGCTTTCGCGCCTTTACTCCATATGGAGCAAGAGCATCCCAAGGAAAATCAGGAAGTTTTTTTCTCAATGGAGAGGACATCTACATGATCATGATCTGTCAGGCCCACTTTTGCAGCTCCACCTGGTGATCCGATCTCAACGAAAAATTCTGTATTGATCTTCGGGAATTCTTTCCACTCGCCGGGAACGTCATCTTCGTAATAGATCGCCTCAACTGGGCACACGGGTTCGCAGGCTCCGCAATCGACGCACTCATCCGGTTGGATGTAGAGCATCCGGTTACCTTCGTAGATGCAATCGACTGGACATTCCTCAATGCAAGACTTGTCCTTCACATCGATACATGGCTGGGCAATCACATAAGTCACGAGCAACCTCCAGAGCTACAAGTTAGAGCAGAACGCGTTGAGGTCACATTCTAACCATGCGCCCACGCCATCGCAGGGTTAATGTGAGCCTATGGAAGCCAGATCTATCGCCCTCGGCCCAGAATTAATTGGCCGCCGACTGACGCTGCGCCTCCATGATCCTGCTGGTGGATATCGAGATCTTGTGGGGATCCTTGAAACAATGACCACGATGCGTAAACGAGATGGTGAGGTCGTTGCCTTTAATCCAGATCAGATAGCGATTGTGCACCCGATAGCAGAAGTCGAACATCGTGCTGGTAAAGGTGCGCCGTTATCTCTGCGAATTGCCGAACTCGAAGAACTTTCTACTCGAACCTGGCCACCTCATCGAATCGAAATGGTGGGCCAGTGGAGATGTCGTGTCTCCAATGGTGCGACATATCGTGCGAACTCGGTTCTCATTACGGGCGCTCCGCCATTTGGCGAACCAGGTGTAGATCTCGACGAAGCGATCGCTGCAGTGGATTCGATCTATCGTAACGCTGGCCTTCCTACTGTTTTTCAACTCACTCTTCCTACTTACCAAGAATTTAACGATTACCTGACTGCACGTGGCTGGAGTGAGAAACTTGGTGCAGCATTTCTCATTAATGATTTAGAGGCGACCTTTGAGATTCAAGAACTTGCCCGTGAGAAAAAAGTCGAGATCACCGATGAAAATGAACCGAGCGATGCTTTCTTAGCTCTTCATGATGATCATGCACTGCTCCCAATCATGATGGCGTATCCAGCACGATATATTGCCTTGACGCACAACCAAGAAATCATCGCTACTGCACGTGTGGCGGTCTCTGAATCCTGGGCAGTTGTCACGCGGTTGATCGTTGCCGAAAATCATCGTAAACAGGGTTTAGCGCGATTACTGATGTTGGTATGTATGAATTCAGCGATAGAAAATGGTGCTTCAAAAATGTGCCTGCAAGTAGATCAATCTAATCCTGATGCACAGTCGCTCTATGCGAAGTTAGGCTTTAGATTCCACCATACCTACCACTACATTCAACGCGCTGAATCAAATGAGTGTCCATGTTAAAGCTCTACGAAACTCGATCACGAGAAGTAGTTGATATCAATGGCTCAGCCGGCCAACTCAAGATGTATTGTTGCGGCCCAACTGTCTATAGAGATGCTCACGTAGGAAATTTACGGACATTTTTACTCTCCGACCTGATTGTTCGTGCAGCGCGATTGTCAGGACTAGACGTCACGTTGGTACAGAACATTACTGATGTGGGTCACATGGCCACCGATCTCGAAGATAAAATCCTCTCTCAATCAAAAGTTGAAAAAATCGATCCCTTTGAGATCGCGAAGAAGTACGAAGATCGCTTTCACGCAGATTTAGCTCGATTAAATATATTGCCTGCCGATCTATATCCAAGAGCGAGCGAGAGTATTGAGCTGATGATCTCGGCTATAGAAAAACTCATTGAAAACGGATCTGCCTATATTGGAACCGATGGAAATGTTTACTTCGATGCCCAATCATTTCCTACCTATGGTGCAATCAGTGGCAACCGCCTTGATGCACTTAAACCGGGATATCGATTTGAAGCTTCTGAAGATGGAGCAAAAAGATTTCACGCAGACTGGGCACTGTGGAAGATAGCTCACGATCGCACGCAGATGGTGTGGCACACTCCTTGGGGGCTAGGTTTCCCAGGCTGGCACATTGAATGTAGCGCTATGTCATTGGCTCATCTTGGCCAGAGCGTTGATTTACATGTGGGCGGAATCGATCTTCGCTTTCCTCATCACGAAAACGAACGCGCCCAATCAAATGCACTTACGGGACATGAAACAGTGACACATTGGATACATGGTGAGCATTTGCTCTTTGAGGGACGCAAAATGTCAAAGAGCGCTGGCAATGCTGTCCTCGTACAAGACATCGTCGATCGAGATCTTGATCCGCTATCTGCGCGTTTTGCATTTCTTGAAAATCGCTATCGCTCGCAGATGGATCTCACTTGGGCTTCTCTGAAAGCCGCTCACTCTACACTTAAGCGGTGGAGAGGCGTAGTCGCCGCAGGTGGCACTAGCTCTGCTGTTGAATCTGATCCAGAGATAGAACACGCGCTCTTCAATGATTTGGATACTCCAAAGGCTTTACAACGCCTTCGCTCTATTGAAAAAGATGCTCAAGTAGATCCTGCGAGAAAGCGGGCACTCTTCTTATTTGCCGATCAAGTGTTAGGGCTTGATTTAAGTCGCGCCCCTGAGGAAAAAGTACTCACCAGCGAGCAAGAGCGACTACTTCAATCTCGGCAAGAGGCGCGTTTACGAAAAGATTTTGCTGAGAGTGATCGCTTACGTGGATTGTTAGAAGCCGATGGGCTTGCCATACACGATGGCCCTGAAGGACAGAGTTGGAGCTAGTCTCGCGCTGGTAAGAAAACCGAGACGATTACAATCGCCAATCCGCTGGCAAGAAATGTGAGTCCGGTTCTATCCCCTTGCACCAATAGCTCGCCACCGTCACCAAAAGTACTTGCATCATTGATGACAATGAGCCAGCCGGCAAGAGTTGCTAATCGATACCGTCTCTTTCCATAGTATTTTCCAACAGACCAAAATGTTGCAGCCGTTCCCGCTAAACCAAGGATGAGCCCTGCCGGTGGGTATGAAAGATGGAGAAAGATTCCACCGGCTGCAGTGATTGCTCCGATAACAAAGCTAAGAAAATACTTCACTTGAAACTTATTCCAGCAAAGAGATCAGTCTCCCGTCCCATTTCATCAAATGGTCCAGATCGATCTCCCTTCACAAGGGTGTAGTACTCATTGCCCCACACCTGAAGTCCGATGTTATTAGAGAGTGCAAAGAAGGGGCCGTCGAGGGCGATCTGAGTTAAATGTGCAGCCATCGCATCCATCTTGGCTTGTACATAATCATTTCCATCGATAAGGGTTGTGACAAATTCATCATCTTTTGCAAAAGGAAGATCATCTGCGTTATCGGCACCAAAAAAATCTGTGCCAAGTGCTTTCATTTTTTCAATTCCATCAGCAATAACTGATTTCGGCATAGTGTTCCAATAGATTTTTGGGATATTCCACGTTGCATTCTCTGCTGCTTCCATAGCAATTCGATGCGCCTGTATGTGATCGGGATGTCCATATCCACCGATTTCATCGTAGGTGATAAGAACGTGGGGCTTAATCTCATCAATAATCGCGATTAAGTGACTACTCGCGTGCTTCACATCTGCCTGCCAGAAAACATCAGGACGATCATTTTGAGGCGTTCCCATCATTCCGCTATCTCGGTAGCGGGCTGATGGATCTCCAAGGAAACGAAAGTCAGAGACCCCAAGTGCCTTCATAGCTGCAGCTAATTCACCTTCGCGATGAGCGCCAAGCAGATCTTGTTCACTCGATGCCAAATGCGAAAGCTCGGGAACAAGTACTTCTCCTTCTTCACCGCGAGTGCAGGTAACAAGTGTTACTTCTGCTCCTAGGGCCGCGTAAAGAGCCATAGTTGCACCGTTGTTTATGGTCTCATCGTCAGGATGAGCATGAACTAGAAGTACTCGTGCACCGTCATAACGCTCAAGCATTAATAAACCGGCAGAGATGTATCGATCTGTTTTGCCCACGCGATAACTCCGCCTGAGACATGCGAAGCATCTTTAAATCCTGCTCCCTTGATAATTGCAAGGCACTCTGCCGAACGGACACCGCTCTTGCAGTGAAGAATGATTGGCTTATTCTGCGGAAGGCCGGCTAAGGCTGATCCATCGATAAAGCCTTGCTTTGGGATGAGGTGTGATCCTGGAATTCTTACAATTTCAAATTCACTTGGCTCACGAACATCAATGAGATAGAAATCATCACTGCGATCGATCTTCTCTTTTAGCTCGGTCACTGTGATTGTTGAATCTGTGACTGCTTCCTGTGCCTGATTGGAGAGAACTCCACAGAATGCCTCGTAGTCAGGGAGTAGATCTTTCTGGGTGGCGTTAGCGCTGCAGATTGGGCAATTTGGATCCTTGCGAATCTTTACCTTTTTGAATTCCATTTCGAGCGCGTCATAGATCATCAACTCACCAATGAGTGGTTCGCCAACTCCTGTAAGAACCTTGATCGCTTCGGTGGTTTGGATTGAGCCGATAGTTGCACAGAGCACTCCGAGCACGCCACCTTCAGCGCACGATGGAACCATGCCCGGTGGTGGAGGTTCTGGATAGAGGCAGCGATAGCACGGACCATATTCGGCCCAGAAGACACTTGCCTGACCATCAAAGCGATAGATAGATCCCCACACATATGGCTTCTTCAACAGTACGCACGCATCATTAACAAGATATCTCGTCGCAAAGTTATCTGTGCCATCAACAATAATGTCGTATTGAGAGAAGATATCCATGACATTATCAACATCAAGTCGCACTTCATGAGTTATCACATTGACGTAAGGATTGATCTCTAGAATTTTCTCTTTAGCTGAGTCGGCTTTGCTTTTTCCAATATCTGATTGGCCGTGAATAATCTGTCGTTGCAGATTTGATTCATCGACTGTATCGAATTCAACGATTCCAATAGTGCCCACACCTGCTGCTGCCAGATACATAAGTGCAGGCGAACCGAGTCCACCAGCACCAACGCAGAGGACTTTTGCATTCATCAATCGCTGTTGGCCTGCCATTGCAACATCAGGAATGATGAGATGGCGGCTATACCGGCGTACTTCATCAACGGTGAGTGCGGGACCTGGAGTAACCAATGGAGGAGTCTTCATAATTGAGTATTCTGCCTCAGACTAGGAAAGCATGCCACTTAGGCTCTACGATTAGCCAAATGAGCACTCCTGACAAAGTACTAGGCGCTGACAAAGCGCGTCTACCTCGTGATGAACGCAGAGCAATACTTCTCGCCGCAGCCCTAGAGGTCTTTACCGCCGCCGGATATCACTCTGCCGCCATGGATGAAATTGCAGATCGCGCCGGAGTCAGTAAGCCCGTTCTCTATCAACATTTTCCTTCAAAGCTAGATCTCTATCTCGCAGTACTTGATCTTCACATTGACTCATTAGTCTTTGAAATTCAAAAAGCAATTTCATCAACTCCTGATAACGCTCAGCGAGTGCGTGCAACTGTCGTTGCCTATTTCTCATTTATCGAAAATGAAGGGGAAGCATTTAGGCTTCTCTTTGAAAGTGATATGAGCGTTGAACCACAGGTGAGCGAGCGACTCAACCGCATGACATATGACTGTGCCGCGGCGGTAAGTGGAGTGATCTCCAATGACACTGGGCTACCTAAAGAGGTTTCAATGCTTCTAGGCGTTGGACTTATTGGCTATGCGCAAGTGACTGCTCGCCACTGGTTAGAACGTGACAGCAAATTAACTCGCCAACAAGCAGTAGATCTCGTTGAAAACTTGATGTGGCGTGGAATTTCGGGCTTCCCCCGCACCGAATAGCAGTTCGCACGCCTTACGCCTAGGATAAGCACATGAGTACAAAGAAATCAGAGGGCGCAAAAGCAGCTCTCGTGAGAATTGCTATTGCAGAAGTTTCCAGTGAACTGTCCTTTGAATGCGAATCTAGCCCAGCTGAAATCAAAGCAGCTGTCGCTAAGGCGCTTGCCGATAACTCGTTATTAGCTCTGACAGATATCCGTGGCCATGAAATCATCGTTCCAGCGGCTCGGATTGGCTATGTTGAAATTGGTCAACCGACTGAACGTCGCGTCGGTTTTGGCGCACAATAAGTGTCGCTGACTTTTGCAGATTTACCTCTTCGCAAGGAGACCATCGCTGCCCTCAACCAGCATGGGTACATGGCTCCATTTCCAATTCAGGAACAGGTGCTCTCAATCGCACTCGCTGATGGAGATGTGATTGGGCAAGCCAAGACTGGTACGGGAAAAACTCTGGCATTTGGTATTCCACTCGTTGATAGAGTGATTGCACCTGAGGATGAAGAGTGGAAAACATTTGAATATCAGGATTCTCCACAAGTACTCGTAGTTGTTCCCACGCGTGAACTCTGCGTGCAAGTAACAAAAGATTTAGAAGAGATTACACAAAGCCGCAAGATCCGAGTACTAGCCGTCTATGGCGGTCGCGCTTTTGAGCCACAGATTGAAGCTCTCCAAGCAGGCGTCGAAATTATCGTGGGAACTCCGGGGAGACTTTTGGATCTCTATCGTCAAGGTCAGGTCAAACTTGCCAGCGTTACACGAGTAGTCCTCGATGAAGCAGATGAAATGCTCGATCTTGGCTTCCTGCCAGATGTTGAAAAAATCTTCACTGCAACACCGAATCGCTCTCAAACTATGCTCTTTTCAGCAACTATGCCAGGTGACATTATTGCTTTGGCCCGTAAATTCATGAATCAACCGGTGCATATTCGCACCCAAGATTCACAAGATGAAGGCAATGTCGTCTCGCGAATCGAACAACATGTAGTTCGTGCACATGCGATGGATAAGATCGAAATGTTGGCACGTATTTTGCAAGCAGAAGGGCGTGGCCCCACAATCGTCTTCTGCCGAACCAAGCGTGCATGCCAAAAGACCTCTGATGATTTGATCGAACGCGGATTTAAAGCAGCAACTCTTCATGGCGATATGGGGCAAGCTGCCCGAGAGAAAGCCCTCAATGAATTCAAGGGTGGGAAATCAGATGTTCTCATCGCAACAGATGTTGCAGCGCGTGGAATTGATATTGATGGAATCACGCATGTCATTAACTATCAGTGCCCCGAAGATGAAAAAACATATGTTCACCGCATTGGGCGAACAGCTCGTGCCGGTGCACATGGAATAGCGCTCACCTTTGTTGATTGGGATGAACTTGCCCGCTGGAAGATGATTGATATGGCTCTTAAGTTGGGTCTGGCAGAGCCACTTGAAACATATTCATCATCTGAGCATCTCTACGCAATGATGAAGATCCCTGCAGGCTCTACCGGGCGTATGGATAAGCCTCGTAAAAGCGCACCTGCTGCAGAGAAGAAGAGTGAACGTGCACCTGCTGCTCCACGTGAAAAGCGCGAGAGAGTACGCACAAAGAAATTTACCTCTTAAGCAATTCCTAATTCTTCAAGAACGCTATAGGCAGATTCTCTTATCTCCCCTGCGATCACTGAGTTTTTCGCCGTGGTGAGAACGCTAGTAGCAGTCAATTCGGCTTCGCTAATCTCGCGTGCAGCGCTACAGCGTCCATCGAGGTGGGGCCACTGGCTAAATTGATCCACAATTTTACTTGGCTTACCTATCTGAAGAAGTAGCTTCTTTGTATTGGGCTCAAGTTTGAAAATCTGATCGATTCCTCGATAGTGATGAAGCGTCTGTGAGTATGGAACAAGTGCTAGGTCTGACACCTTGAGAGCGGCTAGCAATCCAGGATTTACATCACTAGGTGTATCAATCACGATTACATCGAATTCTTTTGGTAGCGCATCGATGAGATTTTGAAGGTCAGCCGCTGTAAAACCAAAACCACATCGAGAGTCGCTTGCGATAAAGTCAAAGCGTTCAATATGTGTATCTAAATCTTCCATAGTGACTGTACTCTGCAGAAAGTCAGAGATGCTCAAGCGTGAGTTCTCGCGCCCGACACGAAATGACAGGCTCGCTCGAGGATCTAGATCAATGAGCAGTGTTTTCTTTCCGTATTCAGTGAATGCAACCGAAAGCGCGTGCGCTAGCGTCGTTTTACCGGAACCACCCGCTGTATTTGCAATGCAAACAAGAGATCTGCTCATGCATTCACCGACTGACTATTCCAACGCTTCTTACCTTCTAGAAAAATTGGTGGAGCAATAAAGGCCTCAGGTACGAGTGAGAGGGTTTTTCGAACAGTCTGCAGAGAGAAATGTGTCGCACTCGACTGGCCTGGAAGTGTTGGCCATCCATATAAATCACGAGCCCAACGAGGAAGGCTTGCCGCTGCCACAGCACTTATTCCAGCCCAAGCCGGAGCAGCAGGTGTAGCAAATCGAACAAGCGTCGGAAGTGGTGGCAGCGCTAAGAAGATTGCCGCACGTTTAGCGTCATCACTTGCTTCGAGCTCCGGACGTATATCGTCAAAGTATTGGACGAGTTCTGCTCGCGAAGTGGGAACATCACTTCGTGGAACGCCAACAAGGTCTGCAAACTCGACCATCTGCAAAACATAATCATCTTGATCTCGCTCATCGAGTTCTACTCCTGAACGCACTGCAGTATCTAAAAATGAATCCACCATCGCCATGTGAACCCAGAGCAATTCATGCGGATTATCAAGTCCGAGCTTGGTATGTACACGTCGCACTCGCGCTGCAAGTTGGGTTGCATCTTCAGTAGTGCCAAAGGTTAATGTGGTTACATAATCTCCAGTGCGTTCGAGTCGACCCCACGCATCCTCGCGAAAGTTTGAGTGTGTTGCGACTCCAGCCATTGCCACTGGATGAAGGGCTTGCTCAAAGAGCGCGCGCAGCCCACCGATAAGCATGCACGGATCGCTATGTATCTTCCAGACTATGTTCTCAGGAGAGTAAATACCGCGGGGATCGTATGTCACAGGTCTATCCGGCAAGAATTTTGATCGCATCGGCGAGCATCTGTACCGCAATTGCAGCGAGGAGAAGTCCTGCGATGCGAGCTACAAGAGTGACACCGCTATCTTTAATGATTGCAAGAATCTTTGTCGAGGCCATCAGCGCAATTGCAATAGTGATATGTACTGCTACTACCGCTGCAATAAGGCCAACGGCATAAGCTGGTGAATCAACTTGCTTAACAAAGATCATCGTTGCAACGATCGCTCCAGGACCAGCTAAAAGTGGCGTGCCTAATGGAACCAGTGCAACATTTTTATTTGTCGATGCATCGATTTCTTCAATACGCCCGGTCAACAGTTGGAGTGAAACATAGAGAAGAAGCAACCCACCTGCTGCTTGAAGGGCCTCCATAGAGACTTTCATATACTCGAGCACAAATTGTCCAAAGAGTGCAAAGGATGCAATCACAATAAGTGAAATAGCAGCAGCCTGCCAAGCCAGACGAATTCGCTCCTTAGGAGATTTATCAGAAACTAATGCAAGGAAGACGGGGGTCGCACCCGGTGGATCCATAATGACAAACAAGGTGACAAAGCACTGGATAGCAAAGGTGAGTGCACTTACCTCAACAATATTCATGAAGTGACCGCCCTTCGCGCATCTGCCATTGACTCTAAAATTTCCCACTGGTGTGGATCTGTGAGGTTCTCCCCCATGAGATTGAGTTTACCTGTTCCGTGATAGTCGCTGGCCCCTGTAATCACGAGACCTAGTTCGCGAGCGATTCCGCGTAATTGTTCCCGTTCTGACTGTGAATGATCACGATGATCTACTTCAACTCCGTTGAGCCCAGCTGCAATTAATGAAGGAAAGCTCATAGCTGAAAGCGTTTGACCACGTCGC
>JBIPNL010000059.1:0-7351 GCA_044373255.1 Candidatus Planktophila sp. | reverse complement strand
GAGAGATTTCCTGATCGGTGAGGTCATCGCCTGCCCACTGCCAGAGAACCGTCCGCAACTTATCTTCTTCATGAAAAGTTACTCCGTGATCACAGGCGAAGAGATGTCCGTCTTCAGCTGGCAATAAGTGTCCAATCTTGCGATCGGTATTGTTGATAATTGCATCAAAGATCGCGAGTTCCCTGAGAGCTGGATAGTCATTGGCGAAGAATTGAGATAGCTCAATTGACTCATCAATATCAATCCACCGTTGCACCATGCCAAAGCCCGCCGGGCCTTCTCTTAGAATCGTGGGAGGAACCAGATCGAAGTCAGTGACATCACTTAACAGGTAAGCGGCATACTCACGATCAGCCAGTGTTCCATCCGGAAAATCCCAGAGTGGTCGCTCCCCTGCTACTGGTTTATAGATCACTTGGAAAGATTCTTCACCCAGTGTCACTGATCCAAAAAGCGTTGCGTTAGAGGCGTCAACAAGTCGACCGGTGATTTCAAGATTACCTTTTGCTGCGATCTCCAGGCTGTGGGCAACCCAGTCGCGATCAAGTCGACTCATCTACGGTAACCATTAGCTCTCGGACATAGATGTCCTTCAGGGTTAATGGGGGAAATACAGAATGGACAGAGAGGTCGTCCTCCCGCTACGAGCGCTTGAGTTCTCGATACGAATGCAAGTGCAAGAGACAGATCAAGGCGAACATCAACGGTGGGTAATTCCGACTCAGATGAATCCTCACTCTGATCAAGATCCGATCTAAAGGAAATCTCAATTTCCAAATCACTTGGATCAAAGGCGATCCCTATTGCTCCCACTGTGAATTCGCTATCCAATGGAAGTTCTAGCGGTCCATCATCGCTCTTCATTGGTTGTACTGAATTCAAAGGAGTATTTTTCTTAACTTCACGAATAATGGTGGAGATTCGTTGAGCAAGGGCCGATGCTTGAGATTTTTCAGTAGCTAATGAAACGAGGGATGCACCTTGCCTTACCTGGAAGTAGAACTCCCGCTCCCCTGGTGCTCCGATAGTTCCTACAATAAATCTGTCAGGGCGATCAAAATTCCACTGCTGTGAGGCCATCACGCACGATTTCCGGTCGAGCCACCGAGAGCGAAAGATCCTTTCGACTCCTTACCTGAGATTACGCTCTTCTGATCGTTGAATGAGATAAGGCGACTGATCCCGTTCTGCGTTTCAATCACCGTCATCGAGGCCGGCTCAATAACCAATCGCTGAAATTGGTCGAGGTGCATACCCAGAACATGAGCAACGACTGATTTAATGACATCACCGTGGCTAACAATCAGGCGAGGATTCTTCCCTTTAAGAGCATTAACTCTGTGGAATGAAGCTATTGCCCGCGATTGCATCTCCATTAATGATTCCCCCTGCGGGAAGACCATCTGACTCGGATGTTCCTGCACAATCTTCCATAACTTGTTTCGCTGAAGGACTGCAAGAGACTTACCCGTCCATGTTCCGTAATCGACTTCAGAAAAACCTTCATCAATGAGTGGGACTACCCCGTTACCGTAAGTAGCAAGCCATGGCGCAATAGTCTGCGAACAACGTTGGATAGGACTAACAACGACGGCATCGAAACGAGATTTTCCTATTCTTTCAACAAGCTCTGCTGCCTGGTTCTCGCCTTTACTACTGAGCGCGATTCCTTCAGTTCGACCGGCAAGAACGTTCTTCAGATTGGCAGTGGAGTGCGCGTGCCGTAAGAGAACGATTCGTGACATCTCCGAAGATTATCGCTCTTTAACATTGTTGGCTTGCTAGGGTGGCGCCCATGATTAAACGTCGCGCGGGTCAGTCAGGACTTGAGTTCTCTCGCATAGGGCTCGGAACGATGACCTGGGGACGCGATACAGATACCCATGAAGCAGCCGAGCAGTTGCGCTCTTTTGTTGAGGCTGGTGGAAACTTTATCGACACCGCTTCCACCTATGCCGATGGTGATGCCGAGCGAGTAATCGGCGGACTCATCGGAACCATCGCTTCTCGTGAAGATCTTGTCATCGCAACAAAGGCTGGCATTGCCTTCCCTGATGGAATTCGTTCGGTCAACAACTCACGTCACCACCTCATCTCAGAGCTAGATAAATCACTGACCCGATTGGGCAGCGACTATGTAGATCTCTGGCAAATTCATACGTGGGATTCCGATAACGCGTTGGAAGATACTTTGTCGGCACTTGATTATGCATACACATCGGGTAAGGCGCGGTATGTAGGGATAAGTAATTTCAATGGGTGGCAGAGTGCCCGTGCAATCACGCTACAAGAATCAAATACAGCCAAAGCACCGATAGCGACAATTCAAAGTGAATACTCACTCCTTAATCGATCTATTGAAGAAGAAGTTGTGGACTGTGCTCATTCATTGGGTGTCGGAATTCTTGCGTGGTCACCACTTGGACGAGGCGTTCTCACAGGAAAATATCGCCAATCAATACCTGCTGACTCGCGGGGTGCAACACCTCACTTTGCTAATTTCATCGCACCATATCTGGATGAGAGAAGTTCGAGAATAGTCGAAGCTGTCGCTGCTGCAGCAGGTGGTTTGGGGTACTCACCACTTGAAGTGGCCCTTGCCTGGGTTCGCGATGCACCAGGTGTGACTAGTGCAATCGTAGGTGCGCGCACTGGTGCTCAACTGCGCGGAGTACTTACCGTTGAAGAGATCACTCTTCCGGAGATCGTTCGTAGCGCACTTGATGAGGTATCAAGAGTTTTCTAAGAAATCCTTCAAGACATTTACACCGAATCTCAGGCCATCTACCGGAACTCGTTCGTCCACGCCGTGAAAGAGCGCCATGAAGTCCAACTCAGGATCGAGTTTCAGCGGGGAGAACCCATAACCGATTATTCCGATCTTTGATAGTGCTTTGTTGTCAGTCCCGCCACTCATCGTAAATGGAACTGGAATACCATCGGGATCATGCTTAACCAATGCAGCACACATAGCATCGACTAAATCACCTTCGAATGGAACTTCGAGTGCGATATCAGTGACGATAGTTTCAATGCGTATATCGGGTCCAACGATCTCTTGAATAGTTGCATTCATTTCATCTTCATATCCCGGAAGAAAACGTCCATCAACAACAGCTGTCGCTTCACCTGGTATGACGTTCTCTTTATATCCAGCAGAGAGCATCGATGGGTTTGCCGTATTTTGCAGCGTTGCACCAATCATGCGAGATGTATTTCCAAATTCGCTCAACAGAGGTCTCAAATCCTTTAAGTCAAATGGTTTCCCAGATGCTTGTGCAACCGTCTCAAAGAGTCGTTTTACAGTTGCCGTGTAGCGCTGCGGCCAATCATAATTTCCGATCTTTGCCACCGCTTCCGAAATGCGTGTGATGGCATTCTCCTGATTAATGACAGAGCCATGGCCGGCACGACCGTTGGCAACTAAGCGCATCCAGTGGATACCTTTTTCGGCAGTCTCCACGAAATAGAATCTTTTGGCATTAGGTAGAGTGACCGAAAATCCTCCTACCTCTGAGATGGCTTCGGTGCACCCCTTGAACACATCCGGATGTTCGGCAACCATCCAGCGAGAACCGTAACTACTACCGGCCTCTTCATCAGCAAAAAAAGCGAGAGTGATAGGACGCGGCGGTTTGTATCCGATGCGAGCCCATTGACAGACCACTGCAAGAATCATGGCATCCATGTTTTTCATATCCACAGCACCACGACCCCAGATAAAACCATCCTTAAGAATTCCACCGAACGGATCGACGCTCCAATCCTCAGCCATTGCAGGAACGACATCGAGATGTCCGTGAACAACCAAACCAGGACGACCTGGCTGTGAACTCTCGAGATGCGCAATAACATTGCAACGATTAGGTGCAGACTCGTAAATTTTTGATGAGATTCCAACACGAGCAAGTTCGGCTACAACATATTCAGCTGCCGCTTTCTCGTCTCCTCTACCCTCACCGAAATTCACACTCGGTATGCGAATCAATTCTTGGCAAATTCGAATAGTCTCTGATTCGAGTTCTTGTCGGAGGGCCTGCGCATCTAATGTCATAGGCAAAGTATCTACCAAAAGATGGTCAATGAGCGAGAACTGCAGAGCTGCTTTGCCTAGACTGGCCTAGATTGATAGTGTGAGCGCTTGCAAAAGAACATCTCGTCCGGGTGGCGGAATTGGCAGACGCGCTAGCTTGAGGTGCTAGTGCCCGCAAGGGCTTCGGGGTTCAAGTCCCCGTTCGGACACGATCGATTAATTGTAGAAAACTCACAAAGTAGGCGGTGCTCGAGTGAATGTCGATGATGCACTGAAACTCATTCGCTTTGTCCCAGATTATCCGAAACCCGGAATTCTCTTTCAAGATATCACCCCTGTACTGGCCAACGCCGATGCATTCACAGCGGTGGTCAAGGCTATGTCTCAGGTCGATCCCGACAGCACAGTTGTAGCGGGAATTGAAGCGAGAGGATTTATCTTTGCGAGTGCAATCGCTATAGCTAAAGGGTGTGGCTTTGTGCCAATTCGAAAAAAAGGAAAGTTGCCTCACCAAACATTTTCACAGCAGTATGGACTCGAGTATGGGGTTGATGAGATTGAAATCCATATCGATGCATTTGCACCGGGATCTCGCGTTCTTCTCGTTGATGATGTCTTGGCAACCGGTGGAACCCTCGTTGCAGCAATCGATCTGGTACGAAGAGCTGGTGGTGTGGTTTCAGATATTGTCGTCCTCAGTGAGATCACCGTCTTAGGTGGTCGCAAAAGAATCAACGGGCACTCCCCCGATGTGCGCATTCACGCTCTCAAAAGTGACTGACCCGCGTTGAGGCACGGACTCCCGGTTGAGCGTCAGTAAAGAGAACTTTGTGGCAAGATCGGGTCCGTGGCTGAGCTGATCTATTACTGCGGAACGATGGATAGTGGTAAATCCACTCTCGCTCTGCAAACGGCTCATAATCACCAACAACGTGGTCGTGGTGGGTTGATCTTTACCTCTCAAGATCGTGCAGGTGCTGGGAAAATATCCTCTCGCTTGGGTTTAACGAGTCCGGCTATCGAAGTACTGCCCGGTTTCGATATTCATAAATTTGTTGTCGAGAGACTCTCTATCGGTGAAAGAATCGATTACGTCATTTGTGATGAAGCGCAGTTCTATCAGCCAGAACAGATCGAGCAGTTAGCTCGAATTGTGGATGGTTTAGGGATTGAGGTTTACGCATTCGGCATTCTGGCCGACTTTAGAACCAAACTCTTTCCTGGTTCAGCACGTTTAGTTGAGCTGGCCGATCGAGTGAGCACTCTCCAAGTTGAGGCGCTTTGCTGGTGCGGTTCGAGAGCAACACACAACGCGCGAACGATAGGTGGAGCAATGGTCACCGAAGGCGAGCAGGTAGTCGTTGCCGATGTTGGAACCAGTTCAGAGGTTGCTTATGAAGTTCTCTGCCGTCGCCACCATATGCGTGGAGTGACAGCGAGAAATTCCCGTGCTGGGCACGTCTCTCATGATTCACTTCCCTTCAATCAGATGTAACAAGGAGAAAAGTGACAAACGTACGAGGTCTTGCCGCACTCAGTAAAGGTGCGCCTTTTGTTCGCCACGATTTCACACGTAGAGCTCTAGGCGCGCACGATGTTCTCATTGATATTGCCTTCGCTGGGATCTGCCACTCTGACATACATCAAGTGCGTGAAGAATGGGGTCCTTCGATCTTTCCAATGGTTCCAGGTCATGAGATCGCTGGCGTCGTGCGTGAAGTGGGTGTCTCTGTCAGCAAATTCTCTGTGGGAGATCACATCGGCGTCGGCGTATTTATTGACTCTTGTCGCGAATGTAAACCATGCAAAGACGGCCTCGAGCAATACTGCGATCGTGGTATGACCGGAACCTACAACACGCTTGAACGCGACGGCGTGACAGTTGCTATGGGTGGCTATAGCAATGTCTTCGTTATCAATGAAAACTATGCAGTGAAGGTCAACAAATCACTAGCTCTCGATGGCGTTGCGCCGTTGCTATGTGCCGGAATTACCTTGTATTCACCGCTGAAGCATTGGAAGGTTGGTAAAGGTTCGAAGGTTGCGATCATGGGACTCGGTGGACTCGGGCATATGGGAGTGAAGTTCGCTCACGCACTTGGAGCTCACGTGACTGTTCTCTCGCATTCAGAATCCAAGAGAGGCGATGCTCTAGCAATGGGGGCTGATGAATTTGTCGTTGTACATGGACCACAAGATCTCACGCCACTCGCCCGAACCTTCGATCTGATTCTCAACACAGTGAGCGCGCAGATTGATATCAATATATATATCGCAACACTCAAGATTGATGGAACCCTTGTCGTCATTGGATTGCCTGGCGCTCCATATCCGGTTCAAGTTGGCTCTCTTCTCAATGGTCGTAAGTCAATGGCTGGCTCCATGATCGGTGGGATAGCCGAGATGCAAGAGATGCTCGACTTCTGTGCCACACATTCGATCCTTAGCGATGTCGAAGTGATCAGCGCTGACTACGTTGATCAAGCCTACGAGCGCACAGTTGCCAGCGATGTGAAGTATCGATTCGTGATTGATGCCAAGACAATCTAGGGGAAGATCAAACTAAACGAACTGATGCAGCGCCCAAGCGATTACTGGCGCGATTGCTAGCGCAGGTAAGAGATTTCCTACTGCGATAGTCTTTATTTTCAGGAGGCCTAAACCGATTGATACAAGCATTAATCCGCCGACAATGGTCATGGCATCTATTTGATAATCGGTAAGAACGCTTCCCAGGCCAAAGCCAGCCACTGTCCATAGCCCTTGATAAATTCCCACGGGGATAGCTGAGGCAGCTACTCCCCATCCGAGGCTGGCTGCGAATGCGATAGCTGCAAAAAAGTCGAGCGATGATTTCAAAACAAGTTGATCGGTTCCAGTCCCCATACCGTCACTAATTGATCCGAGAATTGCTAGCGGACCTATAACAAAGAGCAACGAGGATGTGAGGAATCCTTCAACAAAGGTACCTTCGCGATCAGCTTTGAAACGCCCACGTAAATATTGACCAAACGACTCCAGCCTTGCTTCAAGATTAAGCGCACTTCCGATGACTCCACCAATGAGTAGCGACGCTAAGATCGCAAGTAAGGGCCACCCTTGTGGAAGTGAATCTATATATCGCTCAGATGCAATGTAGGCCAATGCCGAACCAGCGCCAAGAATCGTTATCAAGCCGAGCACATCTGTGATGAGCGCTCGTGTGCGCTCTGGAATTCGCCCGCCGATGAGTACTCCGAGAGATGCCCCACCAATAATGGCGATCACATTGATCAATGTGCCAGATCCAATAAACATTCTCGAATCATACTCGTGAGA
>JBIPNL010000073.1:0-6005 GCA_044373255.1 Candidatus Planktophila sp. | reverse complement strand
TGTTAAACCGCATCGCACGGTTCCGAACCTTCCTTGGACTGGGGCGCATGGTTGGGATCTTTCAATAAAGCGAGTGTTGATCGTTGTTTTTGGTCTGGCTGCCTTCGGACTCGGCGATGCACTCATTATTGAATCAGGTTTGGGAAACACACCGTGGTCAGTACTCGCTCAAGGTATCTCTCTCAAATCAGGATTAACAATCGGTACGGCTACCTTGCTTATTTCAGTGGTCGTACTTCTTTCGTGGATACCACTTCATGTTCGACTTGGGTTTTCCACTATTGCAAATATTCTTGTAATCGCAACCTTCATTGAAATAGGAACACGCGCCTTTCCATTGCAAGATGGAATTCTCATGGGCTTGGTCTACGTAATTGTCGGCATCGTTTTGGTCGGCGCGGGGTCAGCTCTCTACATCACCTGTGGGTTAGGTAAAGGTCCGCGTGATGGCATGATGACCGGCCTCCATAATCGAACCGGGGTGAGAGTTGGACGGGTGAGGTTAGGAATAGAGGTAGTCGTCTCGATTCTAGGGGCGCTTCTTGGCGGAACCTTAGGGATAGGAACGCTACTTTTTGCCCTTTTTATTGGGCAATCTCTCGCTATTTCTTTTGGGGCTCTTGCGCGTCTAACGGCTAAGTAACGTATCGGGTCAGATATTTTGACCCCATCAAAGCGCTCCCCAGCTCTGATTGGTCTGTGAGCCGTCATTTCACACGGGGTCGCAACCACCCCCGATAACAAAATGAGGAAGGTCAATCATGCTAGATAGTTACTTCAAAATATCTGAGCGGGGATCAACCATCGGAACAGAGATTCGCGGCGGCTTCGTCACATTCTTTGCCATGGCTTACATCATCGCGCTCAATCCACTGATTCTCGGTGGTAAAGAAGATGGCACAGGAAAAATGCTTGATATGGCGGCAATCGCTGCTGGCACAGCGCTCGTAGCTGGAGTTCTTACTCTGCTCATGGGAGTCGTTTCTAATTTCCCATTAGCGATTGCAACTGGTTTAGGTCTTAACACCTTTGTAGCCGTCAGCATTGCAGCACTTCCAAAGATGACGTGGGCCGATGCAATGGGTCTCGTTGTTCTTGAAGGTTTAATTATCATCTTCTTAGTTCTCACTGGGTTTAGAAAAGCTGTTTTCTCAGCTGTTCCGACACAGTTGAAGATTGCAATCTCTGTCGGAATCGGTCTCTTTATCGCACTCATCGGACTTGTCGATGCAGGTTTTGTTCGTAGAGCTCTCGACGGTCCTGTTCCAGTTAAGTTTGGTGATGGCACAAGTCTTATCGGCTGGCCAATCATCGTATTTATCTTCGGATTATTCCTCTCGATCGGTTTGATTGTAAAGAAAGTCAAGGGAGCGCTTCTCATCGGAATTACTCTCTCTACGGTTTTGGCAATTATCCTCGAGAGGGTCTATACCATCGGCGAAAACTACGCTCCTAAAGGCGTCGTTGAATTCGTATGGGGTGGAAAGATTCCTGAGGGCTATCGTGGCTTCATTGACCCAGCTACAGGCAATTACATCAACGGCTCAGGGTGGGGACTCAATGTTCCAAAGGTTCCAACAGATGTAGTCGCAACTCCAGACTTCAGTCTTCTGGGTCAGTTCAATCTGCTTGGTTCTTTCTCTGCAATCGGGATAGTCGCAGCGTCACTTCTTGTCTTCTCACTCCTCTTGGCTGACTTCTTTGACACCATGGGAACCATGACTGCAGTGGGTCACGAAGCTGGCTTGATCGACAAGGATGGAAACGTTCCAAATGCACAGCGCATTCTTCTTGTTGACTCGATCGCCGCTGCTGCTGGTGGAGCTGCTGGTGTTTCATCAAATACCAGCTATATCGAATCAGCTGCTGGCGTCGGTGAAGGCGCACGAACAGGACTTGCTTCAGTAGTCACTGGAGTGCTCTTCTTACTCTCAACACTTATCGCACCTGTCGTTAAGGTTATTCCTTACGAGGCTGCAGCTCCTGCTCTGATCATCGTTGGTTTCTTGATGATGACTCAGATCAAGGGTATTGATTGGGCAGATATTGGAATCGCACTCCCTGCATTCTTCATGATCATTCTCATGCCATTTACTTACAGCATCGCAGTAGGTATTGGCGCTGGCTTCGTTACCCACGTAGTCATCAGATTGATTCAGGGTCGAATGAGAGAAGTACATTCACTTCTTTGGATCATCTCAGGACTGTTTATGATCTACTTCCTACAATCACCAATCAACGTCCTTATCGGCTAAATTCACATATAAATAAACCGGGCTCCCACATGGGGCCCGGTTTATTTTTTACCATTGAATCTTGGTGAGTCCGCGTTCTTCGAGAAGAGAGTTTGCTCGGGAAAATGGCCTAGACCCAAAGAAACCGCGATATGCACTCAGCGGACTCGGATGCGCACTCTTGATAACCAGCGTCGATTCAAAGAGATCAGAGAGTTGATGTGCGTTACCTCCCCAAAGAATTCCAATTGAACCGCGTGATGCCACCGCTCCGATCAGAACTGCAGTGATTTCCAGCCACCCACTTCTCTGGTGAGCATGCGATTGACCTGAGATCGTGGTTAACGTTCGATTAATCAACATGACCCCTTGAGCGCTCCACCTCTCAAGATTTCCATCTTTTGGCAACGAGATTCCTAGATCGCTCTCAAGTTCTTTCAAAATATTTGTTAAGGATGCCGGGAAGGGAGTGACCTCTGGTCTCACGCTAAAGGCGAAGCCATCCGCGTAGTCAGGGTTTGGATATGGATCTTGCCCAACGATGACAACACGAACTTCATCAATCGGATAATGCAAAGGAGCCAGTATGCGTTCTACACCCGGAATGAAGTCGGATGAACTAATTGATTCAAAGGTGCGAATAATCGAATCCTGTATTGGATCAAGAACTGGCTGCCACGAAGGATGAACACCTTGAAATAAAGGGTGAGTCATCCTTGTGCTCGGGCGAAAAAGCGAGCACCATCATGAGAGACCACAACATCGACTCCAAAAACCGCGCTCACATGATCACTTGTAATCACTTGGTCAACTGGACCGCTGACGGCAATGACGCCATCTTTGAGTAAGAGAGCATGTGTTGTTCCAGATGGAATCTCTTCAATGTGATGTGTCACGATAACGGTGGCGGGTGCAGCTGGGTCGTTTGCAAAGATGGAGAAACGGCGCAAAAGATCTTCACGTCCACCCACATCAAGGCCGGCGGTGGGTTCATCCAATAAGAGAAGTTCAGGGTCGGCCATCAAAGCGCGCGAAATCTGTACTCGCTTCTTCTCGCCCTCACTCAGCGTTCCATATAAGCGATCCGCAAGGTCTCGAACACCAAATGTTGTCAGCAGCGCGACCGCGCGCGATTCATCCCATAGATCGTAATCTTCATTCCAGCGGCCGAGTACGGCATATGCTGCAGTCACCACTACATCGCGCACCTTCTCCTCGTACGGAATATCTTCTGAGATTCCAACACCGACAAGTCCGATACGAGTTCTTAACTCAAAGAGATCGACCTTGCCCATCTCTTTTTCCAAAACCGTGATCGTGCCCGACGTTGGAAATGATCGAGTGGCGAGGATGTTAAGAAGCGTTGATTTTCCAGCACCGTTGGGTCCCAAAATTACCCAACGCTCCCCCGGAGAAATCGCAAAAGTCACCGGCCCGAGAATTGTGCGTGGGCCACGTGTGACTGATACATCCGATACTCGCAAAACTTCTGGCAGGCTCACGGGTCAAAAGATAGTACTTATCAGCAGTGATTACATGTAAATGTGAAGAACTAGAGCTGTGATTCACGATAATCTTGCTCAATGGATAAGCAGAGCGCGCAATACACAGGGTTAGTTCTGGTATCTGGTGAAGATCGACCAGGAATCACCGAGGCCCTCTTTAACGCCCTCGCCCCCTTCTCTCTTTCTATTATTGACATCGAGCAGGTTGTCATCCGTTCACGGCTTATTCTCACCATTCTTATCAGCCTGAATAAGGCGCATGCTCAAGCCATTGAGGACGATCTCAACGCTCAAGCAGAGTTACTGAATTTAGATATTGCTGTGGCATTTTCTGAGCAAGAGAGTGAAAGCATTGCAGTGAAGTCTGGGCTCACTCATGTCGTAGTCCTCTCTCAAGATCTCAAGCCAGCCGCTCTTGCCGGCCTTGCCACTGCAATCGCATCTGCTGGCGGCAACATCGAACGTATTCATCGCACTGCTAGTTATCCAGTGACCGCGATCGAACTATTAGTGAGTGCGGTACCAACTCATGTACTCAAAGCCGAACTTGCCGCAATAGCCGCAGAGTTGAATATCGATATCGCGGTATCTCCTGGCGGCCTAATGCGTTGGGCAAAGAAACTCGTCATCATGGATGTGGACTCCACATTGATCTCTCAAGAGGTGATTGAGCTTCTTGGCGCTAAAGCAGGAGCGCAAGAGCAGATTCACGCAATCACCGAACGTGCCATGGCGGGCGAGCTCGATTTTGAAGCAAGCTTGCGGGAAAGAGTTGCCTTGCTTAAGGGTTTACCTCTATCAACGATTGAAGAGGTAAGAAAAGAAATCTCTTTAACGCCAGGTGCCCGAACTCTTGTGAAGACTCTTCAGAAACTAGGTCATACAGTCGCTGTGGTTTCGGGTGGATTCCTAGATGTTATTGAACCACTCCTTTCCTCGCTTGAAATTCGCCACTATCGTGCAAATACACTAGAGAGCAAGGATGGTTTCCTTACTGGTGGACTCGTCGGACCGATCGTCGATCGTGCTGGAAAGGCACAGGCTTTACGTGATTTTGCCGCTTTAGAGAAGATTGAAATAGAGCAGACAGTTGCTATCGGTGACGGAGCAAATGACCTCGATATGATCGCTCTTGCAGGATTAGGAATTGCATTCAACGCAAAACCTGCAGTAAGAGCGGTGGCAGATAGCGCGTTAAGTGCGCCGTATCTCGATAGCGTGTTATATCTGCTGGGAATTAGTCGTGAAGATGTTGAAGATTCAGGAGAGAGTCTTCGAAAGTGAGTCCGCTACAGTCGGCAGGCGTGGATATCGGTAACGAGAATGCCACGAGCTCCGAGAGCCCATAATTTATCCATTATTTGGTTTGTTTCTTCCCGCAGAACCATCGCACGTACAGCGACCCAATCTGGATTTTGTAGTGGGGAAATTGTTGGAGATTCAAGCCCTGGCGTAATCACACAAGCTGACTCCACATCACTCTTCTTCACATCATAATCAAGAAGTACATATCGACGTGCTGTGACAACTCCTTGTAAACGACGAACGAGCACCTCCACCTCAGGAGAAATCTGCGCACCTTGACGTGAGATTACGACCGCCTCGCTGGTAAGTATTGCATCGCCAAATATCTCCAAGCCAGCCTGACGTAGCGTGTTACCCGTGCTCACAACGTCGGCGATCACATCGGCTACACCTAAACGCACACTGCTCTCAACCGCGCCATCAAGGCGAACAACTTCGGCCTTAACTCCCAAATCATTAAGGTGGTTCGCAACCAAGCCTGGGTAGGCGGTTGCAACACGTTTGCCTGCAATATCGGCGACCGAAAAGTTACTCCCTGCTGGTCCGGCAAATCTGAAGGTTGATGAACCAAAATTGAGAGGCATAATCTCGTCTGCTGGAGCCCCTGAATCGATAAGCAAATCTCGACCAGTGACGCCAATCTCGAGTTCACCGGATCCTACATAGATCGCGATATCCCGTGGACGTAAGTAATAAAACTCAACACCGCCGCGGCTGTCGACCAAAATCAGATCGCGAGAATCAGTCCTTTGCTTGTATCCCGCCTCTTTGAAAATGGCAATCGCTTCCTCTGCCAGTGAACCTTTATTCGGAATGGCTACTCGTAACATGATTCAACACACCTTCGATTCGTTAGAGAAACTTGTAAACATCTTGTGGAGTAAGGCCGCGTGCGAGCATGAGAGTTTGCAGATGATAGATCAGCTGACTTATCTCTTCGGCAAGAGCCTCGTTGCTTTCA
>JBIPNL010000130.1:0-3308 GCA_044373255.1 Candidatus Planktophila sp. | reverse complement strand
ACTTCGTTGCCAACTGGATGGATTGAGCTTTCTACCCGTGTTCCGGGTAAGGATTATGTTGAAGTGAGTTTTAGCGCCAGATACCCGGGTAAAGCGTGGAGACATCTAGGAACAGCGGATAGACGAACTTTTGGCACTGACAAAACCCTCGGCGGCTTACATCGCATTTTCTTGCACCCAGAAAAGTTCAAAAAAGGTTCAACTCTTGAGATTATTGCCGTTGTCAAGCGTGGCGACAATAAAATAAAAGCTTCAGCGATTTTCAAGGTAAGGCTCTGAGCCAGAATGAGATTGGCTCATCAATTCCCCGGAATTCCATGCACCTGAAAATGCTTAATCGCCCTCATAGTGCTTAAATCATGCCATGACATCACCAAGTCGCACCATTGTCTGGTTTAGGCGCGATCTACGCATCGGAGATCACCCTGCACTCAATGCAGCTATTGAATCATCAGATGAAATCGTTCCTGTCTTTATCTTAGACAAATCTCAGATTGACGAAGCAGGGGCAAAGTTACTTGCATATATGGGGCAGTCGTTGCGAGCACTTGATCAATCGTTAGGCAACCGATTACACATCATTGCAGGAGATCAAGTTGAAGTATTGAGCGAACTGATGCAGATGTACGGTGCTACTGAAGTTCATATCTCTGATGAATACGAACGCTATGGTGCTGCGCGCGATGCGCGCGTTGAAGCAGCGGGAATAAAACTTATTCGAACAGGTAGTCCATATGCCGTTTCGCCAGGCCGTGTGCGAAAGCCAAGTGATGACACTCCGTATCGTGTCTACACTCCTTTTTATCGTGCGTGGTGCGTTCATGGTTGGCGCGCTCCAGCAAAGACTCCGACAGTAATCAACGCACCAACACCACCGGATAAGTACCGCGCATTTCCAGATTTTCCAATGCCAGAGGGTGTTCAAGTAATTGAGGCCGGTGAGGCTGCAGCACTTAAGCGATTTAAAGAGTTTTCCAAGAAAGCTATTGATCACTATGACGAGGCGCGAAATCTCGCAGGTATTGATGGCACATCAAAGATGAGTACATATCTCAAGTTTGGCGAGATACATCCGCGCACTCTCCTAGCCAACCTAGGCGAGAGCAAAGCCCACGATACTTTTCGAAAAGAGATTGCCTGGCGCGAGTTTTACGCAGATGTCCTCTTCAACAACCCACATACAGATACCGATTACTACGCACCTCAATTTAAAGCGATGCGTTATGACAAGCCCGGCAAGCAATTTAAAGCATGGTGTGAAGGTAAGACTGGGTATCCCTTTGTAGATGCAGCTATGCGCCAGTTGCAGCATGAGGGATGGATGCATAACCGCACACGTATGGTTGTTGCATCTTTCCTAGTAAAAGACCTGCATCTGGAATGGCAACTGGGCGAGAGATTCTTCGCCGAACATCTCGTTGACTATGACGTTGCATCTAATGCACATGGATGGCAATGGACGGCCGGCACTGGCACAGATGCCTCACCGTATTACCGAGTCTTTAATCCCATCGAACAAGGTAAGCGCTTTGATGAAAACGGAGATTACATCCGAAAGTATGTGCCCGAACTTGCTCATCTTTCAGCAGCAGAGATTCATGAACCGTGGCTCTACCTCGATGGATATTCCAAAGGGTATCCAGAGCGAATTGTGGATCATGCGCTAGAGCGCCTTGAATCACTGGCACGTTTGCAAGAGATCAAGGCTGATAAGCCGGAAAAGCCAACTACAAAGTAAATGATCGTTTAGCGACATACATCGCCGCATCTGCCTTTGCTAGTAAATCTCCACCTTCACTATTGCTGACATGGCCAATGCTGACCCCAACAGAGATGTTCTTTCCCTCGATAAGAAAGGGATAGCTGACACACGCTTTCAGGGCTTGCACTATTTCTAGCGTTGAGCGTGACGTGCCATTGAGTAGGACACCAAATTCATCGCCACCGAGTCTTGCAAGAAGCGCGCTCTCTGGTAGAACTCGTGCAAATCGTGCAGCAACTTGAATCAAGACTTGATCACCGGCACCGTGGCCACACTGATCATTGACCTGCTTAAATCCATTGAGATCAAGAAGCATCAGCGCACCTTCAACCTTTGAAAAAGTGCCTAGCTCTGCAATAAGTCTGCGCCGATTGGGAAGGCCTGTGAGTTCATCTGTGCGCGCCAGCGTCTTCTCATCACTGAGATCGTGCGCTTGTCGCAAACCTACAGTCATTCGGATAAAGGCAAGAAACAAGGTAGCAATTGTGGGAAAGACAATATACGAAGGAAAAATTCCAGGTCGCAGCGCCATCATTGCTAAGAGTGTGGGACTAATAAAGATGGAGAGTGCGATAAAGGCCGGATGGATTGAAAAATTCTGTTGTGAATTTGCTGGTGGATACCAGAGTGAGAGTGAAATCAAAATGATTCCAAGTACCCAACCATTATCAAAGACGGTCCCAAAGGTGTATCGATTCTGAGCACTCATCCAGAGAAAGAGATAATCAAAGGCAAGATAGATAGCAAAACCAAGTGCCACAATAAAAAAACGAATATTCAATCGTTGCGTAATCGATGTAATTCCAAGAGTGATTGCTATCGCCAGATCGCAAATTGGGAAGAAGAGTTCAAAGAATCCTTGACCACCATCAGCTGAGATTACCTGCGAGAGGATCAACGCTGTTGCAATTGAGCTGAGCCCTAAACCAAATATCGCAGCATCAAGAATTTCTACAATAGCAATCTTCTTTCGCTTGCTCACTATCCGTGGAATCGCCAGTAAGGCAAAGGGATAGAAAAGTGTGTAAGAGATATTGATTAAGTAATTGATTGCAGTCGGTGCGATGAAGAATTGCCCGTAACTAGAGAGAGTAGAACCGAATATCCAGCTACCCATGGCGCAGGCAAGAAATGCGATAGCCAACGGATCGTTATGGGACGGGGATGCAAATAGTGCGAGTAAGGCCAGCAGGGCCACCACGTTATAGAGAATCAGGTCTAGCCAAATATGGCGGCCATCGAGAATAAAGCGCAGCGCCAAATGAAGAGAAAAAACTCCTAATGCGCCATACCGCGTGATGGGGTAGGTTCGCACCCACGAAACTCTTGCACCGGAAGATGCGATCTGACATAGGGGAAGCCACAGATGAGCAAAATTGAAGATTCCACTGGAATTACTCGACGGGGAGCGCTCTGCGCGTTATCACTCGTTGGTGTTGGTATTTTCTCGTCACCTGAAGCGGCAACAGCTGCAACCGGTGTAAAGATTTTGCCATCAGGCAAAGTTCAGGTCACACTTAAATCTAATCCTGCCTTAAGAAAAGTC
>JBIPNL010000129.1:0-3325 GCA_044373255.1 Candidatus Planktophila sp. | reverse complement strand
ACTCGTACGCCTGCGCGCAATTCAAGAACAGCTAAAGTCATTGAGGTACGGGCTGAATCAAGACCGCTCGTTACGCGGCGCGCATTTCCGAAATCACTTTCACGGCTTGCGCTGACTAGCGCTTGGATTTCAGCAAGCAAAGGACGCCGACCTTCTAGCGTGACCGTAACGCATGTTCCAGGAACAGGTTCGGTATGGCGTGAGGTAAAGAGACCTGTCGGATCGATTACAGATTCGATCCCTGTATCACTTAAATCAAAGCAACCTACTTCATCACTTGCCCCAAAGCGATTCTTAATTGCCCTGATAAGTCTGAGTCGTGAATGGCGCTCTCCTTCAAATTGCAGAACAACATCGACAATATGCTCAAGAAGTCGCGGTCCTGCAATCGATCCATCTTTAGTGACATGTCCAACCAGAAGCAAAGTAATGTCGCGATCTTTACAGATACGAATGAGTGCTCCTGCAACTTCACGCACTTGTGTCACACCACCCGGTGCACCATCTGCGGCAGAGCTTCCAATTGTTTGCACGCTATCGATTATGACGAGTGCGGGTTTGACTGCATCTATGTGAGCAATGACCGCTCCGAGATCTGTCTCGGATGCAAGAAAGAGTTGTGGATCTACGGCGTTGATGCGTTCTGCACGAAGTCGAACCTGTGATGCGGATTCTTCACCGCTAATGTAGAGAGCGCTCATTCCCTTTGCTGCAGTCTGTGCTGCGACAGAGAGGAGAAGAGTTGATTTTCCAACGCCTGGTTCACCGGCCAATAAAATTGCAGCGCCCGGAACAAGGCCGCCACCTAGTACGCGATCGAGTTCACTTACTCCAGTTTCGCGAGCACGCGCTGAACTCAGGTCGACATCGCCGATAGGAGTTGCTGCATGTGAGACGGTTCCGGCGACGAGTGAAAGTTTCTTCGGGGCAGCAACCTCTTCAACGCATCCCCACGCCTGGCATTCACCGCAACGGCCTACCCATTTCTGGGATGTCCAGCCGCATTCAGTACAGCGGAATGGATCTTTCTCGACCTTTGCCATGAGGTGAGCCTAAGGCAAAGGTATGACTAGCGCCTTACTTGCCGGCTTGAAGTGTTGCTGGGTGCTGGATAACAAAGAGCGGAAGGCTGCGCGCCTGCGCATCTTTAATTCCAGCCATGCGTGCATCACAGTGACCGGCCAAAATTTCATAGGCCTCATCACCCATCAAGGCTTTGAGTTCGGCGCGGTTAGAAATATAGACAGGTTCGCGTCCGATATGTGCTTCGGTATTGCTTGTGCAATACCAATCAAAATCATCGCCACCATCGCCCCAACCAAGGCGCTCATACTCGCCAATGACAGTGACTGAGTATTCGCGCTCGCCAACTTCACGTTCTTCAAAGCTACGACGAAGTGGAAGTTGCCAGCAGACATCTGGTTTAGTTTCTACAAAATGTTTATTCTCTTTTTCTGCCAGGTGATGGAGTACGCAACCGAATGAACCGGTAAATCCTGGCGCTTCATAACCTTTACGGTTAAGAAAAATACAGGCATCGTTTACTGTGCGCGTCTTGCGCTCTTTATCTTCATCTAAATCTGTGATGCGAAGAAGGCCACCAGGCTTTTTCGGGCGAGCTTCTTCGTAAAATTGCCACATCTGAGGTGTGAGATATGCAGCAGCAGCTTGTACGCGCTTCTCATCGTCTTCATCTGAGTACATCGCACCTTCGGTGCAGCAGCCATCGTTCGGGCGGTCTTTGAAGACACCCTGACAGCCATCGCCATAGATGCAGGTCCAATTGGATGTGAGCCAGGTGAGGTCACATTTGAAGATTCCTAATTCGTCGTTGGGATCAGCGAATTCGACCCAGTCGCGGGCAAAACCTGGTTTAACTTCGGACATAGGTGCAGAGCCTACGCGTACTCTTTCGCTATGGCTAATCAGCAGAAGGTTGCAATTATTGGGGCTGGGGTGATGGGAGAGGCGTTAATCGCTGCCCTTGTCTTAGCAGGAGTTGCACCAGCGATGATTGCGATCGTTGAAAAGCGAAGAGAGCGCGTTGCTGAATTGACCGCTCAATATGGTGTGATTTCACAACCCCTTGATGAAGCAGTCTCCACCAACGATGTAATTCTTCTTGTAGTAAAGCCACAAGATCTGCAGGCACTCCTTGAGGAAATCGCACCATCTATCAATAAGAGCGCGTTACTCCTTAGCTTTGCTGCCGGAAAGCGGATTGATTTCATCGCTGGCCACCTTGGCACTGGTAATCCAATTGTTCGCATCATGCCAAATACACCGACGCTGATCGGGCTCGGCGCAGCAGGATATTCATGTGGGGCAGGGGTATCTGCCGATCAGAGAAACTTTGTCTCATCTCTTCTCAGTGCCGCTGGTAAAGCCATTGAAATTGATGAGTCGCTCCAGAGCGCGGTTACGGCAACGAGCGGATCTGGGCCGGCGTATTTCTTTGCATTTGTAGAAGCGATGATTGATGGCGCGGTCGCACTTGGCATTAGTCGAGAAGATGCAACAACGCTGACTATTCAGACCATCATAGGTTCGGCTGCGTTGTTGGAAAGATCGGGGGATTCACCAACAACTCTGCGCGAAAAAGTTACAAGTCCTAATGGAACAACGGCAGCTGCCCTGGCATCATTTTCAGAAAGCCACTTGGCGGAAATTGTCAGCCGTGCCATGAAGGCAGCCCATGATCGTGCAGAAGAATTGGCATAATGCGTAAACTCTTTGTAACTCTTCTCACTCTCACATCACTCGTTGCTACTCCATTTGCTCATGCTGCCCCCAAATCGATAGCTGCCGTAGAAATTACTAAGGTATCGGCGGTGATTGATCATGAAGGTGCAGTGATTAGCAACCAAGGAATAGCGCTATTTTCAAATGCCGAAAAGAAAGTTTCACTTACATTTCTAGATTTTGCAGGTGCGCAAAAATGGAATCTGACGCTGCAGGATCGTGCAGATCAGATAGTTATGTCTGCAACCTCAGATAAAGAGGGCAATATCTGGCTTGCTGGACTTACTGCAGCAACGGTTGAAACTGCTACGCCAGCGGCAACCGGAGTCAACGTTGATAATGTAATCGTGGAGCCTGTTCCAGGAGTACGTAGCGATCTCAATGCACTCACGCTTTGGAAAGTTTCGGCCACAGGAACCTTGGTGACAACTTTCTCTGAATCAGCCACTGCGCCTCTTCTGATTAATGCAATCTCTCATTCTGCGAACGGGATTTCAATTCTGGGAGATCGAGGCGCGGGCACTGTCCTTGTAAATGTATCGCTAGCTGGGAAATTCTCGAAAGCGGTAACTATCGGAACCAC
>JBIPNL010000021.1:0-13470 GCA_044373255.1 Candidatus Planktophila sp. | reverse complement strand
TGGTATTTCTGATAAAACTAAGGAGTCCAATCCGTACTTTCCTTGAGTTATTGCTCGCATTCGCATCTCCTTAACTTTTGGGGACTTACCCACGTTCTGGCGGAGGATGAGGGATTTGAACCCTCGAAAGGTTGCCCTTTACACGCTTTCCAAGCGTGCGCACTCGGCCGCTATGCGAATCCTCCAAATGAGCGTGCTAAGGGTATCGCCGCACTCAGTATGATTTCACCAGATCCTCCGCGCGGCATTACCGCGCTGAACTCCCCCAGGGTAGGAATACAGCAAGGGTAGGCGTGCTCTGATGGGTGCGCGGAGGGTCCCTTAAAACTTTAGAATCAACCACGCGGACACGACGAGTAGGGGAGATGATGTCACTAGCGCTCTATCGCAAGTATCGCCCTTCAGTTTTTGCAGATGTCATCGGGCAAGAACATGTCACTGTTCCTTTATCGAATGCTCTGGAATCTGGTCGCACTCATCACGCATATTTATTTAGTGGCCCACGTGGGTGCGGAAAAACATCAAGTGCTCGAATTATGGCGCGTTCACTTAACTGCGAAAAAGGGCCAACTCCGAATCCATGTGGTGAATGTCAGTCGTGTAGAGATTTAGTTGCAAACGGACCTGGATCTCTCGATGTTATTGAACTTGATGCAGCAACTCATGGCTTAGTCGATGATGCGCGCGATCTTCGCGATAAAGCATTCTTTGCGCCAGTACAAAGTAAGTACAAGATTTACATTATTGACGAGGCACATCAACTTGGACCCGGTGCAGCTAATGCACTGCTGAAAGTTGTGGAAGAGCCACCTCCACATGTCATCTTTATCTTTGCAACAACCGAACCAGAAAAGTTGATTTCAACAATTCGCTCACGTACTCACCATTACCCATTTCGTTTAGTTCCACCTGGAATTTTGGGTGAGCACCTCGAAAAGATCTGCGCGCAAGAAGGCGTCACAGTGGCAAAGGGTGTAATCCCACTTGTTGTTCGGGCAAGTGGCGGTTCAGTACGCGATGCGCTCAGCGTATTGGGTCAACTGCTGGCAGGTGCCGGCCCTGATGGCGTCAGTTATGAGATTGCGATTCAACTTCTTGGTTTCACAGATGGTGCGTTATTAGATGACGCGGTAGATGCTCTCGCCGCCCGCGACGGTGCAACCTTGTTTAAAACTGTAGATCGAGTGATCGAATCTGGACATGATCCGCGCCGCTTTACAAGTGATCTGCTTGAGCGTCTTCGCGATCTGATGATTGTTGATGCACTCGCAGCAACACAAGCGAATTCAATTTTGCGCGAGATTCCTGAGGATCAACTTGAGCGAATGGTGACGCAAGCTAAAAACCTTGGCGCAGCAACTCTTTCGCGCGCGGCAGATATTGCAGCAGAAGGTTTGACACAGATGCGCGGTGCGACTGCGCCGCGGTTAATTCTGGAACTTATCTGTGGTCGAATCTTGTTGCCAATGGGTGATTCCAGTGATTCTGGGCTACTTGCTCGCCTGGAACGGTTAGAGCGCGTACAAGGAATGGCGACAACGTCAGCACCTGTTGCAGCACCTGTAGCTGAGAAAGTCGCAGCACCTTCAATCGTTGAAAAGAAAGTCGAAGCAACTGTAGAAGTTAAAGAAGTAGTGCAGGAGATCAAGAAGCCGGCAGTCACCCCTGTTGATTCACTTGATATCAGCGCACTTCGTCGCTTGTGGCCAGAAGTGATTGAAAATGTGAAGAAGCGCCGTCGTCTGACGTGGTCGCTCTTGAGTGCAAGTGCACAAGTCTTAGCGCTCGACGAAAAAATCATCACCATTGCCATTGCAAACCCTGGAGCGCGGGATTCATTTATTCGCTCTGAATCAGATGAGATTCTTCGTCAGGCATTTATCGATGTCACTGGCCTTGATCGCAAAATTGAGGCAGTGGTTGATCCATCAATTGATATCAATAACAATCCTGTCGCTCGTGCAGTGCGTACTGATGAAGAACCTACCGATAAGACTTTGCTTAGCGGAGCAGCGCTCTTGGCTGCCGAGCTAGGTGCAACAGTAATTACAGATCAGAAATCAAATAAATGACATCAGGAATGTATGAAGGTGCGATCCAAGATCTCATTGACGCCCTTGGTCGCCTTCCTGGCATTGGTCCAAAATCGGCACAGCGCATTGCATTTCACATCTTGCAGAGTGAGAGCGAGGCAGCTCACGCACTCGTTGATGCGATCCGCACCGTAAAGGAGCGTGTGAAGTTCTGCGTGCAATGCGGCAATGTGTCAGAAGAAGATGAATGTCGAATCTGTCGCGATCCACGACGTGACCCAACACAGATCTGTGTTGTTGAAGAGAGTAAAGATGTCATTGCAATCGAACGCACACGCGAATTTCGCGGTAAGTATCACGTGCTCGGTGGCGCAATTAGCCCGATCGATGGCATTGGCCCCGATCAGCTACGCATCCGTGAGCTCATGACGCGTCTTGCCGATTCAAAGATCACTGAAGTGATCTTGGCAACGGATCCAAACCTCGAAGGTGAAGCCACGGCCACTTACTTAGCCCGCTTGATCAAACCGATGGGCCTGAACGTTTCTCGCCTTGCCAGCGGATTGCCTGTTGGCGGAGACCTTGAATATGCGGATGAGGTAACTCTGGGTCGCGCCTTTGAGGGGCGCCGTAACGTAGAAGGCTAGCTTTCTCATTCCTTGAGATGCATATCGTCTCATTATGTGGGATTTCACGAATTTAGGTAGCCCCCCGCCTCGACGATAGTTCACACTTATCTCTATGGGGCTCATCGTTCAGAAATATGGCGGATCCTCGGTTGCAGATGCCGAGGGGATGAAGCGGGTTGCCGCCCGCATTGTTGCCTCTAAGAAGGCGGGCAACCAGGTGGTCGTCGTTGTCAGCGCGATGGGCGATACCACGGATGAATTGATTGAACTAGCGAACGCAGTCACCCCGATTCCGCAAGGGCGTGAGCTAGATATGTTGTTGACCGCAGGTGAGCGAATTTCGATGGCGCTGCTGGCAATGGCAATTAACAATCTTGGATTTGAAGCACGATCATTTACCGGAAGCCAGGCAGGAGTCATCACAAACTCTGTTCACGGCAAGGCTCGCATTATTGATGTGACTCCGGGCCGAATTCAAGAAGCAATCGATGAAGGAGCTATTGCAATCGTTGCAGGCTTTCAAGGAATTTCTCAAGATACAAAAGACATCACAACGTTAGGACGCGGCGGTTCAGATACAACTGCAGTCGCGCTCGCCGCAGCCCTTGAAGCAGATGTCTGTGAGATTTACACAGATGTCGACGGCGTCTTTAGCGCAGACCCACGCGTTGTACCAGCAGCTCGCAAGTTAAAGACTGTCACATATGAAGAGATGCTCGAACTTGCTGCGGCAGGTGCGAAAGTACTTCACTTGCGTTGTGTTGAATACGCCCGCCGTTATGACTTACCGATTCACGTACGTTCATCATTTTCACCTAACGAAGGAACCTGGGTGGTTGCAAATCACCCTGAAGGAGGCATCATGGAACAAGCAATCATCTCGGGCGTGGCACACGACAAGTCCGAAGCGAAGATCACCATCGTGGGTGTTCCTGACCGCACAGGTGTTGCAGCTCGAATTTTCCAAGCAATCGCAGATGCTGATATCAACATCGACATGATCGTGCAGAATGTTTCCGCCGCAGCTACAGGCCTTACAGATATTTCATTTACTCTGCCTAAGGCAGAAGGATCAAATGGCACCGCTGTTTTACAACGTATTCAAGGTGAAGTTGGTTTCGCATCAATTCTCTACGATGACACCATCGGAAAACTCTCACTTGTTGGCGCAGGAATGCGTTCTAATCCAGGTGTGACAGCGACATTCTTTGCGGCGATGTCTGAAGCGGGAGTCAATATCGAAATGATTTCTACCTCAGAAATCCGCATCTCAATCATTGTTCGAGAGGCAGATCTTGATCGTGCTACCAAGGCTGCCCACACTGCTTTCCAGCTCGATGCAGATCAAGTGGAAGCCGTTGTCTATGGAGGAACAGGTCGATGACACTCAAGAAATCTAGAAGTAAGGAGAAGTTGCCATCGTTGGCTGTTGTCGGTGCGACCGGCGCTGTCGGAACTGTAATGCTCGATATTTTAAGTACCCGCAAAAATGTCTATGGTGAGATTCGATTGATCGCATCTGCCCGTAGCGCTGGCAAGAAGTTGGTCTGTCGCGGAGAAGAGCTCACAGTCGTGGCGTTATCTCCGGAAGCTTTTGATGGAATTGATATTGCGATGTTTGATGTGCCAGATGAAATTTCAGCCGAGTGGGCACCGATTGCCGCAAAGAGAGGCGCTGTTGTCGTTGATAACTCTGGCGCATTTCGCATGGATAAGAAAGTGCCATTAGTTGTCCCTGAAGTAAATCCAAAAGATGTGAAGAAGCGTCCTAAGGGAATCATCTCAAATCCAAATTGCACCACCCTTTCGATGATCGTCGCTATGGGAGCCCTCAATAAGAAGTTTGGTTTAAAGCAGCTCGTCGTTGCTTCATATCAGGCCGCTTCTGGTGCCGGACAGCCAGGTATCGACATCCTTCATGAACAGATTTCCCAAGTTGCAGGCAAGAATTTAGGTTCTGTTGCAAAAGATGTTCGTGGCGCCGTTAAGGATCTTGGACCGTTTCCTGCACCTCTTGCAATGAATGTTATTCCTTGGGCCGGTTCACTTAAAGAAGATGGTTATTCATCTGAAGAGCTCAAAGTGCGCAACGAGTCACGGAAGATCTTGGGAATGCCAAAACTAAAAGTTTCTGCAACCTGTGTACGCGTTCCGGTGATTACAACTCACTCGTTGGCTGTTCATGCAACATTTTCTAAGGTTGTTACTCGCAAAGCTGCACAATCAGCGCTTGCAAAGGCGGATGGCGTTAAACTTTATGACAACCCGGAGAAGAAGGAATATCCAACCCCTGCAGATGTAGTTGGAACCGATCCGACCTGGGTAGGCCGTGTTCGTCAATCACTTGATGACCCAAAGTCGATCGATCTCTTTCTCTGTGGCGATAATTTACGTAAAGGTGCAGCGCTTAATACTGCTCAAATCGCTGAATTACTCGCTGCTGAATTCACAAAGTAAGGCTGGATAGACTGACCTCCATGACCATCGTCGTTGCTGGAGGCACAGGCCTAGCGGGCTCTGCCATCGTCAGCGCATATGTTGCTGCCGGCCATGAAGTCATCCCAGTTAATCGCACCGTTGTCGATCTTCTCGATCGCGCTGCCACCTTTGACTTTTTAGCCTCCGTAAAACCAACCCTGGTGATTGATGCAGCAGCAAAGGTTGGTGGAATCGGTGCTAACAATTCCTACCCTGTCGAATTTTTAGCCGATAACGTGCGAATCCAAAGCAATCTCATGGAGGCTGCGCACGCAGCAAATGTTGAGAAATTTATATTCCTTGGTAGCTCATGTATCTATCCTCGTAATTGCGCACAGCCAATCAAGGAAGAGTATTTGCTGACAGGGCCACTCGAAGAGACAAACTCGGCTTATGCGATTGCCAAGATAGCCGGCATTGAACTGATTAAATCTTTTAGAAAAGAGTACGGCCGTAAGTGGATTTCATTGATGCCAACAAATCTTTATGGTCCATTTGATAACTTTGAACTGCAAGGATCACATGTTCTTCCAGCATTTATTCGCCGCTTTGTTGAGGCGGCAGAATCTGGCGCAGCAAAAGAAACATTATGGGGGACTGGCTCACCCAAGCGCGAATTTTTACATGTTGATGATCTCGCAGCTGCTGTGCTACATCTCGGTGAAAAATATGATGAGCCGGGGCATATCAACATTGGAACCGGTGAAGATCTGACAATTAAAGAGTTAGCAGAGCTAGTGGCGGAGATTGCTGGCTTTACAGGAGAAATCGCCTGGGATAGTTCAAAACCTGATGGAACACCACGCAAGGTCCTTGATGTTTCTAAGGCAAAGTCACTAGGTTGGGCACCAAAGATTTCACTTCGCGATGGCATTGCATCAACAATCGATTGGTACAAGAGCGCAGCAGTTAAGGGAGAGTTACGTCGATGAGTAGAAAAGTCGCATTGATTACTGGCGTTACCGGCCAAGATGGTTCATACCTTGCAGAGTTCTTGCTTGCTAAGGGGTATGAAGTACATGGCCTTATTCGTCGCTCTTCCACTTTCAATACTTCACGTATCGATCACATCTACCAAGATCCACACGAGAAGAACCCAAAGCTTTTCTTGCACTACGGCGATCTCATCGATGGCGTAGGCCTGACCAACCTTATTCGCGAAATTAAGCCAACCGAGGTTTATAACCTTGGAGCGCAATCACATGTGCAGGTCTCTTTCACAATGCCGCAGTACACAGGACAGGTTGATGCAGTCGGTGCAGTTGGTCTCCTCGAAGCGATTCGCAGCGCAGATATTGATACTCGTTTCTACCAAGCATCAACATCTGAGCTCTTTGGTTCAACCCCACCACCGCAGAATGAAAACTCAGTCTTTAGACCACAGTCCCCATATGCTGCCGCTAAATTGATGGCTTATTGGTGCACAGTTAACTACCGCGATGGTTATGGCATGCATGCCACCAACGGAATCCTCTTCAACCACGAGTCCCCTCGCCGTGGTGAAACATTTGTTACTCGCAAAATTACTCGCGCAGTTGCTGCTATCAAGGCTGGCAAGCAAGACAAGTTATTCCTTGGAAATCTCGATGCAGTGCGTGACTGGGGGTTTGCTAAAGAGTATGTCGAATCAATGTGGTTGATGCTCCAGCAAGATAAGCCAGATGATTACGTTGTCGCTACTGGTGTGGGAGCCACAGTAAAAGACTTTGCTGAAGCTGCCTTTTCTCGCGCAGGGCTCAATTGGCAAGACCATATCGAAACCGATAAGAAGTACATCCGCCCAACTGAGGTTGATGCACTCATCGGTGACCCATCAAAGGCTGAGAAAGCCCTGGGATGGAAGGCTACAACTCATTGGAAAGAACTCGCTGAGTTGATGGTTGACGCTGATATCGCAGCGTTGAAATAAGAGTTACCGGAAGTAAGGCCTTACGCACTACTAACCACGCACACTGCCGCACGTAATTAGCCTAGTAAATGCTCAAATATTGAATTTCGTATCCAAATGACTATCCGCCTTGCTACCCGATTGCTATTCTTGGAGATCTAATGCGCGCTAAAACAATTTTCGTAATCGGATTCGTGGTCTTACTTACTAGTTCACCAACCGCATATGCAGTTACGTGGCAGGAGCAAATGCTGGATTCCGTTAATTCAATTAGGGCAGAAAAATCCTTGACTCCGTTAACGATATGTCGGCCATTGGTGAAGGCTGCGCAAAATTATGCAAAAAAAATGGCTCTGCAGGATTTTCTGGATCACACAGGAAAAGATGGCTCAACACCAGGTAGTCGAATTCAAAAAGCTGGTTACGATTGGGTGAACTCTAGGAAGGGTTCGATGATCGCGGAGAATATTGCCGCCGGACAAAACTCAGTTCTAGAGGTAATGCGGGGCTGGAGCAAATCTAGGTCTCACTACAAAAACATGATGACTCCCGAATTCACCCATGTGGGCTTCGGGGTGGCCATAAATCCCAACTCCAAATATAAAAAGTACTGGGTTCAAAACTTTGGCTTTGGGGCCACCTGCTAATAGAGCCAACTATGTGGAACGAAGGCCCTTTCCAAGCATGCCCAATCCCCGTAAGGTTGCGCCCATGCCTAAGCTGAGGAGAATCTCTGTTCTCGCGCTCACAGGGCTTGGAGCAACTCTATTTGCCATAGCTGCTCCCTCTCCCGCTCGTGCAGTATCGATTCCAATCTCTGAAAGTAATCTCTTTATTTTAGATGTGTCTGGATCGACTAATTCAGTAGAGCTGTGGAAAAACCTTAAGGTCTCTTTAACTTCTAAGTTGAGCCAACCCTTTGGAAATCCCATTTCGAAGTCGATTGCCCTGAAATACCCAGTGGACGTCTCAGTAACATCGGTATCTCAAAACTCTCAAAACTCCCCAATTTTCTCAATTGTCAGCAAATCGGATGCCAAGCAGATTTGGGGAGCGGTCGAACAGGTATTTCCTAACTCTACGGATAAACGACTTAAAGCAATTACAACTGAATTGTTTGATGAAAACGGTCCCTGGGCTGGTCAGGCAAAGATATTCACAAAGTCAAAAATTGTGATTCCAACAGCTGCCGCATGCAAGAAGTCGACACTTGATTCAATCAATCAAGGTTCTTTTCTAAGAAATACGGATGAACGAAATAAATTAGTTCTCTCTGCCGCTCTCTGTGGCAAAATCATAAGTATTGCAAAAAATTTGAAACAGGCTGATGACTACTTCTCAAAACCACTTTGCGATAAGAGGGCTAGCTGCTCAGATATTGCAGGCGTCATTTACCGTTCTACAAATTTAGCTGCAGACTTGGCTTCGCAGGAGCGGTATCGAGTTAATGGTAAAGAGGTCGCCCCGAAGCTCTGCATTGCAATTGCTTCAGATATGTTGAATGAGTCGCCAGGTATGTCCCGAACAAGTAAATTGGATAGCAAGCGCATCGCAATGACTGCTGCTTCACTTACAGAGGCAAAAAGCGCGGGCGTTGCAGCGGCTAAGTCCGTTGGAATAAGTTTTCCTTCCAATATCTCCGTTCGGGCTGTAATGGTTGGAATTGGATCAGGCCCGAATCCAATCGCGTTGGAGAGAAATTCTTATTTACTCTCATACTGGGAAGGCTTCTGGACAGCCTCTGGAGTCAAAGAGACAAACCAAGCCCAATCATTGAATCAAGCATGCTCATGACCATAAACGACGGAAAGGCCTGAATAAATGGCAACACCACTGCACGCATATCCACGAGCAAAAAGACGAGCGCGCCGTCGTGGACGTTCTGATGGCCGCCAAGGCTTACCAAATCACGAATGGGTTGGTGGGCCTGTTCCATATCTTGAGACCCTGCATTCGAACTATGGACAGCAAATTGAACAACTTGACCAGAAACTTCGCATTGTTGAGGGACAGTCGATCACTTCAAAAGAGGAAGATTTAGCAGACAAGCAGTCTCAGGAGTATCAGATTCTCCAAAGTGAACAAGAACGTTCAATGTATGAATCCCAGCTTACTAAGTTACTTCAAGAAAAGACTGGTGAGGCTAACGAGAATCCAACTGGTAAGGCGGCACGCCATAGACACATTCCGATATGGGTCTATTTTTCTGCACTCTTCGCCCTCGCCACCGGAGAGTTTTTTGTAACTTTGCCAGCAGTAGAGCTCTTGCTGAACGATGTTCCATGGAAGGCTTACATTATTACGGCAAGTTTAGCGATCCTCAGCATTATTGCTGCGCACATTATTGGCCTCACTTTCAAAATTGCAATAGATCGTGATCGACCACAACCAGGTGCTCAACGATGGGGAGCTGGAATTCTAGGTGTCTTTATTATGTTGGTAGTTTTGATGCTTTCTTCGCTCCGAAGTGGCAATATCAGTGGTGTTCCTGTGAAGCTTGGACTGCCAGACGATCGCGCTTTTGGAACAGTTCTATTCTTTCTCATTCAGATGACCTTCATTCTTTGTGCGGTCGCACTCTCTTACTACAACCACTCAGAGAATGAGAGCGACATTTCACGTACAAAGCGAAAGGTTAAGCAACTTACGAAGAAGATTAGAACTCTTACCCGATCTCGATTGATTCCTAGCCGTGGAAATCTAACTCCAGAAAAGCGAGTTGTTCAAGAGAAGGCAATTATTACTCATATGCGCCTTCTCGAGGCTGAGTACAGAGAACTCTGTTCAATTTACCGTGGAGCAAATTTACTTTCACAAAAGGTTTCATTTAACAGCCCAGGGGCAGGATTAACTGAAAAGCAATTGGCTATCCCAACTCACCGATTTGTGGAGGAGACTAATGAGTAGTTCATCTTTCCAGAAATTATTTAATCGCCGACCAACTACCGCAACAGTTGGCTTGTCAATCGCTGCAATCTCATTCTTCGCAACGACTCTGCAGGGATTAATTGCGCTGCTATCTTCCACTAATCGATTCTTCTTTGACTTCACTGCCGGGGTTTCATTGGGTGATAGTGGTATTACATTCCGGCAGGCGCTAGTCGGCTGCACATGGGCCGTAATTGGCTTAATCGCCTGTTATCGTGCTCTCGACCCTAGAAATCTGGCTCGCTTCACTGTTCTTATTACTTCAGGTGTAAAGCTTTTTGCATTTTTAGCATTCTCCTCACAGGTAAATATTTCACTATGGCAATACTTTTTAACTTTAGCTCTTGCCCTTGCACCGATCATTCTCTTGCTTCTTCCGGCTAGCAATCAGTACTACGGACGAAATCAATAGGGATTGCGGAAGAGCACCGGCGTCGGTCGATTACGGGTTATCTCTTGTAAGTGTTCTCTGCGATATGAACAAGTGCATTTGAATATTCAAATATCAGTCTTATGATCATAATGAAGAGATAGGCGACCACAATCGCTAAAGGTGCAACTACAGGAAATGCGAAAATGAGAATCCAGCTCGGCAAAGTCGACGACAAGAAATACGGAACTGCATAGAGAGTACCAAGGAGGATAACGGTGTGTAGTAACCCGTATATCCAGGATGAGATCCTTCTCGTCAGATAACTATTGAGTGAGAAATCATTGAGTTGTCGGACCACACTCAAAATTGCATGGGATTTTTCTTCAAAAAAACGGTGGATAAAGTCGAAGATCGCAACAACCGATATAAAGACGGCGAGGACTCTTACTAGGCTATTGAGGGTTATCTCACCTCTAGCGAGAAGACTTACCCAAGAGGAAAATAGTGCGGTAATGACCGTCAAAACCGCCCAGATGATACTAAATATCTTATGTTGTGAATTTCCGATACGTCTAAAGTATGAGCCGATCTGAAAGTTAACGAATGCCTTCTCTGCTGCGAGAACAAAACCTAACGCTACAAGTCCACCGATGTAGAGGAGTGTCGAAAAGAGCTCCGTGAAACTCCCATAAAACCAATCATCGAAGCGTCTAGGAACAAGGTTAGCGATAGCCCAGATCCCCGAAAGCGAAAGCAGTGATCGATGTACATACTCTGAGCGTGCAATTAATGAAGCAAAGATCAAGAGAAAAGAGATCGTGTCCAATCCGACACCGGAATTGCCTTCGTAATAATCGCCCCAGTACGCGTCCCAAATATAAGTGGATCTAAAGAGATAAGGGACAAGCAAAGCGATAGCTAGAAACAGCAGGTATTTTGAGCGCGTATTGAGGCTATAAAACATAAGTTCCCCCTTTAGGAATATGTTCTATTAAACCATCGAGACTAGATCTAACTTTGGTAATCGACGACGAGAAATGGTCATTTATTTGGGGTGAGAGTTACCAAGGAAACTTCGGGTGGACTTGCAACGCGTATGCGTGCGAAGGGGCTTGTGCCCATACCAGCCGACACATGTAGATACGGCTCGTTACCAAATTGTGTAAGCCCGCGTGCGCGCCAATGAGGTAAGTCGCAATTTGTTGTGAGTGCACGTGAACCGCCGAACCAAGGCATTCGCACTTGCCCACCATGGGTGTGGCCAGCAAAGATTGCATCGAGTCCGTCATCTGACATTCCTTTAAGGATTCGTAGATATGGCGCGTGCGTAACCCCAATTGCAATATCGCAATCCGTTGGTGGGCCAGCAACGAGTGAGTAATCATCAAATTCAAGGTGGGCATCATCGGTGCCACGGGCTTCAATTCTTGTGCCATTAATTCTGATTGTTGTGCGGTGATGATTGAGGTTCTTCCAGCCTCGTGATTGCAAACCAATATCTAATTCAGGCCAAGGAAGATCTTGTCCATGAATTCGTTCGCCGTGATCGGGCAATAAATACTTCAGTGGGTTCTTTGGTTTCGGTGCGTAGTAATCATTGGATCCAAAGACAAAGAGCCCAGGTGTATCAAGCAATGGTTCGAGGGCATCGAGTGTGACGGGGACAGCATCCATATGCGCTAAAAAGTCCCCTGTGCTAATCACGAGATCGGGCTTGTACTGTGCGAAAGATTTGATATCTGCAATTTCACTCTTGCGGGCGGGGGTGAGGTGCAGATCTGAGAAGTGGAGGATAAGGATCGGGGCGTGACCTGCCGGCAAGATCGGGATCTCAGCCTCGCGAAGAACGTAGCTCATAATTATCGAAGGATAGTCGAGCATGAGAAGATAAACCCATGGGACTTAAAGAAACACTAAAAAGCGATCTCACGGAGGCGATTCGTTCAAGCGACAAACTCGTTTCCGGCACGATCCGCATGGTTTTAACTGCGATCACCAACGAAGAAGTTTCAGGTAAAGAGGCTCGCGTTCTCAATGATGCAGAGATCATTACCGTTCTTTCACGCGAGGCGAAGAAGCGTCGCGAGGCAGCAGAAGAGTTTGCAAAGGCTGGGCGTGAAGATAAAGCGCAAGAAGAGAAGTCAGAAGGTGAAGTTATCGCCCGATACTTACCGGCGCAATTGTCAGAAGATGATGTGAAGAAGCTTGTTGCAGAGGCAATCGCCTCAACAGGTGCTGCCGGACCAGCCGACATGGGCAAGGTCATGGGAGTTCTTAAGCCATTGGTTGCAGGAAAAGCAGATGGTGGAATGGTTTCCACTTTGGTTAAGGCTGCTCTAGCAGGGGGAAATTAATATGAAGTTTGAATATGCAACCGTTCCATTACTTTCACATGCAACAAAGCAGATTTTAGATACATGGGGTTCTGATGGATGGGAACTTGTCACCGTAATTCCAGCACCGGGCGGAGAGCAGCTCGTTGCATACATGAAACGTGAGGTTAAGTAATGTCAGTTAATGTCCGCGCAAAGTTGGCAGAAAAAGGGATCACTCTTCCGATTGCAACAAAACCACTAGCCGCATACGTTCCTGCAGTGCGTACTGGAAACATTGTCTTCACTGCAGGACAACTTCCAATGGTCGATGGAGCAATTGCTAGGACTGGAAAAGTTGGCTCAGATGTGAGCGTTGAAGAGGCATACGAATTAGCAAAGATCTGTGCAATTAACGCACTCGCTGCGGTTGAACTTGTCGCACCAGTTGATTCCATTGTGAAGGTAGTTCGCATTGTCTGTTATGTAAACGGTATAGCTGGCTTTATTAGCCAACCTGCAGTTGCTAATGGTGCATCAGAGCTCTTTATGCATATTTGGGGAGATGCCGGCGTTGCAGCACGTAGCGCCCTAGGGGTTGCTGAGTTGCCATTGAATTCACCGGTTGAGGTTGAACTCACCGTTGAAGTTGCCTAAAAAGGCGATTACTTACCGCGCTTACTTAAACGCTCTAGATCGGTTATCAATACTGCTCGTCCATCAAGGCGAAGCCATCCGCGACCTGCAAAATCAGCGAGAGCTTTATTAACTGTTTCGCGTGATGCGCCAACCAGCTGAGCAAGTTCTTCTTGTGTGAGGTCATGGTGAA
>JBIPNL010000128.1:0-3351 GCA_044373255.1 Candidatus Planktophila sp. | reverse complement strand
AAACTCGCTGGGCAACTGCCGCACTTGGTCTCCTTCGTTCCCACCTTGGATTTGATCTGACATCCATTATTAAAGATGCCGAGGAAGCCCTTGCTAGCGATATTTCCGATCTGGTTAATGTGGAACAGATAAGTTTCTTAGGTCGCGGGTGGACAATCGGATTAGCACATGAAGCTGCGCTTAAAACTCGTGAATCGTCACAATTCTGGGCAGAGGCATATCCAGCACTTGATTACCGACATGGACCACTCTCTGTCTCGCAACCAGGTCGTGCGGTCTGGGCTTTTGGCGACATTCCTGCTGACTTGATTCGAGATATCAAATCAACGGGCGCACTTTTTGAATCCAGCACCTTAGATCCAATGGCTCATCTAATTCGCGCTCAACGTGTTGCAATCGCTATTGCGCAAAAGCGCGGCGTAGATGCAGATAATCCACGTGGGCTTGCTCGATCCATCATCCTCGATAAATAATTAGTTTCGTGTCCACCAGATATGTAGTCGCAGTCGATGTGGGCGGGACCGAGATAAAAATTGCGGTTGTTGATTCGCGTTTGAATATACATTCACAAACATCTACCCCTACTCCTAAGGCAGATAAAACTGCAGCTGAGACAATCCGCATCATCGCTACGCAAGTAAAAAAACTCTCAGAATCCCAACATATTGAAGCCGTTGGTTTAGTTATTCCAGGGACACTTGATGAACCAGCAGGCATAGCTCGTTGGGCCGGAAATCTTCAGTGGGAAAACTTACCTATCCGTAATCTCTTACAAGAAGCAATTGATATCCCTGTTGCATTTGGCCACGATGTTCGCACCGCAGCACTCGCCGAGTTGCGCAGCGGTGCCGCGCAAGGAATAAAAGATGCAATCTTTATTCCGATCGGTACTGGAATCGCAGCAGCGCTGATCATTAACGGCGAAATTCAATCCGCGCAAGGAAATGCTGGAGAAATTGGTCACCTTAATGTCGATGGCAAACGACTCTGTGTCTGCGGAAAAGTGGGCTGTTTAGAAGCTGTCTCATCTGCGTTAGCTATTAGTAGCGCATATGCTGAACAAGGTGGGGTTACAAATACAAGCACAGAAAAAATCTTCGAACTAGTAACCTCTGGTGATCCACTCGCGACAGCTGTGTGGCAATCTGCAACCGATTCAATGTCTAAGGCATGTGAAATTTTGATTACGGTGCTAGCGCCTGAATTAATTGTTTTTGGTGGTGGACTATCTAATGCGGGAGAGACACTATTAGCTCCGATTCATAAGCATTTAGATTCTTCACTTACCTTTCAGCGCAAACCTCGCCTTGAGATTGCACAACACGGATCTAAGGCCGGAATAATTGGTTGTGCGATGATCGCCTTTGATTTAGCGGAGCGCTCTAAAAATTAGCTTTAAGACCGGTGTGATTTGGCTTCGGCAGTAGATGAACGAATTACTAGTTTAGGTTGGAATTCAATCCGCTGATGGACATGTTTTTCTGGACTCTCACCCTCTGAAATGAGGAGCTCTGCCGCGGTAAAACCCAACTCATACGATGGTTGAGATATTGATGTAATTGGCACAGTTGCGCTACTAGCAAAATCAATATCATCATAACCAATTACTGAAACATCTTCAGGTATGGAAATATTTTTCTCTCCTAGCGCCCGAATTACACCAATGGCAATTAAATCGTTGCCGCAAATGACGCCCGTAAAATCGAATGGTAAATTCATATCTCTGATTACCTCGTAAGCGTTCTTAACGCTCATCGAGTCCAAATGAATCTTGATATATTTCGGAGCATCTGCGTCCGCAATATTTTCTATCGCTTGTTTGATACCAGTAATTCGATCTACCACTTGAGGAAAGTCTTCCTTGCCCATGATGACTAAAATTTGTCGATGGCCCAGGTTATGTAAATGGGTGAGCGCAAGCGATCCTCCGTACACGTCATTTACTGCAACGCTGCATGCTTGAAGACCAAGTGGGAATCTATCAACTAGGGCTAAGCGAATGCCTCGCTCTGCCACATTAGCTAGAGTAAGGTTTGATTCACTGACAGGTGTTATGAGAATTCCCTCAACATTTTGTCTTGCAAGAACATCTAAGTATTGAACTTCTTTCTGTGCGCTGCCGTCGGTATTGCATAAGATCACGACGTACTCTGATGCATATGCTGCGTCGTTGACGCCTTTAGCCAGATCTGTGTAGAACGGGTTAGAGACATCGGGTAGGACTAACCCAATCACTCGGTTTCTACGAGACCGGAGATTGCGGGCAGATGCATTTGGTACGAACTCCAGCTCTTCGATAACTTTCTGAATTCTTTGCAGGGTCGTTGACGCCAATAGCTCTGGGCGGTTGATGGCATTCGAGACGGTACCGAGTGACACTCCGGCCAACTGAGCAACATCTCTGATATTCGCCACGAGAGCCCCCTTGATGATGAAAAAGTAAATTGAACACACTCATTGAACAATCGGCAGAGTACATTGATTTCAATTAAAACCAATAATCAGTCTTTCGTCAAAATTAAAATTACCCGAGTGGATTGACTCAATTTCCAACTACTTATAGCCTTAACCTTCGTTAAAACGATTCAAGGAGCAATCATGGAAAGAGTTGGATTTAGGCTTAAAGTTCGCCTCGAAAAAATGGATGAGTATGTCGCTCGACATGCTGAAGTCTGGCCCGAAATGCTTGAAGCGTTGAGCTCAACCGGATGGAAGAATTACTCAATATTTCTAGACCGCACCGATGGCACGCTATTTGGATACTTCGAGACCGAAGACGTCCAAGCATCTCGTGACGGTATGTCAAAAATGGCAATTAATGCAAAGTGGCAAGAAGATATGGCGCCATTCTTTGTAGACCTTGGTGGAGCCCATGCAGATCGCGCTTCCACAAATCTTGAGCAAGTCTTCTTCCTTCAGTAATAAATAGTTAAAGGAGATCGAAATGGGAACAAAGGCAGAGGCGAAGAAGGTTCTTGACCGACTTCAAATAGAGACCCCTTCCTGGGCATATGGAAACTCTGGAACACGTTTTAGAGTTTTTGGTCAGCCAGGAGTTCCGCGCGATCCCTTTGAGAAAGTTGAAGATGCTGCACAGGTTCACAAGTACACCGGTGCTGCACATAGCGTCGCACTTCATATCCCTTGGGATAAAGTCGAGGATTACGCCGCCTTTGCCAAGCACGCCAAAGATCTCGGCGTAGTTCTTGGAACTATCAACTCAAATACCTTTCAAGATGATGATTACAAATTAGGTTCTGTCTGCCACCCCGATAAGAAGGTCCGTGATAAAGCTATCGCTCACCTTATTGATTGCATCGACATCATGGATATCACTGGATCTCAAGATCT
>JBIPNL010000127.1:0-3359 GCA_044373255.1 Candidatus Planktophila sp. | reverse complement strand
CGAACAACTGATGGAAGTTCTAATTGTCCTGATGCAAAGTGAAGTACTTCACCTGTTGACTCAATCATGGAAGCGCGCATATTCAGAACAAGAATCAGGGCGCGACGATCTGAAACAACACCGAGTGGTTCGTAGGTTGCGTTCAGCACAAGGCTTCGCGACATCGCTGCTCCAGTTGAGTCAGGCGCGTGGCTCGCGCCGATTGGCCTATCTTGCACCTACTCCCCCTCACTTTGCAGTATTTAAAGGGTAATTTCTCGTAACCTTTGAAGTACCTTTCAAGTAGATTAGGTCTGTGAACGAACAGATCCAGAACGCTCTCGAATGGATAGGCGGATCGCCCCTTCGCATTATCGCCGTGCTATCCGGAGCGATTATTGCCCAATGGGTAGGCCACCGCGCCATTCATCGCGCCGTTAATCGACTGGCAACGGCAGACCTTCGTCCAGGGCCCGGAACAGCCAACCGCCAGGCAGAGCGGGCACGCACAATCGGTTCAGTACTCACGTCAATTCTCAACGCTGTTGTATGGATTGTTGCAGCGACAATGGTTTTGGGTGAATTTGGATTTAACTTAGGACCGGTAATTGCATCGGCTGGAATCGTGGGTGTTGCTGTTGGTCTTGGCGCGCAAACTCTCGTGCGCGATATTCTCTCTGGAATCTTTATGTTGATCGAAGATCAATACGGGGTGGGCGATCGCATCGATGTCTTAACAATTCAAGGAGTTGTAGAGCGCGTAGGTCTTCGCATCACGACGGTTCGGGCAGATGACGGAATGCTTTGGTATATCCGCAACGGCGAGATACTCACCTTGGGAAATGCTTCCAAGAAATAGCTTAAGAAGGCTGATTCACCATTGAGTGAGCAGCCATTTCGATGTACTCCACCAATTGATTGCGAAGAATTTCTTCAATCTCCATATCGTCAATTGCTGCCATCATGCATGTCAGCCACGCATCTCTCGCCGCCAGATCAATCTTGAATCCTGCGTGGCGCATGCGAAGGCGTGGGTGACCACGTTCTTCTGAGTAGGTACCAGGTCCGCCCCAATATTGTTCGAGAAATTTCTGTAAGCGCCAGGCGGCACCTTTCATATCACTTTCGGGGTACATCGGGCGCAAAATCGGATCAGTGACAACCCGTGCATAGAATCCAGAGACGAGTTCAACGAAAAACTCTTCTCCGCCAATCTCGTCGTAAAAAGTGCTCATGCCATAAATTCTTTAAGGAACTCGCGTTCTATATCTGTGAGCGGGCGAGATTTCTTTGTATCAAGAGAGACAGCAACCTGAACTGTCTTTACTCGTGCATGAACAACGCCATGTGAGCTAATTTCGTAGATCAAAGTAAATGATGAATTCCCCACTGAATCAACCCACAAGTGCACATCAACAAAGGTGCCTCCCTCGTAGATTGGCACAATGAAATCAACTTCGGCACGAGCCACAACCATTTCAACAATTGTTGGCTTCTTCTCGCGCTTGGCAGATTCAAACCACGACCACTGAAAACGTGCCTCTTGGGCATAGGTTAAATACTTGGCATTGTTCACATGGCCAAATGCATCAATATCGTCCCAACGAACAAATTGTTGATTGTGATACTTCATTAGCGTGTGAGTTTTCTATATGTCGCACGATGTGGTCGAGCCGCCTCTGGTCCAAGACGTTCGATTTTATTTGCCTCATATGATTCGAAGTTTCCTTCAAACCAGAACCACTTCGAGTCACCTTCGTAGGCGAGAATGTGTGTTGTGATGCGGTCCAGGAACCAGCGATCGTGAGAGATCACAACAGCGCACCCTGGGAATTCCAGCAGGGCGTTTTCAAGTGAACCAAGTGTTTCCACATCAAGGTCGTTTGTTGGCTCATCGAGGAGCAATAAGTTTCCACCTTGCTTGAGAGTCATCGCAAGGTTGAGACGGTTACGTTCTCCACCCGAAAGGACGCCGGCAGGCTTCTGCTGATCAGGACCTTTAAAGCCAAATGCAGCAACGTAGGCACGCGATGGCATTTCAACCTGTCCAACCTTCATGAAATCAAGACCATCAGAGACGACTTCCCACAATGATTTCTTCGGATCTATTCCACCGCGAGACTGATCAACGTAGGCAATCTTCACTGTCTCACCGATTTTTACGCTACCTGAATCAGCTGATTCAAGACCGAGGATCGTTTTAAAAAGTGTTGTCTTTCCAGCACCGTTAGGTCCAATGACACCGACGATTCCGTTGCGGGGCAAGGTAAATGAGAGGCCATCGATGAGAATACGATCGCCAAATCCTTTAACAAGATTTTCAACCTCTACAACAACATTTCCTAGGCGTGGGCCAGGTGGAATTTGGATCTCTTCGAAATCGAGTTTGCGCATCTTGTCTGCTTCTGCAGCCATCTCTTCATATCGAGCAAGACGGGCTTTGGACTTAGTTTGACGACCCTTTGCATTCTGCCTGACCCATTCGAGCTCTTCGGAAAGACGCTTTGCGCGCTTGGCATCCTTCTGTCCTTCAACCTTAAGGCGCGCAGCCTTTGTCTCTAGGTATGTCGAGTAATTTCCTTCGTAAGGATACGCACGACCTCGATCGAGTTCGAGAATCCATTCTGCGACGTTATCCAAGAAATATCTATCGTGCGTGATTGCTACAACTGCGCCGGGATACTTCTGCAAATGCTGCTCAAGCCATAAAACTGATTCAGCATCAAGGTGGTTTGTAGGTTCGTCAAGTAGTAATAGATCTGGCGCTTCAAGTAACAATTTACAGAGCGCAACGCGACGCTTTTCTCCGCCCGATAACACGCTGACATCAGCATCTCCTGGCGGGCAACGAAGAGCGTCCATTGCTTGCTCTAGCTGTGAATCTATCTCCCAGGCATTGCGGTGATCGAGTTGCTCTTGCAACGTTCCCATCTCTGCCAATAATGTGTCGTAATCAGCATCAGGACTTGCCATCTCATCTGAAATCGCATTAAAGCGCGCCAACATATCCATGGTCTCGCGCACACCATCTTGCACATTTTCAAGAACGCTACGACTTTCATCGAGCTTTGGCTCTTGCAGCAAAATTCCTACGGTGTATCCAGGTGATAGGTATGCCTCACCATTTGATGGCTGTTGCAGTCCAGCCATGATCTGCAAAACCGTTGACTTACCGGCGCCATTGGGGCCGACAACTCCGATCTTGGCACCGGGCAGGAACATTAAGGTGACATCGTCAAGAATGACCTTGTCGCCGTGCGCTTTACGCGTCTTTTTCATTGTGTAAATGAATTCAGCCATTGTCACACCTTAATAGTTGAGCCGTTAGAATAGTAATCAGACGACACCTGCAGGCGCCTGTAGCTCAGTCGGATAGAGCA
>JBIPNL010000126.1:0-3363 GCA_044373255.1 Candidatus Planktophila sp. | reverse complement strand
GGTGTAAATACCTTTATTGGAAATAACGGCTGCGGTAAGACAAATATCGTTGAAGCGCTTATCTACCTAGGATTTCTCTCATCGCATCGAGTCTCCACTAACGCACCGCTAATACATAAAGATCGAGATCAAGCGATTATCCGCACCGAGATCACCAGCGACGATAGATCCCTGGCGGTTGACCTTGAAATCAACGCCAGCAAAGCTAATCGCGCGCGGATCAATCAAAACCCAACTAAATCCCAACGCGAAATCCTTGGCGCACTACAAATCATTTACTTCACCCCTGAAGATTTAGACCTGGTTAGAGGTGAACCCACACAACGCAGAGATTTCATGGATAAATTACTTATTACGCGCACACCACGGTTAGCTGGTGTGATCTCAGATTACGACCGCGTATTACGCCAAAGAAACACCTTGTTAAAAACACGCGCCCCCGAAAACGCACTGCTTCCATGGACAGAACAACTCATTAAATTAGGGGCAGAGTTAACGGCAGAGCGAATAAAACTGGTTGAAAAACTCAACCCTTTTGTCACCCAGAATTACGCCAACTTAAATGAAGTCAAAACCGCGTCGATTGCCTACAAATCACCAACGGATGAGTTATCGCATAGCTTCGAAAATAACCTTGCGGTCTTAACAGCAAAACAAGCAGAGGTCGCAAGAAACGAAATAGATCGCGGAGTCAGCCTTGTAGGCCCACATCGCGATGATCTTCATCTACACCTAGGGGATTTTCCAGCAAAAGGATATGCCAGCCACGGTGAGTCTTGGTCGATAGCAATCTCACTTCGCATCGGCGCATTTAATTTATTACAAGAAGAGGGATCACACCCGATTTTGATCCTCGATGATATTTTTGCAGAACTAGATACTGCAAGGCGTGCACAGCTAGTGGCGGTAACACAAATAGCAGAACAAACATTTATCACCGCTGCAGTAGAAAGTGATCTACCACCGGAGTTACTCACTGAACGTTTCTATGTATCGCCAGGAACTGTCACAAAGGCAGGGGTGCAACTATGACCTCAAAGAAAGTTGATCTAGCCCTCGAACTGTTCCGCACCTATAAGACAGGTTTTATCAAGAAGAAAAAAACTGAAATTGTTGAAGAGAGATCTAAACCAGGAGATCCCACCCTCATCAGCGATGTGCTAGAAAACCTAGTGACTCATAGACAGTGGGAGTCAGGTTTAGCTGAAGGAAATCTTTTTGTGCAATGGGAGAACATTGTCGGAAGTGATGTTGCAACACATACAACTCCAATTTCAATTTACGATGGCGCGCTCCTTATTCAATGTTCATCCACCGCATGGGCAACACAACTACAGGCAGTGCAGGATCAATTACTTGCCACCATCACGGCAAGCGCCCCGGGAGCTTTGGTGGAATCCCTGCGTTTTACCGGACCCACGGCGCCATCATGGAAGAAGGGCATCCGCACTATTCGAGGTGCGCGCGGCCCGCGAGATACCTACGGCTAGAAAGCGCTCAACTCCCCAAACCCACTAGGTACCCTCACCCCGCGCGAGATCGCTTCTCTAATCCCCACCCTAGGGCTTATTCGGAGATTACCGTCGTTGATTCCGCGATAGGATATTGGCTTGCTTCGAGGGAAAAGACCCCTGTAGCCCCATACAGAGTTTTTAGGAGTTTTACGTGAGCGAAAAAAACGGCGGATACGACGCCAGTTCGATCACTGTCCTAGAAGGCCTGGCCGCGGTCCGAAAGCGCCCCGGAATGTATATCGGCTCAACCGGTGAACGAGGGCTCCACCACCTGGTCTACGAAATCGTCGATAACGCAGTTGATGAAGCGCTCGCCGGATATTGCACCGAAGTAAATATCACGATTATGAAAGATGGCTCGTTGCAAGTCATCGACAACGGTCGCGGAATCCCAGTAGATATTCACCCAGTCGAGAAGAAGCCAGCACTTGAAGTTGTACTGACAGTGTTACACGCAGGCGGAAAATTCGGCGACGGTGGTTATTCAGTATCAGGTGGATTACATGGCGTTGGAGTCTCTGTCGTTAACGCACTCAGCTCAGATTTAACGGTCGAGGTTCACAGAGATGGTTTTATCTGGCGCCAAAGCTACAAACTTGGCGTACCGAATGCGCCGGTTGAAAAAGGCGAAGCATCAACGCGCACTGGAACAACCGTGCAGTTCTGGCCAGCAGCAGAAATATTTGAGACAACAGATTTCTCTTTCGAAATTCTCTCTACCCGTTTTCGTGAAATGGCATTCCTTAATCGCGGATTAATTCTTACCCTCACAGACCTTCGCCCTGGACACGTTGACGACAAAGGCGAGGCGCTTACAGTCAGGTATCAATATCAAGGCGGAATCGCTGACTTTGTTAAACACCTGAACTCCACACGCGGTGAACAACATAAATCAATCATCTATATCGAGGCAGAAGATAAGAAGCTAAAAGTCAGCCTTGAGGTTGCCATGCAGTGGAATACCGGATTTTCTGAATCTGTCTACACCTTCGCCAACACAATCCATACACACGAAGGTGGAACACACGAAGAAGGTTTCCGAACAGCGCTCACATCAATTGTTAATAAATTTGGAGAAGAGCAAGGGTTTATTAAAAAGAAAGAAGATCGCCTAACTGGAGATGATGTTCGAGAAGGTTTAACAGCCATCGTCTCTTTAAAATTAGCAGAACCACAATTTGAAGGACAGACAAAGACAAAACTTGGTAACACTGAAGCAAAATCATTTACCCAGAAAGCTGTCAATGAATTCTTAGCACAATGGTTTGAAGCCAATCCAAGTGAAGGTAAAGATATTGTTCGAAAAAGCATTGATGCTGCAGCAGCGCGCGTAGCAGCGAGAAAAGCCCGTGATCTAAGCCGAAATCGAAAAGGTTTACTTGAAGGACGCGGAATGCCGGGCAAGCTCGCTGACTGTCAGTGGACTGAACCAGAAAAGTGCGAGCTATACATTGTTGAGGGCGACTCTGCTGGCGGCTCAACAAAAGGCGGACGTGACTCGCGTAACCAAGCAGTCTTACCTATCCGTGGAAAAATTCTTAACGTTGAAAAAGCACGTATCGATCGCGTCTTACAGAACAATGAAGTTCAAGCGCTCATTACCGCACTCGGTACAGGTATTCACGATGATTTCGATATCCAGAAACTTCGCTATCACAAAATTATTTTGATGGCCGATGCTGATGTTGATGGACAGCACATCCGCACACTCTTACTCACATTGCTCTTTCGCTTTATGCGCCCACTCATTGAAAGTGGCTTCGTCTATATCGCCCAACCACCACTCTATAAATTAAAGTGGGGCGGAAAAGATCCTGTCGAATATGCCTTCAGTGATCGCGAACGCGAT
>JBIPNL010000020.1:0-13753 GCA_044373255.1 Candidatus Planktophila sp. | reverse complement strand
ACTTAAAGATGGTGATTCTGTAACTATTTTGCCTGCAGTTGCTGGCGGTTAAGTAAGTGGCGCGTTTTGATTCACTCGCCGACTCAGTTGGGCATACTCCTTTAGTTGGACTTCCACGACTTTCTCCATCACCACAAGTACGTTTGTGGGCCAAGCTAGAAGATCGTAATCCAACTGGTTCAATCAAAGATCGAGCAGCGCTATCCATGCTTGATGCCGCAGAAGCCAGTGGAGAGTTAAAACCCGGCTCAACAATTTTAGAACCCACAAGTGGCAACACTGGAATTTCGCTCGCTATGGCGGCGAAGGTTCGCGGCTATCACTTGATTTGTGTCATGCCAGAGAACACAAGTCCTGAACGCAGACAGTTACTCGAAATGTGGGGAGCAAAGATCATCTCTTCCCCGGCTGCGGGTGGATCAAATGAAGCTGTGCGAGTAGCAAAAGAACTTTCACTCGCTAATCCAGAATGGGTATTTCTCTATCAATATGGAAACCCAGCAAATAGTGCGGCTCATTACAATTCAACCGGGCCCGAAATATTTGCAGATCTACCGACAATCACTCACTTTGTTGCAGGGCTTGGAACAACAGGAACATTGATGGGTGCAGGCAGATACTTGCGCGAGCAGAATCCCGATATTCAAATAATTGCTGCAGAACCGCGCTACGGTGAATTGGTATACGGTCTTCGAAACATTGATGAAGGATTTGTGCCAGAGCTCTACGACGCATCAGTACTCACACGACGCTTTTCTGTTGGAGCCGAAGATTCTGTACGTCGAGTGCGCGATCTGCTTGATATAGAAGGAATTTTTGCAGGAATTTCAACGGGTGCAATTTTGCATGCAGCGATTGCAATCGGTAACGAGGCCGTTCGCGAAGGAAAGAGCGCAGATATAGCCTTTATCGTCTGCGATGGGGGATGGAAATATCTCTCGACAGGCGTTTATGGTTCCAATGTAGACGAAGCGACGGAGGGATTAGAAGGTACCCTTTGGGCATGAGCTCGGCACCAATTGGCATCTTTGATTCTGGAGTCGGCGGCTTAACAGTCGCACGTGCAATTCTTGATCAGCTTCCGAATGAATCAACTATTTACATCGGTGATACCGCGCGCGGACCATATGGACCCAGACCGCTTGCAGAAGTTCGAGATTTCGCTTTAGAAACAATTGATTTCCTGGTTGATCAAGGTGTGAAGGCAGTTGTTATTGCTTGCAATACTGCCAGCGCTGCAATGCTTCGTGATGCGCGCGAGCGGTATTCAATTCCTGTTATTGAAGTTATTCAACCGGCGGTTCGCCGAGCGGTTGCAGCAACACGTTCCGGCCGTATTGGTGTCATTGGTACTGCAACGACTATTGATTCCAGAGCTTATCTAGATGCATTTGCAGCAGCACCACAACTTGAGATTACAGATGTGGCATGTCCGAGATTTGTCGAATTTGTCGAACGAGGCGAAACTTCTGGAGCTGAGATCACAGAGATTGCTCGCACATATCTTCAGCCGATTATCGATGCGGATGTCGACACTCTGGTTCTTGGTTGTACTCACTACCCATTATTAACCGGCGTCATCTCCTACGTAGTTGGAAATGGAGTCTCGCTCGTTTCCAGTGCCGAGGAGACAGCAAAAGATCTCTATCGCACCTTGGTTGAGAGCGATCAATTGCGAAGCTCTACCGCTGGCCCTGCTGAACATGCATTCTTAGCAACTGGGGATTCAAAGAGCTTTGAAGTATTGGCCCGCCGCTTCTTGGGACCAGAAGTGACTCACGTGAAGCATCAGGAACTCTAGATCCACCACCTTCTACGAATAGGGAAAAAATGACACGCATCGACGGACGCACCAACAGTGAATTACGCGAGATCAAAATTACTCGTGGGTGGTTAGATCATGCCGAAGGATCCGTACTCGTTGAATTTGGTAAGACTAGAGTTCTCTGTGTTGCATCATTTACCCCAGGAGTTCCTCGATGGCTTAAGGATTCTGGAAAAGGTTGGGTCACATCTGAATATTCCATGCTTCCTCGCGCAACCCACACACGCTCTGATCGCGAATCAGTTAAAGGAAAACTTGGCGGACGTACGCAAGAAATTTCACGTCTGATCGGTCGATCCCTCCGAGGAATTATTGATGTCGCTCAGTTGGGTGAAAACACAATTGTCATCGACTGCGATGTATTACAAGCTGATGGTGGAACACGCACCGCTGCAATCACTGGTGCCTACGTTGCTCTTGCTGATGCAATCGCATGGGCGCAATCGCAAGGCCACATCAAGGCAACGGCAAAACCACTTGCTGACTCGGTTGCTGCAGTAAGTGTTGGAATTATTGATGGAGTTCCGATGCTCGATCTCTGTTATGAAGAAGATGTGCGCGCGGAAACAGATATGAATGTTGTCTGCAGCGGTGACGGCAGATTCATTGAAGTGCAGGGAACTGCTGAAGGTGCACCATTTGATCGCGCTCTCCTTGATTCACTACTTGATCTCGCTGTCGCTGGATGTGCTGATCTGACTCGACTACAAAGCCAAGCTTTAGCGAAGTAATTGTGATCCGTGAAGCGACTTCTTCTTGCAACGCGAAACAAGGGCAAAATTGAAGAGTTTCATCGTATTCTTGAAGCGATAGCACCAGGTGAAATTGATCTTGTTGGCCTTGATCAATTCCCTGATACCCATGATGTAGAAGAGACCGGCAAGACTTTCGAAGAGAATGCACTCCTTAAAGCGAGCCAGATGTGCAGAGCAACCGGGTTACCAGCTATTGCAGATGACAGCGGACTCTGCGTTGATGCACTGGGGGGAGATCCTGGAATCTTTTCTGCGCGCTGGGCAGGCAGGCACGGAGATGATGAAGCAAATCTGCAGAAAGTTCTTGCTCAGGTAAAGGATGTGAAGGGCAGCGACAGGTCTGCATATTTCATCTGCGTTGCAGCGATAGTTCTCCCGGATGGCACGAGCCATTGCGAGGAGGGTCGCTTTTACGGCACTCTGCTAGATCACCCAGTGGGTGATAATGGTTTTGGCTACGATCCCATCTTTCAGCCTCAAGGTTTACTTATTTCCAGTGCACAGATGCGTGCGGCGGAGAAAGATGCAATCAGCCATCGCGGTAAAGCTCTGAGGGCAATCGCACCGCATGTAAGAAAAATGGTCGCAGGGCTAGGCTAAACTAGGACTACCCAAAGCAAGGAGTGATCGTGGCCGTTAAGAAGAAACCTGCTGTCAAGAAGACAGCCGCAAAGAAGAAGCCTGCTGTCAAGAAGACAGCCGCTAAAAAGAGCACAGCAAAGAAGTCTGTTGCCAAAAAATCTGTTGCTAAGAAAAGTGCAGTAAAGAAGACGGCAAAGAAGGCCGTTAAAAAATCTGCTGTGAAGAAGAGCGCCGCTAAGAAATCTGCAGTGAAGAAATCTGCAGTGAAGAAGCGTGCAGCATCTGCCTCATCGATTGTTATTCCACCAGTTCCATCATCAGTAGGTGCCGGTCGCGTAGATGTGAGTACAGCTCCAAAGCCAGCTTCACGTAACGTCGCAACACCTGCGGCACAGACAAGTAAGCCAAAGGAAGCTCCTAAGCAAGGAGCATCAGGCAAGGTACTTATCGCAATTATTGTTGCCATTATTTTGCTCGCAGTACTAGTGATTACTCGCCCAGATAGCGAGAGTGATGATGCAGCACCTGCTCCAACACCTGCAGCATCTGCTACTGCAAGCGAGGAACCAGCAGAAGAGCCATCAGCTGAACCAACAGAGGAAGCCACATCAGCTCCTGTGACGGATGTTGAAGGACCACAGGCTGTCGGTAATTGGAAAGATTCAGCCAAGAGCGTGATGACAATTTCTTGGAAAGCTCCTACTGCTTCTGCAGGATTGACCGGCTACAAAGTTGAAATTCGCGTTAATCGTGGCGAGTGGGCAGTCAAGTCTGAAGTTCCTTCAGATCAACTCTCTATCGATTTCTCAAAGACTGATTCAAGCGGAGAGACTTCATTCCGCGTTTCATCTGTTTACGCAGATGGACAAGAAGCGGTTGGAAATGCCTTTGGGTTTAGTGGTGTATTCGAATAAATCGAAGTAGTTAAAAACCCGCATCAGAGATGGTGCGGGTTTTTTATTTGAGCGCCTCATTAATCGCCATCACATAAGCAGTGACCCCAGTAGGAACTAAGTGGACACCATCAGGGGCGAAATACTCTGGATGATCTTTCGAGATTTCATTCCAATCAACAACTCTCACATTTGAAAACTCTCGAGCGACCTCTTCAATAATCTGATTATTCGGATCTTTGTAGGGGCGTGGCACGGCAGTATTTACAACGACGATGCGAGGGCTCTCCTTGGCTAGAGCGAAAATCGCTCGGACCGTTTCTGCTTGAAGAAGATCATTATTTCCAAGATCCATCACAACTGTTGCGCCCGCTGCCTTTTCTAGATCTTTCTGCATCTCTTCCAAGAGCTCAGGTGCTTGTCGCCCCACCCGTGCATTTACGATGATGATGGGTTGAATCTCTGACAGTGCGTTACGAATACCAAGGATGACCGAATCGCCAGTGAGCCAAATTGCCTGAGAAGGGTTGATAACAGCAGTCCCAGATTCGCTTATGACAGATTCGCTTACAACAGGTTCACTTGTGAGAGATTCCTCAAGCGCCGCTATTGCGCGATTACTTGAGATGACGGCATTGGTTGAAAGCGCTGATAGTGAGATCACGAGGATGGAAATAGATGAGATAACAAGTACTTTCTGTTGCTTGCGCACAGAGGCGGTTCGATACTTCATTCCTTTAAACCAATACTCCACTGCGCCGCTTCTGATTGGGAGCTCAACTAATTTCAACGAGATATCAGCAAGTGCCAGGACGATAAGAATTCGTACCGCAATAAGTGCCCAATCTTCACCTTCGATATCCACGCTTGGACGAGATATTTGAAAAACTACCCAGTGCCACAAGTAAATGGCGTACGAGCGCTCTCCGACCCATAGAAGTACTCGGTTCTGCAAAATCGGTGCAAATCGTGACGCAGGATGAACAATTGAGGTGATGATCGCTACGCCAAATATTGCAGCGAGTGGAAATGCAATTTTATAGGCAGTGGGTGAGCTTTCATCAATGAGCAAGAATGAAGCAAGAATTCCGATAAGGCCAAAGACACCAATAAAATCAACAAAGTTCTGAGCTCGCTTACTTACCTCGCTCTTGAAGTTCTGTGGAATCCAGCTAACGGCAAGTGCTGACCCAAGAAAGAGGCCGACGCTATGGGTATCTGTACCGAAATAGATATGACTGACATCGCTAGAAGCATCGAGCTGGAGGGAGACATAAAAGAGGAGAGATGCTGAAACGAGGGCAATCAAGAGCGCGGCGAAGGGAATGATTTTTTTACCAAAGCGCTTAAGTACAAGTAAGAGGATGATTGGCCAGACAAGATAGAACTGAGATTCAACGGCGAGTGACCATGTATGCTGCAAAAGAGGAGGTCTGCCGATTGCTTCAAAGTAATCTTGCTCTTTTGCCACCAGCCACCAATTGATAGTGCCGGTCAGCGCAAAGGGCACATCTGTAACAAATCGTCGTACAGAATCTTGCGCCCAAATCGTGATGTAGAAACCTGTCACCACGATCATAAAGATCATCGGTGGCAGCAATCGTCGAGCGCGGGCTTTGTAGAAACCTCGTAGGTCTAATCCACCACTTCGCTCAATTGAATCAAGAAGTAGACGCGTGATGACGTATCCAGAGATCACAAAGAACAAATCAACGCCAAGGAATCCACCGGGTATCCAAGAAAAACCTAAGTGATAGAAAATTACGGCAGTAACTGCAACGGCACGTAAGCCGTCGATTGCAGGAATGTGCTGGATACCTCTAGTGGTAGCCATCTCGTCTACTTACGTTTGGTAGGAGATTTCTTCGCGCTCTTTTTTGGAGCACTCTTTTTCTGTGGAGCTTCAATAGCTGGCTTGGTCCGCTGACTTACAACTTTCTTAGGAAGTTGTGGCAAGAGCCCGCCATCTTCTCGCAAGTTTTCTGAGACCTTAGTCTGCAAATCATTCAGACGAGAGAATGCCGTTTCAAGACTTGTGCGACCTTGTGCAATCGCCGTCTCGGCAGCTTGGAGAGATTGCGTTTGAATGCGGTGAAGGCGTTCGGCTTCTGAGATCACTTGCGATAACCACTGGCGATATTCGATCACTTCGTTATGCGCCTCAGAAATGATTCGCTCGCCTTCGCGCCGTGCCGCCAGAGCTAACGCAGTTACCTCGCGTCGTTTTTCATCGACGAGTGCTTGAGCATCTGCAGTTGCCTGAGAAATTATATCTTCAGCTTCACCTTCGGCGGTGGTGATGTACTTGCGACCACGTGCTTCAGCACCTGCAAGAAGTGCTCGTGCCTTTGTTTCGGCAGATTCAAGTGCTTCTCTAGCAGTCTTGCTCGCCTCGCTTACTAAACGCTCGGCCGAAGAAGAAGCTTTCTGTTCACGCGCCTGTGCAGATTTGATCATCACCATGGCGGTTTCTGTTGCCAAGATTTCAAACTCTTCTTTGCTGAGCGAAGTGATGTCACGACGCGAGCGCAAGTCAGATAACTGGGCTTCGAGTTCGCGGATACGATCAACAGAATTTTGTGTTGACGTTTCGCCCTCTTTAAATCCGACCCAATTTAGAAAGGTGCTCTTCTCGTTTGCCATGGCTATAGATTAGGGCACCGCATGGAATCTCCAAAAGTGCGCAGGGGTGAGATTAAATCAGGCGTAGGGCTAGGCTCGATAGATAGCGAATGAGACTGCTAGGTATTGCGAAATCCACGCTGCCAGCACAAAAACATGGAAGAGCTCGTGGAAACCAAAGTATTTAGCATGCGCGCCTGGCTTTTTAAGGGCATAGAAAATCGCACCGACCGAATACAAGAGCCCGCCCAATAGAATTGGGATCAATACCCAGAGCCCACCTTCTTTATAGAGTTGTGGGGTGTAGAAAACGGCGACCCAGCCCAAGGCAAGATAGTTAATGACATAGAGCCAGCGCGGGGCGCCGACCCAGAAGATGCGCATGGCAACGCCAACCAGTGCGCCAATCCAGACAACGCTTAAACAGATCGTCCGATCGCGCCCTTCCAGGAGAGTCATTGCAAATGGCGTATAGGAACCAGCGATGAGCAGGTTGATATTGGCATGATCCCAGCGGCGCCAGAACTTCTTTTTCGCCGGCGACCAGGGAACACGGTGATAGATCGCAGAGACGCTAAAGAGTGTGATCGCAGTCAGGGAATAGAGCGCCACTGAAAATTTAAGGGACTCCTTGCTCAAAATAAAGAGCACAAGCGATGCGGCGAAGACGGCTGGCGTAGCGCCGAGATGAAACCACCCGCGTAACTTTGGGGGAGGCGACGCAGGTCTTTCTGTGGTCTCACTGATAGCCATGTCGATAACAGTAACGATCTTGCCTGGCTTTGGGGCTGACCAGTGATGACCACAAAGGGGGGAACCCTGCCCAGGTCAGGAAAACCGGGTGATGCTGAGCGTGTAATAGAAAATAAGTTTAGAAATTGTTGGAAAATATGTCCTGATATAGGTGCAAAGTCATCTCAACAGGTTCACAATCAGACCTATCGATTATCGGTGAGGTTCCTCGAGGACGGCACCGGTTCCACGATTCCAGAGGCCGCCCGGTCGATGGAGCTTAATAAGAGGCCCCACGGAGGATCTTTTACATGGTTACTTTAGATCAAAACCAATGGAACCTTGTCTATAACGTTTTCTCGTTTGGATTAGTTTCTATGCTCGCATGTACTGTCTACACACTTGTGTCACAGGCACGCGTACTTCCTAAGTATCGCAACGCTCTCGTAATGTCATCGATGGTTACATTCATCGCGGCATACCACTACTGGAGAATTTTCAACTCTTTCTCAGAAGCATCAAAGGGTGGATTGACTGTAGACCTTTCAGGTAAGCCAGGATCATTTAACGAGGCATATCGCTACGTTGACTGGCTATTAACTGTTCCACTACTTCTCGTTGAGGTAGTTGCAGTTCTTGCTCTTGCAGCGACAGTGTCAAAGTCACTCATCATGCGTCTTGTTCCAGCATCTGCTGCGATGATCGCACTTGGATATCCAGGTGAAATCGCATCAGCGAAGGGTGACCAGATTCTTTACGGTGTTCTTTCAACACTTCCATTCATCTACATTCTCTACGTACTCTTCGTAGAGCTCACCAAATCCCTTGATCGTCAGCCAGCAGGAGTTGCAGCAACTGTAAAGAATCTGCGTCTTCTTCTGATTGCAACATGGGGCGTATATCCAATTGCGTACTGCTTCAACGTTTGGGGCGATGCTGGCGCTGATTCATTTGTGGCGATTCAGCTTGGATACACAATCGCAGACGTATTGGCTAAGTGCGTATTCGGTCTTACAATCTTGAAGATCGCACGCATGAAGTCACATGCCGAAGGAATGGCTGCAGATCACTAATTAACTGCAGTGAGTAGTAAGTAAGGGTGGGCGCGCAAGCGCTCACCCTTACTTTTTTATACTTTTAAATATAGGATCGCGCAATGACTTCACATCGCTCACCAATATTTGCTCTCTCTGATTCATACGTTGAAAAATCTGCGCGGCTGAGTCCGATGAGTTCCACCTACTTAGGAATCACCGATCTCAATGACCAACTCGATGATTTTTCAATCGCCGGCAGAGCAGTCGAAGCAGATTTAACGCGCAAAACGCTGGCCGAGCTCGCTGCACTGACGCCCATTGATGAGATCGACCGCGTAGCAAAATCAGTGATGCACGAGCGTCTCACATCAAGCCTTCAATTACATGATTCATTTGAATCACACATCTCATTTAACGTTCTTACATCACCTCCTGCTGACATCCGCCAAGTTTTTGAGATGATGCCAACGGAAAGTGCAGAAGATTTCGATAACATTGCAAAGCGTCTCTTGGCGGTAGAAAAAGCCCACCTCAGTTGGATATCAACAATTGATACTTTGGCAAAGAAAGGCAAGACGGTAGCCCAACGTCAGATCGATGGCATCGCAAAGCAACTCGAGGGATATGCCGATGGCGGATATGCAGGCATGGCCACAACGTTTGATCCTGATGGAAAGTACCCAGCAATTCATGAAGCGGCCACATCAGCAGCTAAGTCTTCGGCAGAGACGGCTCGCTATCTGCGCGGTACATATATGGCTCTAGCTACTCCCAATGACGCAGTTGGTGCCGAGCGTTATGCCGTGTGGGCACGTTATTACACCGGTGCCAATCTAGATTTGCGCGCTACGTACGAGTGGGGACTTAAGGATCTCGCCGAGATAAATGCGCGCATGTGGAAAGTCGCTGCAAAGATCAAGCCAGATGCTAAGACTCTGCGAGAAGTTGCAGATTATTTGGATAATGCTCCCGAATACAAAATTCACGGAAAAGAAGCCATCATCAAGAAGCTCCTTGATTTCACACAAGTAGCTGTTGCACAAATGGATGGTACACACTTTGATATTGATGATCGAATGAAATTCTGCGATGCGCGTATTGCACCTGAAGGAAGCGCGTCTGCCCCTTATTACATGCCGCCAAGTGAGGATCTATCTCGCCCTGGCACAACATGGCTACCGTTGATGGGCAAAGATGAAGTTTCTTGGTGGCACCTTGCATCCACCTGGTATCACGAAGCAGTTCCAGGTCATCACTTACAGATTGCAACATCTGTGATTGAGCGCGATCGCCTCTCACGTTTCCAACGCTTTGGTGCGTGGATCAGTGGATATGGCGAAGGGTGGGCGTTATATGCAGAGCGCTTTATGGATGACCTTGGAGCCTTTGACGAACCAGGTATCGAGATGGGCTTTCTTTCAGCACAAGCACTTCGCGCTACACGTATTGTTATTGATATCGGAATGCACCTTGGTTACACAGATGAAAATGGCCGCGTATGGGATGCAGTCTCTGGCCGTGAAGCGCTCATGAATAAAGCCTTGCTTGATGAAGGCAGCGCAACGAGTGAGACCGATCGTTACCTAGGCTGGCCAGGACAAGCAATTTCCTACAAAGTTGGAGAGCGCGAATGGATTGCGGCTCGCGAAAATGCGAAGAAGCGATTAGGCGCAGAATTCTCATTGAAGAAATTCCATGCACACGCACTTCGCATTGGCCCAATGGGGTTAGATACCTTCGCCGAAGAAATCGCAATCTGGGATGGAAAATAATGAATAACATAGTGCGCAATAACTATCGCATGGGCGGATATCTATTAATTGCCCTAGGTCTGATCAATTGGCAATATCAAAATAATGATGCTGACGTTGTAACGCGTTCGCTCTTGATTGTTATCCCTGGCGTATTGGTTATCCTCATGACTTTCATTAAACCGCTCGATTCATTCTTAGCTAGTCGAGTCGGAATGACTGTAGTGACTGTGATTGGCGCGCTGCTGGTTGGGCTCTCATTTCTCAATTGAGGGTGAACTTAACTTCACGTTCACCGATCATTCATAGTCGAGATGTACCTTCATTGCCATGATGACTCCTACTGAACAGACTCCTACTGAACAGACTCCTACAAAGCCAAGTGTTCTCTTTGTCTGCGTACATAATGCGGGTCGCTCGCAGATGGCTGCAGGATTTATGACTCACCTCGGTCAAGGGAGAGTGGAAGTTCTCTCTGCTGGATCAGCTCCAAAAGATTCCATTAATCCCATAGCAGTTGAGGCGATGGCAGAAGTCGGCATTGATATTTCAAAAAACTCACCAAAGGTCCTTACTAATGGCGCTGTTGAGCAATCAGATGCAGTGATCACAATGGGTTGTGGCGATGTCTGCCCCTTCTATCCGGGCAAGCGTTATGAAGATTGGGTACTCGATGATCCAGCAGGACAGGGGATTGAAAGCGTTCGAGTTATTCGAGATGAGATCAAGGCGCGCGTTGAAGCGTTACTGGCAGAGCTACTAGGCTAATCAGATGAGGTTACGCGCGCACCTGGCAGAATTTTTAGGTACAGGACTCATTACCGCGACCGTAGTTGGTTCGGGAATCATGGCGCAAACACTTACTCGTGACGTTCTTCTGCAATTGCTGGTAAATACTTTTGCCACCGTTCTCATTCTTGCGCTGGTGATCTGGCTCCTTGCACCAGTAAGTGGTGCCTACTTCAATCCAGCAGTTCTTTTGGTGGCATTTCTGCGCAGAGAGTTATCGGCGCTTCACCTTCTCACATTTTCTGTGGTGCAAATTCTTGGCGCCGCATCGGGTGCAATTCTTGCTCACGCTCTCTTCAATCGCACCTTGATTGACCCATCGAATAGCAACCGCGATGGAAGCTGGTTATTTCTTAGTGAAATAGTTGCAACTGCTGGGCTCGTCGCCACAATCTTTATCGCCAAGAATCAAGGAAGAGGCGAGAACGCATTCTGGCTTGTTCCACTATGGATCGGCGGAGCCTATATCTTCACATCATCTACCAGTTTTGCTAATCCTGCGATCACTCTTGGTCGATCACTGACAGATAGCTTCTCCGGAATCGCAATAGCCTCAGTACCAGTCTTTATTGCCGCCCAGCTCATTGGTGCACTGATAGGCCATGCAGTTGCAAATATTTTAGTAAAACAAGAGAGCGATTAATTCTTACTCTTACTTACTTCTGAATTGAATATCGTTCTTCTTCATCTCTGAGACCAGAATGCGAATCACATTTGGGCCTACTCCATGCAGCTCTTTAAGTGCTGCTAGAGATGCTTTACGAAGATCTGAAATCGTGTAGAAACCTTCGTCGATAAGTGCACGTCGAGCAGGTGCGCTAATTCCCATCGCAAGCCATTCCTGATCGACTTCAGAATATGGATCATGCTCTGCTTCTCCACGAGTGGTCGCAGATTTACTGGCAGCTTTTTCAGCACGACGAGCAACGGCAGCAGCCATCGCCTCGGATTGTAATTTTTTAACTTTCGCCCTTGAAGGTTTTGCCATAATTTTCACTCAACTCACATTGGAAAACGGTTAAACCGGTAATACTGGTGCGGGAGGCGGGACTTGAACCCGCACGTCCGAAGACACAGGTTCCTAAGACCTGCGTGTCTGCCATTTCACCACTCCCGCAAAAGAGCGACTTTCGTTGCCGTACAAATAATGTTCGACACAGAATTGTTATTTCAATCCTGTGGCTATTGGCCTAGGTTACGGGTAAGTTCGCCTTTGCTCCAAACTGATACAAGCGCCACTCACGACCACGGGAGAAAACCATGTCCATTACGCCAAGCCCAGCAGATAGATTCACCTTCGGCCTCTGGACCGTCGGTTGGCAGGCGCGCGATCCCTTCGGAGATCCGACGCGCGGACCGCTTGATCCCGTACGCACCGTTAACGAACTCGCAGCTCGAGGCGCTTATGGAGTGACCTTTCATGATGATGACTTGATCCCATTTGGAAGCAATGACTCAGATCGCCACGCACATATCGACCGATTTAAGAAGGCGCTTGCTGAGACCGGAATGAAAGTTCCTATGGTGACAACAAATCTCTTTACACATCCAGTCTTTAAGGATGGAGCATTCACATCTAATGATCGCGATATTCGCCGCTATGCCATTCGCAAGGTAATGCGCAATATTGAACTTGCGGTAGATCTTGGCGCAGAGACATATGTCTTTTGGGGTGGACGTGAAGGCGCTGAATCAGATGGTGCAAAAGATGCATATGTAGCACTTGATCGCTTCCGCGAAGCATTTAACGTGCTTGGTGATTTTGTCGCAGATAATGGGTACTCAATTAAATTTGCACTTGAACCAAAGCCAAATGAACCTCGTGGCGATATGTTCTTGCCAACAATCGGACACGCACTTGCATTTATCAACTCACTTGATCGACCAGAGATGGTGGGCGTTAATCCTGAAGTAGGTCACGAGCAGATGGCGGGACTGAACTTTGTTCATGGAATTGCGCAAGCGCTCTGGCATGGCAAGCTCTTTCATATTGATCTCAATGGACAACATGGTCCAAAGTACGATCAGGATCTTGTCTTTGGCCATGGTGATCTCAAATCAGCCTTCTTCCTTGTGGATCTACTGGAAAGCCATAAGTACTCAGGACCTAAGCACTTTGATTACAAGCCAGCTCGCACAGAAAGCGATAAGGGTGTCTGGGAATCAGCAACAGCAAATATGCGCACCTATCTTTTACTGAAAGAGCGCGCACTTGCTTTCCGTAGCGATCCACGCGTGATTGCCGCTATGAAGAATTCCAATATTCCTGGGCTGACAGAACCAACTCTTGCAAAAGGCGAGACATGGAAGTCACTCACGGATGCCGATAGCTTTGATATCGAAGCTGCCGGAGCTCGTGGATATCACTATGAAGCTCTCGATCAGCTAGCTCTTGAGCACCTCATGGGAGTCAAGGGCTAAACCGACTCATCGCTTCTGATTAACGTGACGAGGATGTTCGCTTTCGCGATACTGCATCAACAGTTGCAGCCATGATCAAGACTCCACCAGTAACGAGGAAGTTGATTCCAGCTGGTAGACCGAGAAGGCCAAGACCGTTATCGATGATTGCGATCACCAGCGCACCGACTGCTGCATGAATCAAGCGACCACGGCCGCCGAAGAGGCTTACGCCACCAACGACTGCTGCTGCAACGCCTGAAAGCACAATCGCTTTTCCGGCCGTTGCTTCAACTGCGCCCACGCGACTGGCATTAAAAATTCCCGATATGACGGCAAGAAATGAGCAGAGCATGAAGGCAATAAT
>JBIPNL010000125.1:0-3421 GCA_044373255.1 Candidatus Planktophila sp. | reverse complement strand
TCGCTTATTGTCGGTGCGGGCTTGTTCTCGATGTTCCTATTCCTCGGTCTCTACCTCCAAATAGTCCTCGGATACACACCGTTGAAATCTGGTTTTGCATTCTTGCCATTTACCGCAGGAATCATCATCTTCGCCGGAGTTGCATCGCAGTTGCTGCCAAAGTTTGGGCCAAAGCCATTGATGGTTCCAGGACTTATCTTTGCCGGTATTGGATTATTAATGCTCACTCAAATTACACCTGAGACTTCATATGCCACCCATGTTCTTCCATCACTTCTCATCATGAGTTCGGGAATGGCCCTGGTCTTTATTCCTTTGACATCAACAGCGCTCCATGGTGTTGGCAATCGCGACACAGGTGTTGCCAGTGCCATGATCAACACCAGTCAGCAAGTAGGTGGATCACTTGGTACCGCACTGCTCAATACCGTTGCAGCAACTGCCGCGGTCGCACATATCACGGCAAACAAAGAGGTAGGAATAACCGTTCCTGGACTCGCAGAAAAGCTCTATCCATATGGCATGACACACGGATATACAGTGGCATTTACGGTAAGCGCTGCACTTCTATTTGCGGGAGCAGTCGTTCTCTTCTTCTTTATCAATATTGGTAAAGATTCACTCGTTGAAACTGAAGGCGTGATTGCTCACTAATGAATAGGTTGACCTAACCCTTTTGACCTAGGTGGCCAAGTAGAAGTTCGCGCACCCGCGCGGCATCTGCTTGGCCCTTTGTCTCTTTCATGACTGCGCCAATGAGCGCGCCCGCTGCAGGGATGTGACCATCACGGACTTTTTGCGCAGTATCAGGTTGTTCTGAACACACTTTCTCAATAGCTGCCATCAGTGCGCCATCATCGTTAACAACTTTAATTCCACGCCTTGCCACAACCTCTGCAGGGGTTCCCTCCCCCGCAACCACGCCTTCAACAACTTGGCGTGCGAGTTTGTCGGTGAGCTCACCCTTGTTTACAAGTGCCACGATCTCAGCAACATCCGCTGGTGTAATCGCAAGCTCTGTGACAGAAACTTCCTTATCGTTTGCAATGCGTGAAATTTCGCCAAGCCACCATGAGCGAGCCTTTGTCGGATCAGCTCCAAGCACAACTGTTGCTTCCACAATATCGAGAACATCGGCGTTGACCATTGCGGCCATCTCTTTATCGGGCACATTCCACTCTTGCTTTAAACGCTTTCGGCGAAGTGAAGGTCGTTCTGGAAGAGCTTTACGCAGCTCTTCAATCCATGCCGCATCAGGTGCAACTGGAACAAGATCTGGATCTGGGAAATAGCGATAATCCTCGGCTTGTTCTTTTGATCGACCAGAACGTGTCAGGCCAGTATCTTCCTGAAAATGTCGCGTCTCTTGCTTCACCTTTGCGCCAGCATCAAGAAGTTCTGCATGGCGAATCATTTCACCGCGGATGGCGCGTTCTACTGAGCGAAGTGAGTTCACATTCTTTGTTTCAGAACGGGTACCTAGAACATCAGAGCCCATGGGTTTGAGCGAGACGTTGGCATCACAGCGCAGTGACCCTTGCTCCATCTTCACATCAGAGACACCGAGTCCGCGCAAGATGTCACGAAGTTCGGCCACATAGGCACGTGCGACTTCTGGTGCGTACTTGCCTGTACCAGGGACAATCTTCGTCACAATTTCAACAAGTGGAATACCCGCGCGGTTGTAATCAAGAAGTGAGTAATCAGCACCGTGGATACGCCCGGTCGCCCCACCCACATGCAAGGACTTTCCAGTGTCTTCTTCCATATGAACGCGTTCAACTTCGATACGAAATTCTTTCAGGCCTTCATCGGTATCGATCTCAACATCAACGTATCCATCAAAGCAGATCGGTTCATCGTATTGTGAGATCTGAAAGTTCTTGGGCATATCTGGATAGAAGTAGTTCTTACGAGCAAAGCGGCTATACGGTGCAATCTGGCAGTTGAGAGCCAAGCCAATTTTGATTGTCGATTCGATTGCACGTGCGTTGACAACCGGAAGTGCACCTGGAAGAGCCAAGCAGACAGGGCATGTTTGGGTGTTTGGTTCGCCACCAAATACTGTGCTGCATGAGCAGAACATCTTTGACTCGGTGTTAAGTTCGACGTGTACTTCAAGACCTAATACAGGGTCATACTTTGCAACAACATCATCATAGGAAATAGCCATTACTTGCTACCTCCTAACGCTGGAGCTTTCGAAATCAAATGTCCGCCCCACTGAGATGCCAAAGCTGCTTCAAGTGCGCCACCAACGTTGTAGAGACGGTCATCGCACATGGCAGGGGCCATAATCTGAAAACCAACTGGCAACCCATCTTCATCGGCTAGTCCGGCAGGAAGACTCATGCCACAAATGCCTGCCAAGTTCACAGGAATTGTTGCAACATCGCCTAAGTACATTGCAATTGGATCATTCGATTTCTCACCAATTTTAAAGGCAGTAGTCGGTGCAGTTGGTGAGACGAGAACATCAGCCTGAGCAAATGCCTTGGCATAATCTTGAATAATCAGTGTCCGAATCTTCTGCGCACTTCCGTAGTAAGCATCGTAATATCCCGATGAAAGAGCGTATGCACCAAGGATGATGCGGCGCTTTACTTCATGACCAAAGCCAGCATTACGAGTTGCACTCATCACCGCTTCAGCAGATGCGCCATCGCTATCGCCCACGCGCAGGCCATAGCGCATTGCATCGAAGCGAGCTAAGTTAGATGAGCATTCAGATGGAGCAATGAGGTAATAGGCAGCTAAAGCGTATTCAAAACTTGGGCAATCAACTTCGATTATGTTCGCACCGAGTGAAGCCAAGACTTCAAGTGATTCATCAAAACGAGCTTGTACGCCCTTTTGATATCCCTCTCCTTGTAGCTGCTTAATAACGCCGATCTTCATTCCCTTAACATCGCGCTTTTGCGCAGCGCTGACTACATCAGGGAATTTTCCATTAATGCTCGTGGCATCCTTTGGATCGTGGCCAGCCATCACATCATGTAAGAGAGCGGTATCTAACACTGTTCGACCGAATGGGCCAGCTTGATCAAGGCTTGATGAGTATGCGATTAATCCATAGCGCGAGACTGCGCCGTAGGTTGGACGTACGCCAACGATGCCGGTCAACGCGGCAGGTTGTCTAATTGATCCACCTGTATCTGAACCAATTGCAAGAGGAGCTTCAAATGCACTTACTGCGGCTGCAGATCCTCCGCTTGAACCACCTGGTGTGCGCGATAAATCCCAAGGATTAAATGTTGGGCCATAGGCAGAATTCTCAGTAGAAGAACCCATCGCGAACTCGTCCATATTGGTTTTACCGAGAATGACAACGCCTGCCTCTTTTATCTTTGAGACAACTGTTGAATCGTATTGAGGCTTCCACCCTTGCAGAATTTTTGATCCAGCAGTTGTCGGAATACCG
>JBIPNL010000019.1:0-13942 GCA_044373255.1 Candidatus Planktophila sp. | reverse complement strand
GATCCATCGTAATCAATTAGTGAGTTATATCGAAATGGCTGCCCATTCGATGGTTAATCAACCGTCATAGATTATTTCTTAGACGCATTACCTAAAGTAAGTATCTCGCCATTACGGATATACCAGAGTGTTCCATCATCGGCTCGAACCGTTGTAATGCGCAGGCCGACTCGCTCTACAACTCCTTGAATAGTTAAAACATCAACGCGATCGCCAACACCGTATTGATCTTCGATCAACATAAAGATTCCTGAAAGAATATCGCGCACAAGAGTTTGTGCTCCAAGGCCTACTGCGACACCAACGATTCCCGCGGATGCAATAACTGGTCCGAGATTAAATCCGAATTCACCTAGAATCATTGTCGCCGCAACGATCCATACAACGGCATTGAGGATTGATCTCAGAACTGAACCGATCGTGCGAGCCCGTTCTGCCTGGCGGTTGGCCGTTCCAGGGCCTGGGCGAAGGTCTGCCGATGCAAGTCGGTTCACGGCACGATTAATGGCTCGATGCCCCACCCACTGGGAGAAAATTGCGCCGGCTATAACGGCGATGATGCGAAGGGGGGAGCCGCCGATCCACTCGAGAGCGTTCTGTAACTGATCGTTCATAGCCCTAATCTACTTGAAAGGTTATGCGAAAGGTTACGAGAAATTACCCTTTAAATACTGCGAAGACGGGGGGAGTAGGTGCAAGATAGGGCAATCGGCGCGAGCCACGCGCCTGACTCAACTGGAGCAGCGATGTCGCGAAGCCTTGTGCTGAACGCAACCTATGAACCACTCGGTGTTGTTTCAGATCGTCGCGCCCTCATTCTTGTTCTTAACATGCGTGCATCTATGATTGAGTCAACAGGTGAAGTACTTCACTTTGCATCAGGACAATTAGAACTTCCATCAGTTGTTCGTCTCAATAAATTTATCCGAATTCCTTATCGCCATGCCATCCCGCTCTCCCGCAGAGCAATTTTTGCTCGCGATGGTGGACGATGTGTCTATTGCGGTGCATCTGCCACATCTATTGATCATGTCATCCCAAGGTCTCGTGGCGGAAGTCATAGTTGGGAAAACGTTGTCTCAGCCTGTCATAAATGTAACCACGTCAAGGCAGATAAATCATTGAAAGAGCTAGGTTGGAAATTACGTTCACTTCCACGCGAACCTGTCGGTTCTGCCTGGCGAATTCTTGGGACAGGACGGACAGAACCAGAATGGCTTCCTTATCTCGAGCCATTTGGTGTGGCAGCAGCAACTGCCTAACTCAATTACACTTAGTCCATGATTCGTTCGATCGCACAAGCTTTTGGAATGGCCCCAGTTGAAGGTGGCGTAATGCCAGGTGAGCCGTTAACCGCGGTTGAAACCTTTCTTTACTTTGTTGCAACACCAGTAGGTCTTTTTCTCTTCATTACGGTTCTTGTGTTGGCGGGAACACGTGAGAAAAAGAAGACAGAGCCCGGCAAGAAGCCAAGCTCTGTCGTCGATTCAATCGAATAGCTTTTACTTATCTGCAGCACGAGCCTTAAGCGCTCGAGCCATTGCATCACGACCTTCTGTGATTGCACGACGTAGTGAATTTGCAGCATCTTTGCCGGTCACGTTAAGCCAGTGTTCTGTCTTGGCAAGTGTTTCCGGAGTAATCACCCATGTTGGGAAAAGAAGCGTCGCTGTTGTTTCAGCAATCTCATAGCCCTTTGTTTCCCAAACCTTGAGCATTGAATCGAAGTAAGGATCAACAAAGTCTGCAAGAACTTCGTGGTGGATATTCTCGTTGAATCCAAGACAGGTATAGGAATGGATTGTGTTCGAAAGATTATCTGTGATGATCGAATTAAACGCATTCGACTTCGCATCTTTACTTGGTAAGGATGCATTGGCACGTGCGGTGTACTGCTTTCCGTGAGCAGTTTCATCCTTCTTCGATTCGGCCTGGATCTCAGCAGTACCGAAGACGCCACGCTTTACTCCGCAGATAAAGATGTACCAACGGATTTCAGCATCAATAACTAGGCCATTGATTGATCCATCGAGAATTGCCTTGATGCGATCGAACTGTGCAGGTGTGAATGCAAAGTTAGCGAATGCACGAGCAAATGCCATCTGATGATCACTTCCTGGTGCAGACGCATCAAGAAGTGCTTCAACAGACTGTCCAACGTGGGCGCGAAGTGCATCGCGCTTTGCAGGATTTGCATACGCCCAAATTGCGGTATCGATCTGCATCAAGGTCGCAGAGACGATAGAAATATCTGACTCGCTCTTGAGGGCGTTCAGCGCAATCGTTACATAATCGGTAGCGGAGAGCTCGCCATCGCGGCATGAATCCCAGAGAGAGGCCCAGATCAGACCTCGTGCGAGTGAGTCATCAAGACTTCCTAGATGGCTCTTCATCGTTGCAATCGAGCGATCATCAAAACGCAACTTGGCATATGTCTGATCTTTATCGTTAATGAGTACAAGGTCAGCAACCTTTGCGCCAGCGAGTGCTTTAACTTCGGTGAGCGCGCCTTCTACATCAAGTTCAACGCTGGTGCGACGAGTTAACTTAGCGCCTGCGATATCAAAGAGTCCAACGTGTAAACGGTGCGGGCGAAGTTCCTTTGATCCCACTGGCATAGTTGGAACTTCTTGCTTGATTGAAATCGATGCATATGTGTCACCAGAAACTTCAATGACTGGACGCAAGGTATTTACGCCTGCAGTGCGAAGCCAGGTTGAAACCCATGGTGTGAGGTCGCGACCAGATGCTGCTTCAAGCTGATCAATTAGATCTTTAAGGGTTGTATTTCCAAATGCATGCTTTGCAAAATAGAGACGAAGTCCCTTAATAAAGTTCTCGCGACCTACGTGAGCAACGAGTTGTTGCAAGACTGAAGCACCCTTGGCATAAGAAATACCATCAAAGTTGGTACGAACGGCATCTAAGTCCGCCATCTCTGTCGCAATTGGGTGAGTGGTTGTGAGTTGATCAACGCGATATGCCCAGTTTTTCCGTAGAGAGTTGAACTCAGTCCATGCGTGCTTGTACTTAGTTGACTCTGAAACTGATTGATATGAGGCCCATTCAGCGAATGATTCATTAAGCCACAAGTCATCCCACCATTTCATGGTGACAAGATCACCAAACCACATATGTGCCATTTCGTGATGAATTGTGGTGGCACGACTTACATAGTTGCGCTCGGTTACCTTCGAGCGGAAGATCAATACATCCTCGTGGAAAGTTACACAGCCAACATTTTCCATTGCGCCCCAGTTGTATTCGGCGACAGCAATTTGGTCGTACTTTCCAAATGGATATGCCAGGCCGAATGTCTTTTCAAAGTAGGCGAATCCTTGCTTGGTTACCTCAAAGATATTTTCAGCATCTACATATTGGAAGAAAGACTTACGAGCATAGATGCCAAGAGGGATTGTCTTCTCGCCCTTGTACTCATCATGGACAGATGTGTAAGGACCGGCAACGATGGCGGTGACGTACGTTGAAATCACTTGTGACTGTGCGAATTGGATGAATTTACGATCGCCGTCAAGCTCTTTTGTCGACTCAATGCCGTAATTCGAGATTACCTCCCAATGCTTAGGAGTAATTGTGCTGATCGTGAAGGTCGCCTTCTGATCAGGTTGATCAAAGCAGGCATACATACGACGAGCATCGCCGGTTTCAAATTGTGTATAGAGATAGACCTCGCTATCAACGGGATCAACAAAGCGGTGTAAGCCTTCTCCGGTATTGGAATAAACACCGTCATGTTCGATCTCAAGGATGTTATCTGCGGCGATTGCGGGTAGGTAGATTGTCTCGCCATCAAACTTTGGATCAAAATCAACACCATTGAGCTTTGCACTAATCACTTTGCTTCCGACACAGTCAATAAATGTCGTCGCACCAGGCTTAAGTCCGGCAAATGCAACAGTTGTCTTTACGCGGAAATTCTCCGCACCTGTAGTCAGATCAAGATCGATTCTGTATGACTTTACCTTCACCAACGCTGAACGTTCGATCGCTTCTGCCTGTTTGATATTTGTGCCTGGCACAGGTGTCTCCTTTATTACTTCTACCGAGTGAATTTAGGTGGCTAGTCAATCATGTAAGAATGGTGCAATGGAAACCCGTTCAGTGCGCTCGTACCGCCTACGTGGTTCACGTATCACCCGTTCTCAGGCCAGCGCACTCGAGCGCTTTTGGCCAGCATATGGAGTTGAGATACCTGAAGGAAAACTAGACCTTCCCGCCCTTTTTCCCGATAGCAAGAAGATCATTATGGAAATCGGTTTTGGAATGGGTGAAGCAACTGCCTTAATCGGTAGAGATTTTCCGAACGATGGTTTCCTAGCTGTCGAGGTTCACTTTCCAGGAGTTGGAAAACTTATGGCCCGCATTGCAGAACTAGGGCTAAAAAATATTCGCATCATGGAGACTGATGTACACCCACTCTTTGAAGAACATCTGGAAGATGAAAGCCTTGATGGCATCCATCTATTTTTCCCGGATCCGTGGCCGAAGAAGAAACATCAGAAGCGTCGAATCGTTAATCCTGATTTTCTGAAGCTCATCGCACCAAAAATCAAACCCGGTGGCTTCATACACATTGCAACCGATTGGGTGCCTTACGCAGAAGTGATCGAAGAAGTCTTCGCCGCGTCAGAGATCTTTGAAGGGGGAGTAGTCGATCGCCCAGAGTGGCGACCACTGACTCGCTTTGAAGGACAAGGGATTACAAAAGATCATCAAGTGACAGATCTTCGTTACATAAGAAAGTAACTAGCAGCAGCTCTTATTCTCAAAGGCTGCGATCTTATTGATTCGGCGGATATGTCGCTCATCTTCTGAAAACGGATGGGCGATAAAGGTATCGATGATCTCTTTAACCAAAGACAATTCGTGCATACGGCCACCAACAGCGATCACATTTGCATTGTTGTGATCCCGCGCAAGTTTGGCGGTTTCAACCGACCAGGCAAGTGCTGCGCGAATTCCATTTACCTTGTTGGCGGCAATCTGTTCTCCGTTACCGGATCCACCCAAGACGATTCCAAGCGATGCTGGATCTTTTGCAACAGCTTCAGCGGCTGGAATACAAAAGTCTGGATAGTCATCGACTGCGTCATATTCATAAGGTCCGTGATCTGTCACGTCATGGCCTTTACCGACTAAGTGCTCAATCAATTGTGATTTAAGTTCGAGCCCAGCGTGATCGCTACCAATATGGATTCTCATGGCCTCATACTCTCACGCACGTTTACAGTTTCAGCGAAGGCGAGCAATGTAAAACCCGCCCCCCAGATTTTTCTGAGGAGCGGGCGTTGATCACCCTAGGAGGAGGTGTGTTTACTTGTTAAGCACCGGTAGATGATGCTGGTGCCGCAGGAGTTGGAGCTGTTGCTCCACCTTTATGGCCATGTCCGCCATGTCCGCGTCCACCTTTACCGAATCCGTACTTTCCGCCAACAGCGTTTACTTTGGCGGTTACATGTGCAACTACATTGACTTTCATCTCAGCAGCTCGTGCTGCAGTAATTGTTCCTGCCGTCACTGCTGCATCGATACGCTTTGTGTGGTCAGCAACAAGTACTGCAATAAGTGCATCTTTCTTGGCACCAGCAATGAGTGCTAATGACTCGCCCGCCTGAAGGCGTGACTTGATTGTGGCTGAATCGACACCAATAGTTGTTGAGATCAAGGTCTGCATCGCTGCGCGATCAGCCTTGAGTACTCCACCCTTACCACCGATGTGATTTCCTGCCTTCATTGAGACCTTGTTTACGCCATCACGATGTGATCCTTTCGAAGCAGCGCCCGCTACTCCGATGGAACCGACCGTTAGTGCAAGCGTTGTGATAACAACTGCTATTACTTTCTTCTTTGACATAGATTTACCTTTCGTCTGAAGAAGTTCTCGTATCAATAACTTTTGCTATCGACTACTCGTAATAAACACCCCGAGGCTGGTAAAGCTATTCCAAGAGTCTTGGAGACTTCTGTGAGTTTCTCGCCATAAAGAGAGATTGGCCCCTGGCTCACGCCTACGAACCCTGCATCTCTCCCTGATCCCCTTAGGCAACCCCCATTGAGGCAGCAATCAAGGCGCCGTCACACTTGATCAAATCTATTGATTAGGAGAAACCCTTGAAGGCTCAACGATCTTCCCTCACCGTCATCGTTCTACTTCTACTAACTCTTGGTCTGCCCAATGCGCTGGCGGCAACAAAGCCGAAGGCAGCTGGCAGATCCGCAACAGCAGTTATAAACACTCTTCTTAACGGAGCAGGTGCACCTTCAAAATCAATTGGTATTGATGGTGATTTCTACATTGATACACGCAGCCTTCTTATTTCGGGACCGAAAACAAAAGGCAAGTGGCCTACTGCTCGCAGCATGCAAGGTGCTAACGGAGTAAACGGATCTAATGGTTCTGATGGAAGAAATGGAAGCGATGCAAAGAGTGTGACCACTGCATCAACTGTTGCCGGTCCTGCTGGTCCACAAGGTCAAGCCGGAGCTAAAGGAGCGGACGGTACAAACGGTGCACCTGGTCCTGCAGGTGCAACAGGTCCTGCAGGTGCAACCGGTCCATCCGGAAGTGGGTCGGCTGGTGCACCCGGTTCAAATGGAAGTAATGGTTCACCTGGCGGAACAGGACTCACTGGAGCTCGTGGAGAGACAGGAACAGTTGGGCCCTCCGAAGTTACTGTTATTACGATTCCGACTTGGACTTTACAAACGGCAACGGAATATGGTTTTGCAACATCGAGCGGTTTCGGAGTCTTGAAAGCCGGAAAGTCTTACCAAATTTTAATCCAGTTATGGGGGACAACAAATAGTCTCAATTCGCCATATGGAATTGAATTGCTCTCAAGTTCTGGTTCTGCTCCCTCGTACTTCTATACGGCTTCTTTTTTCAAATACGCCATGACTTCATCAATATCGAATAAGTATGGTTTCTCAATTTTAGGGACGATCACAGTAGGTGAAGCGGATGTTTCCCTGTCGATTAAAATTAGTGATGCACTCGGGGACACAACCAGTAAGCCAATGGTTATGACAGGAATGGCTCACATCACATTGGTAGGCGAGGTCAAATAGAGAGGTAAAACGTGGAGCGGGTGACCGGGATCGAACCGGCATGGCCAGCTTGGAAGGCTGGGGCTCTACCATTGAGCTACACCCGCAGGTGGTCGTGCTTGTGGTGCTTAGCCTAGGTTACCGCGTCGGTTCGCGAGAGCAAAAAATTACTCTAGACTCACCTCTTGCGCCTCGGGGCGTAGCGTAGTGGCTAGCGCGCCTGCTTTGGGAGCAGGAGATCGGGAGTTCGAATCTCCCCGCCCCGACCAGTTTTATTTTGGTCAGTTCTATCAAAAATCCTTATACAGATCGATGATCAGGGAGCACAGTGAAGAGCACAGTCGAGACACTTTCACCTACTCGAGTAAAGCTAGATGTAGAAGTTACATTTGCAGAGCTCACTCCACATATCGATGCTGCGTATAAGAAGATTGCAAAGCAGGTAAACATTCCAGGTTTTCGTAAAGGACATGTTCCGGCAGCGATGATCGATCAGCGTGTTGGGCGTGGAAGCGTGCTTGATGAGGCGATTAACTCAGCTCTTCCAGAGTTTTACTCTCAGGCAGCTCGTGAGCATGATGTTCTTGTAATTGGACGACCAGAAGTTGATATCAAAGAGTTCGTTGATAAAGAGAAGTTGGTATTTGTTGTAGAGGTAGATGTTCGCCCAAAAGTGAAGCTTCCAGACTTTTCAAAGATTGAAATCACTGTAGATGATGTCGCAGTTGAAGATAAAGATGTCGAAGAGCAGCTCGATGGATTACGCGCTCGCTTTGGAACACTTCATACCGTTGAGCGAGCAGCTAAAGATGGAGACTTTGTCACTATCGATCTCACCGCTCGTATTGATGGCACAGAGGTTGATGGCGGTAAGGCAAATGAGATTTCATATGAGGTTGGCTCAGATCGCATGATTGATGGTCTTGATGCAGCACTTGTTGGAATGGCTATCGGCGAGACAAAGACGTTTACAACACAACTCGTTGGTCAAAAAGATGACGAGAAGGGTGATGTTGAGATTGTCGTGAAGGCTGTGAAGGAGCGCGAGCTTCCAGCAGCAGATGATGCATTTGCAAAGCTTGCATCTGAATTCGACACCATTGCAGAGTTACGTGCAGATTTCGTTGAGCGCCTTGGCCGTGTAAAGAAGATGGAACAGGGTACGCAGGCACGCGATCTTCTTCTTGAGAAGTTACTAGCCGATCTTGATATTCCGGTTCCAGAGGGAATGGTTGAGGCCGAGGTGAAGGATCACCTTGAGGGCGAAGGCCGTCAGGAAGATGCTGAACACCGCGCTGAAGTTGATGGCCAGGTTCGTTCATCGCTTCGATCAGATTTCTTGCTTGACTCAATTATTAAGAGCGAGCAAGTCGAGATTACTGAAATGGAACTTACTGAGTACCTCGTGCGCACATCACAGCGCTACGGAATGGCGCCGGAACAGTTCGCACAGGAACTCCAGAAGGCGGGCCAGATTGGCCAACTCGTTGCTGAGGTTTCACGTGCAAAGGCGTTGGCTGTTGTCCTAGAGCGAGTCAAAGTCTCGGATAAATCCGGAAACGTGATTAATCTCGAAGAACTTCGCCCTAAGGCTCCAGAAGTACCTGCTGCCGAATAGTTTTCATATGCCCTGAGCGAACAGGGGCAGATTCACGCACTTTCTGGCGCAAATGGGGAAGCATTTTCACGCTGGAATTGTTAAGGTCACTACATATAACAATTCAGGAGGATGAAGTGGATTATCTCAACCCGGAAGCGGCGCAGATTTTGGCCCGCGCACCACACTCAGCAACAGGTGGGCTAGACGATCAGGTCTACAACCGTTTGCTTCGTGAACGAATCATCTTCCTTGGCTCAGTCGTAGAAGACTCGATGGCCAATGCGATCGCGGCGCAGATCCTTCTTCTTGCTGCCGAAGATTCAAAGAAAGATATTTTCCTTTATATCAACTCACCTGGTGGCTCTGTCACTGCAGGTATGGCGATCTACGACACGATGCAATACGTGCAGAACGATGTTGCAACTGTTGGAATGGGACTTGCTGCATCAATGGGTCAGTTCCTCTTATGTTCAGGTGCTGCCGGAAAGCGTTACGCACTTCCACATGCTCGCATCATGATGCACCAGCCATCCTCTGGAATCGGTGGAACAGCAACTGATATTAAAATTCAGGCAGAACAAATTGGATTTACAAAGCGAAAGATGGCAGAGCTCATCTCCCATCACACAGGACAGACAATCGAGACAATTACTGCAGATTCAGATCGTGATCGCTGGTTTACAGCAGATGAAGCTAAGGATTATGGCTTCGTAGATCACGTTGTTCGCTCTGCAGGCCAGGTATCAGGTAGCGGAGGGACAGCTCAATGATCAACGAATTCGATCGCGCACAAGAAATAGTTTCTCGTTACGTCCTCCCAGTCTTTGAAGAGAAGACTGCCAATGGATACAAGCGTCACGATCCATATACAAAGCTCTTTGAAGAGCGCATTATCTTCTTGGGTCAGCCAATCGATGACACAGTTGCAAACGATGTCATGGCACAGTTGCTCACCCTCGAATCAATGGATTCCGATCGCGACATCATTATCTATATCAACTCACCAGGGGGATCATTTACAGCCCTCACAGCCATTTATGACACGATGCAATTTGTTCGCCCAGATGTGATGACAATCTGTCTTGGTCAAGCAGCATCTGCTGCTGCGATTATTCTCGCTGGTGGAGCAAAGGGAAAGCGTTACGCCCTTGAGCACTCACGCATCTTGATTCACCAACCTTCATCTGAAGGTGGGGGACAGGCATCTGATATCGAGATTCAAGCACGCGAGATTATGCGTATGCGTGAACTTCTCGAGAGCATGCTCTCTAAGCACACAATCCGCACTCCTCAAGAAGTTGCGCAAGATATCGAACGTGACAAGATTCTTACTGCAGCAGAGGCAGTTGAGTACGGGCTGATCGATCAGGTACTTGCAAGTCGAAAGGCAAAGCCAACCTGGTAACAACCAGGAACATCTCTTACTATCGTGAAACTATTTGAAGCGGGATCCCTTTGGTCGTACAGTGGATTTCGCTTCTTTTGGTTTTCGAACACAATCTTTGTAATCGGCGCAGCGGCGTTTCCTGTCGCTCTTGCAGTTGCAGTTCTTGATAGCAATGGAAACGATCCAAAGTCTTTAGGTGTTGTTCTTGGTGCTCGTTTGCTTGCGGCAATTCTCGTTTCCCCTGTTGCCGGTGTGTGGGCGGATCGTTTACCTCGAACCCATGTGATGATTTCCGCGGATCTATTTCGTGCAATTCTCGTCTTCTCGTTGGTTTTTCTCGCCATATCTTCAACGCCATTTTGGGTACTAGCGGCAGTTGTCTTTCTGATGGGTGTGGGAGATGCCTTTGGGATGTCCGCAGCGGCAGCGATTATGCCAAGCCTCTTACCTGAAGATAAATTGATGGCGGGTAATGTTGCGCGTACCGTAGTAATTCGTACCTCCAACATTATCGGTCCCGGTGTTGGCGCGGGAGCGATCTTGCTCTTTGGTGCGCGAGAGACATTTATCCTCACAGGGGTCCTATTTGTAGTTGGCACCTCGCTTATGTTCTTTATTAAGGAAGACTTCAAACACATTGCGCATGAAGATAAGCAGACATTCTTAGTTGATCTTAAAGAGGGTATGCGTACCGTCTGGCAGATCAAGTGGATTTTTGCACTCATTGCTTCAACATCTTTTCAATTGATGTTTATCGTCGGTGTTGAAAGCGTCCTTCTGCCAGTAATTACGCGACGAGAATTTGAGACAAACAATGTATTTGCTGTCTCTGCCTCCGTATTTTCCTTAGGTGCAATTATTGGAGCATTGATTTCTCTGCGGTTAAAGATTAAGCACCAAGGGCAGTTTTGTATCCTTGTATTTTCACTTCTATCCACGACAACTTTGGCACTGGCATTTCCATTTTCGCCATACATCATCATCGCTGCATATTTCTTAGCAGGACTCTCCGTTGGCCCATGGGAAGCTTTCTGGGCAGCTGCTGTTCAGAAAGAAGTGCCACAGGCGCTACAAGGCAGAGTATTTAGCGTCGATCACATGGGATCAACTGCGCTCATTCCACTTGGCATGGTCTTGGTGGGACCTGCAGCAGAACTCTTAGGCGAGAAACCGATGTTGATCGGTGTCTCGATTCTGCATGTGCTGATCAGCCTTTCAGTACTCAAAGTCACAGGTGTGCGGGATCTTAAAATGCCTGCATCCTTCTGGAATTCTTCTCAGGGCGAACAGCTCAGACGCTAAATACGCCCGCATTTCTCCGCCCTTAAATCTACGATTGACCTACTTCCCCTCATATTAGGAGCACCATGACACGCATCGGCGAGACTAGCGATCTGCTGAAATGTTCTTTCTGCGGCAAAACTCAGAAGCAGGTAAAGAAGTTAATTGCCGGTCCTGGCGTCTATATCTGCGACGAGTGCATCGAGCTCTGTAACGAGATCATTGTTGAAGAGCTCTCCGAGGCGACATCGCTAGGTTTAACTGAACTCCCAAAGCCTCAGGAAATTTTTGAATTCCTTGATCAGTATGTAATTGGTCAAGATCGTGCAAAGAAGTCACTTTCAGTTGCCGTATATAACCATTATAAGCGCGTGCAGTCTGGTGAGCCAAAGAGCGATGATTCGATTGAACTCAACAAATCAAATATTTTATTGCTAGGGCCAACCGGTTGCGGAAAGACTTTAATGGCTCAAACGCTCGCTCGTATGCTTAATGTGCCATTTGCTATCGCTGATGCAACAGCACTTACTGAAGCTGGTTATGTTGGTGAAGATGTGGAGAATATTCTTCTTAAACTTCTTCAGGCTGCAGATTACGATGTGAAGAAGGCTGAAACAGGAATTATCTATATTGATGAGATTGATAAGGTCGCTCGCAAATCTGAAAACCCTTCCATTACTCGCGATGTCTCAGGCGAAGGAGTTCAGCAGGCGCTCCTTAAGATTCTTGAAGGAACAGTTGCCTCTGTACCACCACAAGGTGGACGTAAGCATCCGCACCAGGAATTCATTCAGATAGATACAACAAATGTTCTCTTTATTGTGGGCGGTGCCTTTGCTGGTCTCGACAAAATTATCGAAGCACGCAGCGGATCTGCAAGCGTTGGATTTAATGCAACCCTGCAATCCCAAGAAGAGAAGAATTCAAAAGATTTCTTCGCTGATGTGATGCCAGAAGATTTATTGAAATTTGGAATGATCCCAGAGTTTATTGGTCGCCTTCCAGTGATCACTAGCGTTGAAAATCTTGATAAGCCTGCCTTGATGCAGATTCTTACCGAGCCACGCAATGCATTGGTTAAGCAATACCAAAGACTCTTTGATCTCGATGATGTAGCCCTTGAATTCGAGCCAGATGCACTTGAGGCGATTGCAGAACTTGCCCTTAAGCGCGGAACCGGAGCTCGTGGGCTTCGGGCAATTATGGAATCAGTTCTTCTCACTGTGATGTATGAGGTGCCAAGCCGTAGCGAAGTAGCCAAAGTACTCATCACCAAAGCCTGTATTGATGGCTCTGCAACCCCTGAGATGGTGATGCGCACAGGTGATATTCCAAAGCGTGCGACTCGTCGCGAAAAGGGTTCGCAGGAGAAGAGCGCGTAAATAAACTAGACTCACGCCCATGCCTCAACAACATGGACGTGAGTTATCTGCCAGTTTTATTCCGGCAGAAATCGAATCCGTGCTCTATTCCAAGTGGCAGAGTGCAGAGTATTTCACCGCGAACGCCGCGTCAGCTAAAGAACCTTTCACCATTGTTTTACCTCCGCCAAATGTGACCGGTGTACTTCATATAGGTCACGCTCTAGATCAAACTCTTCAAGATTGTCTCTCGCGAATGAAGCGAATGAAGGGTTTTGAAGTTCTATGGCTACCCGGTATGGATCACGCAGGTATCGCAACACAGAATGTTGTTGAAAAACAATTAGCCGCTCAAGGAAAAACTCGTCATGATCTAGGCCGCGAAGCTTTTGTGGCAAAGGTGTGGGAGTGGAAAGCTGAATCCGGTGGAGCAATTCTTGATCAGATGAAGCGTCTTGGTTCAGGAGTTGATTGGAGTCGTGAGCGCTTCACGATGGATGAAGGAATGTCCAACGCCGTTGTTTCAATATTTAAGAAGATGCACGACGCAGGCCTTATCTATCGAGCAGAGCGAATCATCAATTGGTGCACACGTTGTCTAACCGCGCTTTCAGATATTGAAGTGGATCACAGCGATGATGAAGGTGAATTTATACAGATTCGTTATGGAGAAGGCGATCAATCAATTGTGGTCGCTACGACCCGTGCTGAAACTATGCTCGGAGATGGTGCAGTTGCGGTACATCCGGATGATCCTCGTTACAAGCATTTGATTGGTACCGAGGTACTCCTGCCTCTAGTAAATCGTATGATCCCAATTATTGCTGACGAATTGGTAGAGCAAGATTTTGGTACTGGAGCTGTGAAAGTTACTGCAGCACACGATCCAAATGACTTTGAAATGGCGATGCGCCATAACGTGCCTTTTGTTGTGATCATGAACGAACACGGCGTAATGGATGGAACGGGTACTGAATTCGACGGCATGGATCGCTTTGCCGCACGTGTTGCAGTTGTCGCTAAGCTAAAAGAGATGGGACGCGTTGTTGCCGAAAAGCGCCCGTACATACACGCGGTCGGACATTGCTCTCGCTGTGACACAACAGTTGAACCTCGCTTATCAAAACAATGGTTTGTAAAGGTGGCACCACTTGCACAAGCATCAGGAGATGCCGTCCGCAACGGAAGCGTCAAGATTGAACCTGTATCTCTTGAACCGCGATACTTTGAATGGGTCGATAAAAT
>JBIPNL010000124.1:0-3446 GCA_044373255.1 Candidatus Planktophila sp. | reverse complement strand
GCTAGGTGGTTGACCGTGTACTGGCTATGAAGTCAGCCACACAGAAGTACGTACCGAAAAACAAAACTGGCGGAGGGCGTGGGATTTGAACCCACGAGGCTTTCACCTGCCGGTTTTCAAGACCGGTGCACTCGGCCGCTATGCGAGCCCTCCGTGGGAGAGGCTACATGAAGAACGGCGTATCTAAAAAATCGGCAGTCTTTAGGCAGGCAGGTCGAGTAGTTTTTCGATGATCTTAGCGACGCCATCTTCTTTGCATGGTTCAGCCACATCTTTTGCAAATCGTTGCGCATCAGCATGACCATCGGCCATTGCATACGAGCGTCCACACCACTCAAGCATTGAAAAATCATTTGGATTATCACCGAATGAAACACATTCATCGGCTGAAATTCCTAACCTGCCAGCCATCAGCGCCAGCGTTTCTCCCTTTGAAACTCCTTTAGCTGAAATTTCAAGCAGTGAGGCGGTAGCACTCGAGTGTGTGATCGTTACAAGTTCACCAATTTCACGCACTGCTATTTCCAGCATTTCATCTGAAGTGAAATCGTTGCCTTGGCAACGAACGAGCATTTTCAAGATTGGAAGAGTGAGCACTTCCTCTATCTGGTTACATCCGTTGTGATCAATACCGGCATCCCAAACGGCTACATATGATTTTTCACGTTTAAAGAAATTATGTGACTCGACCGCAAATGACACTCCTGGAATTGATCTGCGCAAGCGCTTGATTGTCTCGTGTAAAAGATCGTCTGGAATCGCCCACTCTTCAATAGAGTTTCCATTCATTAAGTCGTAATGCATCGCCCCATTGCAACAGATTGCATTTCCATAACCGAAGGCATCTTTGATCTCTCCCATCCAACGCGGAGGGCGCCCTGTAATAAACCAAATCTCAACTCCTAATTCGCGGGCGCGCGAAAAGGCTGCCAGTGTGCGTTCAGTAATTGTCCCGTCGTGATGAACAATCGTTCCATCAAGATCAGTAGCAATAAGTTTGGGGCGAGTTTTCCCTAGATTCACACAAGCTCAAATCGTGTCATGCCTAAAAATGGTTGCAGGGCAGCGGGAACATTCACTGTTCCATCAGCATTTTGGTGATTCTCTAAAATCGCAACAATCATGCGGGGAATTGCTACGAGCGTTCCATTAAGGGTAGCAATCGCTTTTGTGCCATCACTATCTTTATATCTGATGTTTAAGCGGCGCCCCTGGAACTCGGTGCAGTTTGATGTGCTTGTGACCTCGCGATACGCATCCTGCGTCGGGATCCACGCCTCAATATCAAACTTACGGTTAGCGCTAGAGCCTAGATCGCCTGAAGCGACATCGATCACGCGATATGGAATCTCCATAGCATTGAGGAAATCCTTCTCCCACTGTAAAAGTCTCTGATGCTCCTGCTTAGCCTCTTCTGGTTTACAGAATGAGAACATTTCAACTTTATCAAATTGATGAACGCGAATAATTCCACGCGTATCTTTGCCATAGCTTCCCGCTTCACGGCGAAAACAGGAGGAATATCCTGCGTAACGCAATGGGAGTTTTGCCCCATCGAGAACTTCATCCATGTGAAATGCTGCCAGTGGAACTTCACTGGTGCCCACTAAGTAATAGTCATCTTTTTCTAAGTGGTAGACATTTTCAGCAGCTTGTCCAAGAAAGCCAGTGCCTTCCATTGCTGCTGGTTTTACCAAAACAGGAGGGATGACAGGAATAAATCCTGCCTTAGTCGCCGATGAAATTGCGTAGTTAACGAGCGCGAATTCCAGGAGCGCTCCGACTCCGGTGAGGTAATACGAACGTGAACCCGAAACTTTTGCACCGCGTTCTGTATCAATTGCGCCTAGAAGTTTGCCGAGTTCGACGTGATCTTTTGGTGCAAAGCCAGCGCTAGAAAAATCACGCGGTGTTCCAACGTGCTCGATGACAACGAAATCTTCTTCTCCACCAATAGGTGCTTCTGGATCTAAAATATTTGAGATCACCATCGCATGAGAAAGCGCCGTTGCTTCAAGCTCGGCACGTTTGGCATCAGCTGCCTTTACCTTCTCCGCTAACTCTTTTGAATTAGCCAATAGCGCTACTTTTTCTTCTCCGCTGGCGGCACCCACAGATTTTGAGAGAACATTCTGTTGCGCTCTTAATTGTTCAAATTCAGTAATGGCGGCACGTTTTGCATCATCGCTGGCAAGGACTTTGTCGACGATGGCTACATCTTCGCCGCGGCCTTTCTGTGATGCACGGACTACATCTGGATTTTCGCGGAGAAATTTAAGGTCAATCATTTTCGCGCCTCTCGTGGATATGAACCCAAGAATCTAATCTCATCACAAATCTCACCGAGCTCGCTCAGAGATTTGGCAACTGGTTCGTCCTGGCAATGTCCTTCGACATCAATAATGAAATGGTAGTGGCCGAGTTCGCGGCCTGTAGGGCGACTTTGAATAAATGTCAGGTTCACATTGTGATCTGCAAAAACTGTAAGAATTTCAAGAAGCGCGCCAGCGTGATCGATATCGATAAAGAGCGCGACAGAGGTTCGATCGTCACCAGTTGGCTTTGGTATCGCACCTGGTTTTTGAACTAATACAAATCGGGTAACTGCTCCATCGTTATCGCCAATGTTCTCTTCAATGATAGATAGGCCAAAGTGTTCTGCTGCAGCGCTCGATGCAATGGCAGCATCGAATTCTCCACGCGAAAGCGCTTGCGCTGCCGCTGCCGTTGATGGTGTTGGAACCAACTCAGCATGCGGATAGCGCTGAGCAATATATGTGCGACATTGCGCTTCTGCATGTGGATGTGTTGCGATTGTCGAAATCTGTGTTCTGCCGGGCAAAGACATCAGCGCAAAAGTGACAGGCAACGTTACTTCTCCCGCAATAACAAGGGGCGCCCCAGTTGCTAGTTCATCTAATGTCCGAGCAACGACGCCTTCCACAGAATTTTCGATCGGGACCAGCGCGTACTCAGCTTCCCCGGTGCGCACAGCATCAAGGGCTGCAGTCACATTTGCATAAGGAACTCGTGAATCGTGCGCGGTCGTTATCTTCTTGAGCGCAGCCTCGGTAAATGTCCCCACTGGACCGAGATAGGCGTATGTACTCACTGCCTAAGGATAGCCGAGCGCCGTACTTCGATCTCACCTGCCATTAGGCTTGCCTTTATGAATAGCCTCTATTTCCAAAGCGCAGCGCGCTCGGCTATTGGTTTGATTCGTAATGGAAATGAAGATGGAGCGCTCACTCATCCACGTCTACTTGCAGTTGCTGACGGAATGGGTGGACATGCAGGCGGTGAAGTTGCATCGTCAATTGCACTCTTAGTTCTTGCTCGTAGAGCAGCGATTTTTCTAGATCAAGAAGTTGATCAAGATTCGGCAGATGATCTCTTCAATTCATCAATTGACGACATTGATGAGGCGTTGAAAGAGGCGAGTGATG
>JBIPNL010000123.1:0-3500 GCA_044373255.1 Candidatus Planktophila sp. | reverse complement strand
GAACACGAATATTCTCGTTTCGGTTTTCAGCAACTCCTAGACGTCAGAGGCTGCGAGATTCTTCAGCCAGATATTCAATGGTGCGGTGGGCTCACTGAGTCAAAGAAGATCTGTGCTCTGGCTTCAACAAAAGCTATTCCAGTCATTCCTCATGGTGGAGGACTGCGTCCTTGGGATTTAGCCTTGATCTTTGCTGAAGTTGGTATCCCTTATGCCGAGTACTTTGTCTTTGGTGAGTTCAACAAGCCAAACCCAGATCCAATTTTTGCTGGAATCCACGCTCCTATTGATGGCTGGTTCACACCACCACCAGGAATCGGCGCGGGAATTGATTTCACTCCCGATGCACACGACTATCTCTACGAGATCACTGGAGAATTGTCTTAACTCGCAGTTAAGTGATTTTCTCAACCCCTGTTCAGTGACGGTGTTCTGCCCACAACCTTGATAACGCCCTTGCCATCGGCGCGAACAAGCACGCCTTCACCGGAATCAACGCCAACCCCTGTCAGCGCTGCGATATTTACAAAATGCCCTACGAGAACCAGTAGACCTGTTTTATTTCGATAATCCCGGATCTGCTTTCTCACTTTTAGCGTCTGAGGATGGTTTATCAGATCACTTTCCTGAAAGAGTGAATCAAGATTTCTATTGAGCTTGACCCTACCGATATCAAGGAGCTCGGCAGTTTCTTTCGCTCTGCACCATCTACTTGATTCGACTCGTGCGATCTTAATCTCTCTGCGCTTGAGCCACTCGCCTATCTCTCTGGCATCGTCACGCCCCTCTTGAGAAAGGTTACGCTGAGTCGAACAATCGTCTAATTTAAAGTTTGCTGGGTCACCAACACCCGGTGCATAACTATGTCGGAGCAAGAGAACATAACCTTTTGGCGTGGTGCCTTGCAGAGTGTCCCAAATTCGCAGATCGTTTGAATGTGCAGAGTGAGGCGACAATGAAAGAATTAAAGTCAGACTCAGCAGTGAAGTAACTCGACGGAGTACGCGAGCACGTCCGGCTTTGAGACTGTAAGATTTTGGCACAAGGTCAATCTATCAATTTCTCAATACGGAGATGGAAAACCACATGGCTGTCTGTTTGAACCCACAATGCCAGAAGAGCGTGGCCGATGACAGCCAGTTCTGCGCCTACTGTGGGGGAAGGTCAATTTCGAAGATAAAGTCCTTTGAGGATTCCTCGAATAAATCCAACGAGATAACCATGGAAAATTTCTACGAAGCTCTGCAGAGAACAACGCCGATTATCGAAAATTCTTTTGAACTACCCAAGGGGCCTGGCAGCTTTAAATCTAAACTTCTTGTACGCCTTCAGTTTTTTGGGAGAAAGCTTTTTCGCAGGAAGTAACCGCTAAGTAGAGTTACTTCTTTCTGAACACCGCAAGGTATGCCGGATGAATTGGCCATACTTTGGTGAGAAACGCTGGGAAATGTGGCAGGTATGAATCGCGTAAGGTCTGGAAGCCATCGGCTTCGAATAACTTACGGACAGTCTTCCCGGATGGTCGATAAATGTGAGTTGGATCTGAATCATAGAGCTTGGAATATTCCCAGCGGGTGAGCCAATTTGAAATTGTAGGCATGTGTACAAGAACAATTGCTCCGGGCTTAGCTGAATCCCTTATGGATCGAATACCGGCTTCGGGATCTGAGAGATGTTCAATGATGTTGATGGCCAAGATTAAATCGAATTTCTCGCTAAATGGGCTCGGCTCGTGGAGATCACCTTGCTTAAAAAATCTTTCAGGTTTGCGTCGCGCTGCAACTTCAACTGCGTGGTGAGCAATATCGACTCCGCAGAGGCTGTGTGCACCTTCAAATGCATCTAGGAGCCATCCATAACCGCACCCGACATCAAGAACATCCGAGTCGGCTAGTTTGCTTGTGCTGTATTTGCGGTACGTATTAACGAGAAGTCTGTCGCGCCACTTATCAAAAACTGTTTGTTGAGGCTCTCCCTCTATCGAAGTAGCACCATAGAGTTGCGAAAAATACTCATGCCCGGCATCTTCGCGATTCTTATCCATCGTTCTAACCTCGGTCTCTCTGGCAATAGATGAAAAACTATCATTATTCAGGGGCAATATCAGTCACCTCCGCTGACCTGCTTTGCATGGTTAATGTCATACTTAGCGCATGTTTGAAGCGCTATTTCTTGGGTTAATCCAGGGACTGACTGAGTTCTTACCAATCTCATCGAGCGCCCATCTTCGCTTTGCAGGTGAATTTCTGCCAAGTGCCAGCGACCCAGGTGCGACCTTTACCGCCATTACTCAAATTGGAACCGAATTGGCGGTGCTCATTTATTTCAGACGAGATATATGGAGGATCGCATCGGCATGGATTGGCAGAGTTCTGCTTCGACGAGATAACGCTGAACAGTCAGTACATGATGTGCGTCTTGGGTGGCTCATTATTCTTGGTTCACTACCCATCGTGGTTCTTGGGTATGCCTTCCAAGAGAATATTCGCAACACATTTAGATCACTATGGCTCATTGCAATTGTGATGATCGTCTTTGGAGCCATCCTTGGAATTGCAGATAAATTCGGCAGAAGCCAACGGGATTTATCTACGCTCTCAAGCGGACATGGATTCGCATACGGCTTTGCACAATCACTTGCGCTGGTACCAGGTGTCTCGCGATCAGGAGCCACGATTGCTATGGGTCGAGTTCTTGGCTATACCCGTGCAAGTGCGCTGCGCTATTCGTTTCTTCTTGCCGTCCCGGCTGTTTTCGGAAGTGGCTTTTATGAGCTCAAGGGTGCAATGAGCGATGGAGATAGCAACGCGCCATATACCTTAATCGAAACTTTCGGAGCCACGCTTGTTGCATTTCTTGTTGGTTACGCAGTAATCGCATGGCTCATGAAGTTCATTGCTACTAAGAGTTTTATGCCATTTATTATCTACCGCATTGCACTTGGTACCCTTGTTTTAATCTTGCTCGCAACAGGAGTAATCAACGCATGAGGTGGGCAGAATGTTAGGTGGCATAGATAATGCGCTCTTTCTCTCATCCTTTGGCGGATTTGCGGCGGTAGGAATACTGATCTTCTTTCTTAAATGGGCATTTTCATCAAATAATAAGAAGCTAATTGTCACTCCAATTAGCGCTGGTAAGAAAGATGAGTATGGATTACTTAAGGCGCTACCGACCCAGGGAAATTACATCGAGGCGGAGATGGCTTTGCTTAAGTTAAAGGATTCAAATATCAAAGCCACCCTGACACAGACCTTGCAAGGTCCATCAATCATGGTCTTTGAGCGAGATTTTTCGATTGCACTGGCTATTCTGAAAAGCTAACTTATTTGAATTTAGGCAGATTCAGATCAAAGTGAATCGAAAGCGCTCTCACCACAGCTACTACAACTCCAGCGATGATCGTTGCAGCAGTAACCAGAACCCCAAATTCAATCAGAATAACAAATGCAGCCGCACCGCAGAGAGATGAGGTCGCAATAGTTTCCCGGTGCAAAAGT
>JBIPNL010000122.1:0-3524 GCA_044373255.1 Candidatus Planktophila sp. | reverse complement strand
TGAAAGAGCGCGAGCGACTCTTTGCAGCATTTCGAACCGGAGAGATCACCTGTCTAGTTGTCTCAAAGGTTGCAAACTTCTCGATCGATCTGCCTGATGCAACGATTGCCATTCAAGTATCTGGCGCTTTTGGATCTAGACAAGAAGAGGCCCAGCGACTTGGGCGAATTCTTAGACCAAAGGCCGATGGAAGAGGAGCAATTTTTTACTCAGTTGTGTCGCGAGATACTGTCGATCAAGATTTTGCCGCTAACCGCCAACGTTTCTTGGCAGAGCAAGGTTATGCCTACCGAATCATTGATGCTGACGATGTTTTTCAAGGGAAGATCTAAATCTCACTGGATCAACTTTGTAGAAATCATGGTGTTGGCCATCAATATGGATAACCGGAATCTGATCGCTGTAGAGATTGATTAGCTCTTGATTCTCTTCGATGTAGATAATCTCAATTTCAAAATCTAACTCTTTGCTGAGTGGTGTGAGGGTCTCCACCGCAGTTTCACATAAGTGACAACCGTGGCGCGAATAAACGCTTACTCGAGTCATTACTTCTTTTCTTTGAATATTCGCGCTGAAAGCTCTTCGACAAGTATCTTCGCATCGCCCTTAGCGCGCGCGGTGTTTGACTCTGCATTCTTAAGGATCGTTTCAACACTAGTAGCTGTTACAGTCCCGACAAGTGGACCATAGCTTCTTGAGAAAAGGGTGTGAGCAATTGCTCCCACGGCCTTTGCTAAATCAGTTCGTGCCTCATCAAGAGTAACTTCTCGACTCTTCCCTAAGATGCTAAATTCAGTAAGAGGAGCTCTCTCATTGCGAATACGTTCAAAGACGTTGGATTCTGAAGTCATCTTCCTATTCTTACATCCTGATAGATTTAGCGCCATGCGAGCCGGTAAATCCTTCAGTACGAGGATTGCCCTGCTTATTTTGGCGCTATTGGCCACACTCACTCCATCTGCTTCGGCTCAATCTCTCTACAGATTCGCTCCTGCCACGCAATGGGGATACACATTTGCTGGACCGGCATCAGCTACAACTTCACAATCTCCGGCAAAGAGCGGCAATCTTGAAAAAAAATCAACGATCGAAGTCAACTACACAAATTTTCCTGACTGGGCGAGGCAAGAACTCCAACGTGCAGTTGATGTGTGGTCTGCAAATTTTGAATCGAAAGTGAAAATTACTATTGATGCGACGTGGAGTAACTCTCAATCTGTTGCAGTTTTAGGAAGTGCGCGTCCTGGAGGTTACTTTGCGGGATTTTCAGGCGCCCCTGATGCAAGCTTGTGGTATCCATCTGCGCTAGCAAATGCGCTAGCGGGCAAGGATCTTGATGTCAGAAACTCGGAGATGGTAATAAATGTAAATGCTCGAGCGGCATGGAACCGTCGAGGAGATAGTGCGCCAACAACTCGAGAATATGATCTGCAATCAGTGTTTCTTCATGAAATGGCGCACGGTCTTGGATTTCTCTCTAATGATACCTACGACCGAATTCTTGGTTTTGGTTCGATAGAACAACCAACTCCATACGATGCATTTGCACAGACTGAAGATGGTAGACGGCTTGCAGATTTACCGTCGCCATCTCTTGAGCTAGGAAAAGCGCTGCGCTCTCCACTTTTCTGGGCCGGAGCAAAAGGAATAGCGGCTAATAAAGGTGTAAAGCCTCTGCTTTATTCCCCAGAAAATTATGTAGATGGTTCTTCGGTAAGCCATCTTGATGAGAAGACTTTTTCAAACAGTGGATTAGATGCAGTGATGACACCAGAGCTGGATGCTGGCGAAATTTTTCACGATCCAGGGCCGCTGCTATTGGCGATGATGGAGGATATGCGCACTAAGCCACCTGTAGGTGTTGCCGTAGAACTTCCGACTGCAGTGCGAAATGCCCAGGCAGTCATAGCCGATGGAGCAGCAATAGTTAAGTGGGATCCTCCAGCTAATTTGCGTACTGCCCAAGTGACTGCCTATATCGTGAGAAACGTACGGACTGGCACTGAAAAAAGCAGTACAACTAGCCCCGTTGTAATGGGCGGGCTTAAGAATGGCACAACACACACATTTTCGATCACAGCAAGTAACTCACTGGGTTCTTCGCCAATTGTTACCACTGATCCAGTAACCCCACAGCCTGCTTGGAAAAAAACATCAATCATTGATCCGAATGTTGAACCGGCACAGATTGCAACAGCTACCTTTAATAAAAGGCCCGTGGTTGTCTACTCCAACGGAATCAATGGAGTTTTAAAGATGGCAATCTGGAATGGCTTGACCTGGAGAAAGACGACCATCGATGGAGCTGGTGGGACTAACCGAACACCAAATGAGATTACGAGTCCAATATCTCTCTGCATTAGCGGCACCGGAACCAAGCAACAATTGCACATGTTCTATGCAGATAACAAAGATAAAGATCTTCGCCATGCCACTTACGATGGTACAAAGGTCAGCGTAGAAATCATCGATGGTAATGGACCCTCGGTCAACAACTATGAAGATAGAAACCGAGTGCGTACCGCCAGTGATGTCAGCGTCTCAAATGCGTGCGTTGTGACACCAACTGGCATTCAAGTTTTTTATCGTGACGAGTCCCAAGGTATTTTGCTTGGGGCCTACAAACTTACAGGTGCCACCAAATGGGTTTACGAACTAGTTGATGGTGATCGCAAAACTGACGGTCGCACAACTGGCGATGTTGGATTTCATCTCGCCGCTGGATATGACGGCAAGAAGACATACGTCCTCTATGACTCGATTCTTGTTCTCAACCAGAAGAAAGAGGCAACATCTGGTGCTATCCGATTAGCTGCTCGAACAACTATTGATCCAGCTAAATGGGTCTTCCAAACCTTGGAAGAATCCGGAGAGACGTTAGCGATGACGGGCTATGACGTTGCTCTTTCTGTAACGCCTAAACGCACCTTTGCGCTCTGGCTGGCAACATCAGAGATCCCAAAACCAACTCAATTGCGTTCTGCGGTATTGGGCGGGCAAATAGATATTCAAACGTTTAATACCTCAAAGTTTGGAACGCCTAACCGCTGGCTGCGTACCAACGGTACTTCAGCCCTCTTTAACTGTGAAGATCGCCTCTGCGTTATCGATTTTGCAAGTAAAAAAGTTTCTCTGGTTACTCGAAATAGCGCCAGTAATGGAATTAGCGGTAGATGGATCACTGTCGATGGAAAGGCAGCCGTAGCTGCCCACATTGATGGCAGTCTCGCACTTGCTAGACCTTAACCTTTATAAATTCCAGAACCGCTTACGATTATCAATCCCACACCGCTCACATGTGACATTGCGCGTACTGACTTCACTTGACTTGCTTTCAAAGCTTGGGTGATTACCCCTTTTGCATCAAAACGAAGTACTAGTGGTGTTGGGTTTGTTGGTTTCCAACTTGTGACTCGTGGGATTGCTGATGTCGAGTTAAAGAGTGCGTAGTGTGACCCGTTTGGCCCAGTTGCAGCTGCAATATTTGATTGGGATGGAAGACGCAGAGTCCACACTGGGGAAAA
>JBIPNL010000121.1:0-3527 GCA_044373255.1 Candidatus Planktophila sp. | reverse complement strand
CCCTTCGATATTCCATCGAAAGACTGCCCGAGAGCGAACGAAAGAGATGGCTAGCTATTAAGCCGATAAATCAAAACGGTCGGCGTTCATAACCTTTGTCCATGCGGCGATAAAGTCTGTAACAAACTTTTCACGTGAATCATCTTGAGCATAGATTTCGGCATAAGAGCGCAAGATTGAGTTAGAACCAAAGACCAGATCTACACGAGTTGCAGTAAATGCCACCTGACCTGTGGTGCGATTGCGCAAGTTGTAGAGGTTCTCCCCTGCTGGCTCCCAGACATATGTCATATCTGTGAGATTGATGAAGAAGTCATTGGTAAGTGCGCCAACCTTGTCGGTAAAGACGCCGTTCTTTGAACCACCGTGATTTGTGCCAATCACACGTAGGCCGCCAAGGAGAACAGTCATTTCAGGGGCAGTAAGGCCCATTAACTGTGCACGATCAAGCATCAGCTCTTCTGCACTGACTGCGTAATCTTTCTTAAGATAGTTACGGAATGCATCATGTGTTGGCTCGAGAACGGCAAATGATTCAACATCTGTCTGCTCTTGAGTAGCATCCCCACGACCTGGTGCAAACGGAACGCTTGCCGATACGCCAGCAGCCTTTGCTGCCTGCTCGACACCGACATTGCCTGCCAAAACGATAACGTCAGCAAGGCTGGCTCCTGTTGCAGTTGCAATTGGTGTCAGAGCTGCAAGTACGCGCTGTAAGCGGGCAGGCTCGTTGCCTTCCCAATCCTTCTGCGGTGCAAGGCGAATACGAGATCCATTTGCTCCTCCGCGCATATCTGAACCACGGTATGTGCGAGCGCTATCCCATGCTGTCGCAACGAGATCTGCCACTGGAAGATTAAGGGCTTCAATCTTCGCCTTCGCATCTGCGACGTTGTAGCTCTTATTGCCTACTGGAATTGGATCCTGCCAGATCAAATCTTCGGCCGGAACATCTGGACCAATGTAGCGAACCTTTGGACCCATATCGCGGTGCGTTAATTTAAACCATGCGCGGGCAAAGACATCGTCGAAGTATGCAGGGTTCGCGTAGAACTTCTCAGAAATTTCACGATAGATCGGATCCATCTTCATCGCCATATCGGCATCGGTCATCATTGGGTTGTAACGAATTGATGAGTCTTCAACATCGACCGGCTTATCTTCTTCCTTGATATTAATTGGCTCCCATTGGTGAGCACCTGCTGGAGACTTCTTAAGTTCCCAGTCATAGTTAAGTAGGAGATGGAAGTAACCGTTATCCCACTGAGTTGGATTAGTTGTCCATGCTCCTTCGATACCACTAGTGACTGTGTCACGACCTACTGAACGAGTTGTGTGGTTCATCCATCCCAAACCTGCCTCTGAGATGTCGGCACCTTCTGGGGCTGGGCCAAGGTTTGACGCCTTGCCATTTCCATGTGCCTTACCAACAGTGTGTCCACCTGCAGTAAGTGCGACAGTCTCCTCATCGTTCATCGCCATACGTGCAAAAGTTTCGCGGATATGCAGGGCGGTGCGCTTTGGATCGGGTTGGCCGTTAACACCTTCTGGGTTTACGTAGATCAGACCCATATGAACTGCAGCTAGTGGATTTTCTAGAGTTGATGCATCGTTGAGATCTTCGTAGCGATTCTCACTTGGTGCCAAGAATTCATTCTCTGAGCCCCAGTAAATATCTTGCTCTGGATGCCAAATATCAGGACGACCAAAAGCAAAACCAAAAGTCTTAAAGCCCATTGATTCGTATGCAATATTTCCAGCCAAGATCATAAGATCTGCCCAGCTGACTTTGTTTCCGTACTTCTTCTTAATTGGCCATAGAAGTCTGCGTGCTTTATCGAGGTTTGCATTATCTGGCCATGAATTAAGGGGTGCGAATCGTTGGTTACCGGTTCCAGCACCGCCACGACCATCGGCTGTTCGATATGAACCAGCTGAGTGCCATGCCATACGAATCATTAGACCACCGTAGTGTCCCCAGTCAGCAGGCCACCATGATTGGCTATCTGTCATCAGCGCATGCATATCCTTTTTTAATGCAGCAACATCAAGTTTTTGCAGTTCTTTTGCGTAATCAAATTTATCGCCTAGAGGATTGGTCTTTTTGTCATGCTGATGCAAAATGTCGAGATTGAGCGCGTTTGGCCACCAGTGAGTGTTTGTCTGGCTGACAGTTGTTAGTGCACCGTGTGCAACCGGGCATTTGGCTGAATCTTGCATGATTGATCCTCCGACTTAGGCTCGTACAAACAGATTTCAAGTCTAACCAGGCATAACCAAAATCGCTATTTGAGGCTGATATAGAATCGCCCCTGTGACTATTTCAGAAGGTGATCGTAAGAAACACTTCCCTGCGATAGAGAAAAAGTATGGCGAGAAGATGGCGTACTGGTTTGCCGTCATGGCAAAACAGGAAGGCAAAAGGTACCCAGAGCAGGTCGCTTTTTTACGAGAGAATTATGGATTTAGCCAGGCACACGCCAATGCTCTGGTGATGTACTCGCGTGGATCAAAATCTTCAACCAGGCATGATTCTCCGGCGGCTTACCTTAAGAGTATCGATACTAAGCAGGCTAAAAAGTTACGTGAGATTTTTAAAGTGATCACGAGTAAGTATCCAGAGCTCGAATTAGTAATTGCCTGGAATCAGCCGATGCTAAAAAATGGCAAAGAGTATGTATTTGGAGCATCTGTTTCCACCAATCACATTTCAATTGCGCCATGGGGTGATGTGCTCAAGATTTATGGACCTAAGTTTGAAAAACTTGAAGGCGTTAGAGTGACCAAGAAGACGATCGCAATTCCTAACGATTGGGAAGTCGATACAAAGCTTATTCAATCAATGATTGCTGCCAGACTTAAAGAGATAAAGTAAGTTCGTCTCCATCTTTGAATTGTGCCTGCGGCATGCCACTGACAATATGAACTAATTGCTCGCCCTGAACCTTCCAACTAGTTGTTCCAGTTCGTTGTACTAGCGCTGTGAGTTCATCGATTCCTATAAGAATGGTTCCATCTGGTGCATGAAGTAAAACCTTGGCAGCGCTATCAGGAATCCACTTAAAGAATTTATTGAAGTGTGGAATAACTCTGATTCCATCAATGATTTCAAGACCTTGAGTCGGTGGCTTCTTTGTAAATCTGAAGTTGGGAATATGGCTACTCATCACCATCGCACCTGCACTGCACCCGGCCAGAGAGCCACCATCGCTCCAATTCTTAAGAATTGCTTGCCAGACAGGTGTATCGATTAATGTCTGCGAAAGATGGTGAGGGTCCCCGCCTGACATATAGACCAGTGCACTACCGGCTATCTTTTCTACGAACTCAGGATTAAATGCATCCTCTCGAGAATAGATGGGCAAAAACTCTTGTTCAACATCTAGTCGCTGAGCTTGAGTCGCACCCAACTCTTTCCAGTATTCAATTCGCTCAGCACTTTCTTGACCGGCTGCTGTTGGGATTTGAATGTAACGAGGGCGGTGACCGTTAGCTACGCCGTCTCCGATAAGTGACTTCTCAAACTC
>JBIPNL010000120.1:0-3530 GCA_044373255.1 Candidatus Planktophila sp. | reverse complement strand
GGCGGTTCAAGCCCTGGCTTTAGCCGATGCGCAGGTGAAGGGCGCCGCCTCTGATCCGATCTTTGCTCTGGAGAAGGCGCTAGCCACGATTACCGCCGCACGCGCTGCCGGATAGGCGAGATTTCCTCGATTTGAGGCGAGCGTAGGTGGGCTGATAACCTTCGCATCTGCACTTAGCCCACCGGCTAGGTCACCAACTAAGAAAAGTCGGAGTTCACCACGTGGCAAATATCAAGTCTCAGATCAAGCGAGTAAAGACAAACGAGAAGGCTCGCCTTCGTAACAAGTCTGTCTCCTCTTCAATCAAGACCGCCGTTCGTCGCTTCCGCGATGCAATCAAGGGTGGAGACTCTGCTGTGATCACCACTGAACTTCGCACCGCCTCACAGGCTCTCGATGTTGCAGTTGCAAAAGGTGTAATCCACAAGAACAACGCAGCAAATAAGAAGTCTTCAATGGCTAAGGCAGCTGCCAAAGCCGGCGCTCGTTAATTTAACTAGTAACGCCTAACAAGGGGCCACGGACGTGCCTGCAATCCAAATCAGTAAGGCGCCTCAACCTGCCGCGACGAATCCTGCACAGATTCGAAACTTTTGCATCATCGCACATATCGATCACGGCAAATCAACTCTTGCCGATCGCATGCTGGGAATCACCGAAGTAGTCGAAGCGCGCAACATGCGTGCGCAATATCTCGATCGTATGGATATTGAACGCGAACGCGGAATCACCATTAAGTCACAAGCGGTTCGCCTTCCATGGCGTAGCGGTCTCGATGGTCAGGAATACATCCTGAATATGATCGATACACCTGGTCACGTTGACTTCACCTACGAGGTGTCGCGCTCGCTCGCTGCATGTGAAGGCGCAGTTTTGCTCGTTGATTGCGCACAAGGAATCGAAGCCCAGACTTTGGCAAATCTTTATCTTGCGATGGAGAACAACCTCACCATTATTCCGGTGCTCAACAAGATCGATTTACCGAATGCACAGCCCGATAAATTCGCAGCAGAACTTGCAAACCTCATTGGATGCAAGCCAGAAGATTGTCTACGCGTTTCTGGAAAAACAGGCGATGGCGTTGCCGATCTGCTCGATCAGATCGTGGCCCAAATTCCAGCACCAGTGGGAGACCCAGATGCACCTGCACGTGCTCTGATCTTTGACTCTGTCTATGACGCCTATCGCGGTGTAGTTACCTACGTTCGTGTTATCGATGGGCATTTAAATCCGCGCGAACAGATTCAGATGTATTCAACTGGTGTTCGCCATGAAGCTCTCGAAGTGGGTGTCATTTCACCTGAACCAATTCCTAGTAAGGGGCTTGGCGTTGGTGAAGTGGGATATTTAATTACAGGCGTAAAAGATGTTCGCCAATCACGCGTGGGTGACACAATCACTACTTATCAGAATCCGACAACGAAACCACTCGCTGGATATAAAGATCCAAAGCCGATGGTCTTTGCTGGTCTCTTTCCATTAGATGGCGCTGACTTCCCATTACTACGTGATTCCCTCGATAAGTTACAACTCAACGACGCCGCCCTTGTCTATGAACCAGAGAGCTCGGCAGCACTTGGCTTCGGATTCCGTTGTGGTTTTCTTGGGCTACTTCATATGGAAATTGTGCGTGAGCGCCTCGAGCGCGAATCAAAGATTTCACTCATTTCGACAGCGCCAAACGTGGTCTATCAAGTCACTCTTGAAGATGGCAAGAAGTTTGTGGTTACTAATCCTTCAGAGTTTCCTGATGGAAAGATCAACACCGTTGAAGAACCAATCGTAAAAGCAACCATTCTTGCTCCATCAGACTTTATTGGCGTGATCATGGAGCTCTGCCAAGATCGCCGCGGGGCGTTACTCGGAATGGATTACATCTCAGAAGATCGCGTTGAGATCCGCTACACCTTGCCACTTGCAGAGATCGTCTTTGACTTCTTTGATCAGCTTAAGAGCCGCACCAAGGGATATGCATCCCTTGATTATGAAGAAATCGGTGATGAGCCAGGACAATTGGTGAAGGTCGATATCTTGTTACAAGGTGAAGCCGTCGATGCTTTCAGTGCAATCGTGCACCGCGACAAGGCTTATGCCTATGGTGTGATGATGACAGGCAAGCTCCGCGAGTTAATTCCGCGCCAGCAATTTGAGGTTCCTATTCAGGCAGCTATTGGCTCTCGCATTATTGCTCGCGAATCAATCCGTGCGATGCGTAAAGATGTTCTTGCAAAATGTTACGGTGGAGATATCTCGCGTAAGCGCAAACTTCTTGAAAAGCAGAAAGAGGGAAAGAAGCGCATGAAGATGGTGGGACGCGTTGAAGTTCCACAAGAAGCCTTCGTCGCAGCCCTTGCAACCGATGCTGATATTGAAAAGATTAAAGCTGCTCGTAAGCAAGACTGACTCTAGGAAAATGGGCTTTTTCTATTCAACTACTTACAAAGAATTGGCCTCCCCGTTACCCTGTTGGAATGCGAATTAGAGGGAGTCTTGCCAAGGGCCTAATAGTAGGCCTTGCCGTTGTCCTGATCCCAGTTACCGCTGTTTCCGCTCAGAAAATAAATCCTGGCTCTATCTGCAAAGTTTTGAAACAAAAAGTAGTTACTCAGAAGAAGACGTATACCTGCATTAAGTCAGGCAAGAAATTGATTTGGAATAAAGGTGTAGTTGTTGTTAAGCCAACTCCAGTGCCAACTCCAGTACCAACCACAACGCCAACTCCTACGCCAGAACCAGTAGTCAGCGAAAGTTCGGTCTATGCCAATTCATCAATATGCAAATTGCCCTACACATCGCAGGATAGCGATTCTTATCTTGGTTTTCCAAGGAATCAAAGATATATCCCGTCAATCGGTGAGAGAAAATCAATAGTCTTATTGGTTGATTTTGATGATTTGGTAGCAGATAAGAAAGCGATAGACACTTGGAAGAATGTTCAAATACCAGTGGCCGAAAAGGCATTTTCTCGTTTAAGTTATGAAAAATATAGAATTTCATTTGATGTAAACGAAAAGATTTATAGACTTCCAGGAAGTTATAAGGCTTATGCTAAAAGTGAATATGTAAATATTGCGGGATCAACACCTGCGCTTGGCCTTGAATACAGCAAGTTTGTTCAATCGGCTGTAACGATTGCTGATAATGATGTTGATTTCAGTAAGTATGACTTTGTAAACGTTGTTACTCCAACCTTTTCTCCAAAGGCAGAGGGCGGAGCGACTGGTGGCGGAGGCTTCAATGTAGATGGCAAGACTTCATTCCTGAGCACAGTTGGGCCAATAGATGAATACGTTGATGACCCACTAAAGAATAATTGGCTGCTTCATGAAGTTGGACATTTATTGGGGCTAACGCATATCTATGACTATTATCAAGGAAATATCGGAGCCTGGGATCCAATGGGAAATGTTTTTGGACTTGATCAGTTGCATGGATGGCAAAGATGGTATTTGGATTGGATTGAGGATAGCCAAGTTTCCTGCTTAGACGAATCAGCACCAAAAGAAACGATTCACTTAATCTCCCCACTT
>JBIPNL010000119.1:0-3554 GCA_044373255.1 Candidatus Planktophila sp. | reverse complement strand
TTGAGCATAAACATTACCGGCACGACTACGCACGTCACATAATCAACGACGAGATCAAGTATGTGACCATCGATTAGCGGGGCATGGATTTCTACATCAAGCCCACGCGCTATCGGCCCATCAAGGCCATCAAGAATTTGTGAAGCGATTAACCAGAGCAGTGCGATACGAACCTCGCCATCGACTACTCCTTGTAGTGCCAGCATTCCAATAACTGCCCCACTTGCAGTCAATACATGTAGCGCGTATCCCGCACGGCGAGCAGAGCGTGGAGTGAGGTTAGACATCAGTTTTCACTCATTCCTATCGCGAACTCTGCAACATCCCAATCGGCATAAGTTTCGCCATTAGCCATCAGTTCACCATTTCGGGTATTCACAGAAATATTTCGCAGAATCTTACGACCATCAATCACCTCAACACCTGAAAGGTAGATATCCACTGGAACTTCCGCGCTTTCTCCTTCGGCACAATTTGGTTCACAGAGTTTTTCAGTATAAATCCCCCTGCCTGTAGCACCGTTATAGCCCCAGGATTCCCAAGTGATGTCATAAACGCTAGCTCCACCATCGGCACAGAATCGTGTGATCTGCGAGGGGCGCTGCTCTGCACTCTCGCAATCGTAGGTATAGATATCGCGAGCATATGATTTACCAAAGAAAAAGACACTCGTCGCTGTGAGCGCAAGAGTAATCAGGCCCACGATAAGCGCCTTTTTACTCATGGCTCCATCGTACTTCTACAAGGGGTGATTCTTGCTAGCCGAGAATTAGTGGTTGAGAGGATTTTTACAAGTTATCTGGCGATATCTACTAAAAGAACCGGCTGATCATTTAGAGTAGCCCCATTGCGTTTCCATCCCGTAGAACCCGTAGAGATTGAGGTCCAGAGAAAATGTCATACATCAATAATTTAAGTCCATTTTCAGGCGAAGGTTCAGACGCTCAGCCGATGCGTTACGCCTCTTTCCAACACCGCTTAGGTGCATACGCACTTGATGCTGTTTTAGCAGTTCTCACCCTAGGAATTGGATGGCTCATTTGGTCTCTAATCGTCTGGGGAGAAGGTCAGACTCCAGCGAAGAAAATTCTTAGGATCAGAGTCAGACATTTTGAAACAGGATCAGTTGCGACATGGGGACATATGGCCGTGCGTGAATTTCTAGTACCACTGACCGTGGGCATTGCAGCTAATCTAACTTTTGGAATTGTTGCGCTTGCGTGGATCATCATTGAAATCGTCTTCTACTTCACAAAAAATAGCCGCACCCTTCGCGACCTCTGGGTCAAAACAGCTGTAATTAACGAGGCTTAACATGTCTGAATTTAATCCGGGCCAGAGTTTTCAATCCGCGCCGATTAGTCAAGCGGAGCAGGATGCCAAATCTGGTAGTGGGCTTGCTATCGCATCCTTCGTTACATCCTTAGCAACGCTATTTCTGACAGCAGGTTTCTTCTCTTTCATCGGTTCTATCTTGGGCCATGTTTCGCTATCAAAACTCAAAAAAGCGGGCAGTAGTGAGAATCGCGGTTTGGCCGTAGCAGGAATCATCATCGGCTGGGTATCAACAGCGCTGGCTTGGATCATTCTCGTTGGATTTATTGTTTTAATCGCTGGTATCGCTTCAACTTTCGACTCAAGTTTTTGGGATGACCTCGTTAACGAATTTGATTCCGGTTACAACAGCTACTGATTTAAAGGATATATTTTCCTAAAAACTTACTAAATCCTTTAACATCGAATTTTGAATTGAATTCAAAGCGAACTTTTCCAAGTCCGCTGAACCATAGCTCCATCTCAGAATCAAGATCGAAGGTTCCAGCAGTTTCCAATGAAAACGCTTGAACCTTTGAGTATGGAAGAGATGAAAAGTCTTTCTTCTTGCCACTAATTCCTTGAACGTTTACCGCGATGATTCGTCTGTTAGTGAAAATAACCATGTCGCGCATTCCTTTAAAGGAAGCAAAGATCTCCTCTTGATCAATGAGCAAATCTTGCACGAGGGTGAGTCCATCGGCATTGCTGACCTCTTTGAGCTTTACAAGAGAACCATTTTTGAAATCAATCATCGCACTGCTCCTTTAGATAGTATTGGTACTGCGTAGCCCCGAAGGGATTCGAACCCTCGTAGCTGACTTGAGAAGCCAGAGTCCTAGGCCGCTAGACGACGGGGCCCTAGTACATTCATTTACTGCTGTGGTGCTGTGTTCTTCTGCTGTGCTTAGGGTACTGCGCTGGGGTACCAGGACTCGAACCTAGACTTACTGAACCAGAATCAGCAGGGCTGCCAATTACCCCATACCCCAAAAGATTCACATCCTTTGTTGGCAGAAGTTTACCTTATCGATCAGAGTGAAATTGCCCCAGCAATTCGCTCAAGACAGACCTCTTTGCCCAGTAATTCCATTGATTCAAAGAGAGGTGGGGAGATCGTGCTACCCGTGGCTGCAATGCGCAGGGCGGTAAATGCGATGCGTGGCTTGAGCCCCATCTCTTCGATGAGTGATGCACGTAGCGCTGCTTCGATCGATGCATGGTCCCATGACGCTAACGGGGTGAGATCAGAGAGTGCTCGCTTGAGAATTTTCTTAGAGTCAGCATCGGCAATTTTTGGTCGCGATGCTTCGTCTACTGCAAATTCTTTCGTGAATAAAAATGCCAACATGGCTGGAACTTCACTTAAGGTAACAATTCGCTCTTGAATCAGTGGTAGCGCTGATTTAACAAGAGCAATCTCGCTATCAGATCCTGTGATGATCCCTGCATCCTTAAGGAATGGCAGTGACCACGAGAGGAAATCATCAATGGTGAGTGCGCGAATCTTGTCACCATTGATTGCTTCAAGTTTCTTCATATCAAAGCGTGCGGGTGATGAATGAACTTTCTCAACGGTAAAGAGCTCACAGAGTTCAGCCATTGTGATGTTTTCACGATCATCCCCTGGTGACCAACCCAATAGTGCGAGGTAATTACAGATTGCCTCAGGTAGATAACCCATCTGGCGATACCACGCGATAGAGACTTCACCATTGCGCTTAGAAAGCTTCGCGTTATCTTGTCCCATCACAAATGGAAGGTGAGCAAAGACAGGGTAATCCTCGATCTTTACGCCCATTGCCTGATAGACACGAATCTGTCGCGGAGTAGAAGAAAGCAGATCTTCACCGCGTAACACGTGGGTGACTTTCATCAAAACGTCATCAACTGCTACCGCCAATGTATAGAGCGGTGAACCATCGGCGCGAACTAGTACGAAGTCTGGAACGAATGCGTGATCAAAGGTCACTTCGCCGCGAATCTCATCGACAAAGGTGGTCGTGCCTTCTGGCATACGCATACGCACAACGGCGCCGCGACCTTCGCTCTTATACGCTGCAATTTGCTCTGCCGTTAAGTCGCGACAATGTCCGTTATAGCCCGGTGCAACATTTGCTTTGCGCTGAGCTTCACGCACCGCTTCTAACTCGTCGGGTGAGCAATAGCAGTGGTATGCATCTTTGTTATCGAGAAATGTTTGAGCCCACTTGGCATAGATATCAAGACGTTGTGATTGT
>JBIPNL010000118.1:0-3574 GCA_044373255.1 Candidatus Planktophila sp. | reverse complement strand
AGGGGAGTCGTGAATAGCGGTAAGCACAACAGAGGGTGTCTTAATTTTTGCGAGCAGATCAACAATTTCGGTAGTGGTACCAGAGCGTGAAATCGATACCACTCGGTCGTAGTTGCGATTGTAATTGAATTCTGATCCTGCATAGACATCGGTCTCACCGTGACCGGCCGCTTCACGTAATTGGGCATATGACATCGACATAAACCATGAGCTGCCACAACCGACTACTGCTACGCGCTCGCCTTTTTTTGGAAGTTTGTGAAAAACACTGGGGGCGAATTCTGCTGTTTGGCGCCAAATTTGGGGTTGCGATTCAATCTCTTTCTCAGCGTGGATTGCTCTAACCATGGCGTAACGGTAAGGGGATAAAGTTTTGAAGTCAAGAAATTCTGCAGAATAATGAAATAGATCACTCGCCAACAAACAAATATGGACAAAAGATTGATTTATTTGCAAGAAAATGATCAACTTGCCGAATGGAAGCGCAGTTACATGAGTAGGCAGGATCGCCTATCGAGAATTCTCGAGCTTGTTGTCGAGAAGGGCGCTGTCGATGTCGAATACGTCGCCGAAGCCTTGGACGTTTCAACCGCAACCATCCGGAGAGACTTTGACTCGCTCGCCAAGAGGCAGCTTCTTTCGCGCACACATGGAGGCGCAGTTGCTACGGGTGGCTCACTTGGACTACCGCTTACCTTTAAAGTCGCAAAAGAAGACGAAGTGAAGCAGAGAATTGCAGCAGCTGCAGCACAGATGGTTTCACGCCACGATGTCATCGGATTTAATGGCGGAACCACGACGACAGCTGTAGCTCGCGCAATTGTTGCTAACCCCGACTTTGCCCCCGGTGATCCATCTGATTCTCAACCTGCACTCACCGTGGTGACAAATGCTCTCAATATTGCAACTGAACTCACAGTGCGGTTTCAAATAAAAATTGTTGTCACGGGAGGAGTTGCCCGCCAACAAGCATTCGAGTTAACAGGACCTTTTGCAGAAGAAGTGCTAAAAGAAGTTAACATCGATATTGCATTCATTGGGGTTGATGCACTCGACTCATTTATAGGTGCGGCAGCAGCCCATGAAGATGAAGCTCGTGTCAATCGTCAAATTGTGGCGCGCGCTCGGAAGGTAGTTGTTGTAACGGATAGTTCCAAGTTTAAGAAACGAGCATTTGCCTCAATCTGCTCGTTGAATGATATTGATGTCTTGATTACAGATGATGGAGTGGATCCCATGACTATAGAAGAAATTCGCGCCGCGGGCGTTGAGATTGTTCTTGTCTAAGGATAAATATGTCACGCACACATGCACATAAATTAGTTTTAGAAGCTAGAAAATCAAAGACTGCTATCGGTGCATTTAATGTTATTTTGCTAGAACATGCTGAAGCGCTTGTTGCAGGAGCAGAGAAGGCAAACCTTCCAGTTATCCTGCAAATCAGCGAAAATTGTGTGACGTATCATCAGAGCCTCAAACCAATCTCAGTAGCAACACTTGCACTCGCCGAAACCTCAGTGGTTCCCGTGTCAGTGCATCTGGATCACGCTGAGAGCGAGGAGCTCATTAAAGAGGCGCTCGATCTAGGTTTTGATTCGATTATGTTCGACGGATCAAAACTTCCGTTTAGTGAAAATGTCGCGACAAGTGCGCGAATCGCAGATCTCTGCAAAGGCTATGGGGCCACTTTAGAAGTTGAAATTGGTGAAGTGGGCGGAAAAGACGGTGTTCACGCACCTGGGATTCGAACAAAACCGTTAGAAGCAAAATCATTTGCTGAAGCCACAGGAGCCAATTTATTGGCAGTTGCTGTTGGATCCTCACATGCAATGACAACTCGTGATGCAACTCTAGATTTTGAACTCATCGCAGAGATTGCAGAATATGTTTCGGTCCCTCTAGTGCTCCATGGATCTTCAGGGGTTAGTGATCGCGACCTTCAGAAGGCTGTCAGCGCGGGAATGAGCAAGATTAATATTGCAACGCATCTCAACCACGTATTTACAGATGAAATCCGAAAAACCTTAAACGTTAACCCTGATCTAGTGGATCCTCGTAAGTACATCGCCCCAGGCCGCACAGCGGTCAGTTTAGAAACCGCACGTCTTTTGCGACTCCTAAACTTAAGCGAGTAACCTTTAGGCGCTATTTTCTTTCATTCATAACGTGAGTGAAGAAAATTAGAGAGATGAGCATTATTCCAGGAATAAGTAACCCCAGTGTCAGGCCTCCAACTTGGGTAACCCACGATATAAATAACTTAACAATAGAGACCATCGCAATATTCATAAGTCCCATTTGCCCAATCACTGCAGCAAAGCTCTCGCTAGATCGAGCTTGGGCGATATTGAGAAACAGAGGCGCCATAAAGGAGGTACCTAACCCACCGAATGCGAGGGCGAGCAAGAAAGACCAATAAGCCAATGGATTAGTGGGGTCGATCCAGTGACTTAGAAGAACGCCAGCGCAGTAGCCGCCTCCACCAATGAGTGCTCCGAAGTTAAAGAGTTCTTTCGTAGTAAAACGTTCAAAGACGCGATGAACATTTAAGCGACCAATGATCATAAAACCTAAGAAAACCAGATATGGCAGCGCAGAATACTTCGGGCTAATTTGTAGATCTTCTTGCGCATAAATAGTCGCCCAATCAGCCATTGAGTATTCCATTTGAATTGCCATCAACATAGCTATGTAGAAAGGCCAATCAACCTTAAACTTGCGCACAGTAAAGAGTGAATAGCTAAAAGGTGTGCTCGCCGAACCAGGCTCCATGAAGTGTGGTGCAATTTTAATTAACTGAATGGCGATGCCCAGCAAACAGAAAACCTGAACCACTCCAATGTGGACACTAAGGCTGACACGATCAACAATTATCGAACTCAATAAAATCGCTGTTAAAGCGCCACAGCTCCAAACACCTGCAGTTTTTGGGAGCAAGAGCTTATTCATCCTTCCTTGGATTGAAAGCGCTTGGGCATTGATTGCGATGTTAAAAGTCGCAATAAGCCAACCAAGTGAAATATTACAAATTATGAATAATATTTCTTCACGAACATTTACAGTTATAAAAATCAAGACACAAAAACCTAAAGCAGTCGTAGGTAGGAAAACTCTTACTCCGAAATGATTAATTGAATTACCAACAGTTGCGAGCGCAAGAATTGCTCCTATTCCACCCACGCTGAGGAGAATGCCGAAGTAGCCGTTATTTACATCTAAGTTTGCTTTCACATCCGGAAATCTCGGGACCCAGGACATTCCACTGAGACCAAATAAAAAGAAGATAATGAGAAGGGGGCGCTGAGTCTGTTCAACACTCTGTAAGCCACGTGGCCATCTCATCACTGACATAATCCTAAGGCATTGAACGTTCATTTTTGAAGAAAAAAAGTAGGTTTTCCAAAAGCTCTTTACAACGTAAGATATCTTTCCTAGAGTAAATGTATGGCCAATATTGTAACAATTCGCGATGTAAAAGTAATCCTCACTGCACCTGAAGGAATCAATTTAGTTGTAGTAAAAATTGAAACCTCAGAGCCAGGCCTATATGGCTTGGGTTGTGCCACATTTACCC
>JBIPNL010000117.1:0-3635 GCA_044373255.1 Candidatus Planktophila sp. | reverse complement strand
TGTCATCGGCTTTGAAGTCTGGGCAAAGAAATCATTTCCCTTATCGTCAACAACAATAAAAGCTGGAAAATCAACAACGTCAATCTTCCAGACTGCTTCCATTCCAAGTTCTGGAAAATCTAAGACTTCAACTTTTGTAATGCACTCTTGGGCAAGGCGTGCAGCCGGCCCACCAATAGATCCTAGGTAGAAGCCACCAAATTTCTTGCAAGCATCTGTCACAGCTTGTGAGCGATTGCCCTTTGCCAACATGACAAATGATCCGCCCTTTCCTTGGAAGTAATCCACGTAGGAATCCATGCGACCGGCAGTTGTTGGCCCAAATGAACCTGATGCATATCCTTCTGGCGTCTTGGCAGGGCCCGCGTAATAAACAGCGTAATCCTTAAGGTATTGCGGCATTGCCTCGCCCTTATCGATCGCTTCCTTTATCTTTGCATGGGCGAGATCGCGCGCAACAACGATTGTTCCAGTCAGACTGACTCGAGTTTTGACCGGATATTTAGAAAGTTCGGCGCGGATAGCATCCATCGGTTGGTTGAGATCAATTGCCACCACATCATCATCGAGATGTTCATCGGTGGTCTCAGGCAAGAAGTGTGCTGGGTCGCGCTCGAGTTCTTCAATAAAGACGCCATCGCGCGTGATCTTTGCCTTGACCTGGCGATCTGCCGAACACGAAACCGCGATTGCAATAGGAAGCGATGCACCGTGGCGAGGAAGTCGTACTACGCGCACATCGTGGCAGAAGTACTTGCCACCAAATTGTGCGCCGATTCCTAGCGTACGAGTAAGTTCGAGAACCTTCTCTTCGAGTTCGATATCTCTAAAACCATGTCCAGTTGCGGCATCCCCTGATGTAGGCAGTGAATCTAAATACTTTGTCGAGGCTAGCTTTGCCGTCTTTACTGTGTGTTCGGCGCTTGTTCCACCGATGACAATTGCTAGGTGATACGGCGGGCAGGCAGCTGTTCCGATAGAACGGAGTTTTCCATCAAGCCATGCCATAAATGATGCGGGATTAAGTACCGCCTTCGTCTCTTGATATAAGAATGATTTGTTGGCGCTGCCGCCGCCTTTTGCAATAAAGAGGAAGTTGTACTCATCGCTATGGTCGCTATCGGAATAAATCTCGACCTGCGCTGGCAAGTTATTGCCGGTGTTCTTCTCGTCCCATGTGGTTACAGGAGCCATCTGGGAATATCGCAAATTCAGTTTTGTATAGGCATCATAAATTCCCTGCGAAAGGGCAATCTCATCTTTACTCGAGGTCAATACGTATTGACCCTTCTTTCCTGTAATCAGCGCGGTACCGGTGTCTTGGCACATCGGTAGAACACCACCTGCTGCAATATTGGCATTCTTTAAAAGATCGGTCGCAACGAAGCGATCGTTTGGTGAAGCTTCAGGATCGCTCAAGATATTTGTCAGCTGTTGCAAGTGAGCTGCGCGCAGGTAATGCGAAATATCGTGAATAGCGACCTCACTTAAATGCGAAAGCGCTGATGCTTCGATGTGGAGAAATTCCAGGTCGCCATGTTTTTTAACAGAGACGCCTTCTTTTGTTAAGAGGCGGTAGGAGGTGGAATCTTCACCTAATGGCAGAAGATCGGAATACGTAAATTGAGGTGCCATCGCGATCTCCTATTCGGAGCCATCTTCGGTAGATGTGCGACTTGCTGCGATCTTCGCCTTTGCACCATCGAGCCACTCTTGGCAGATCTTGGCTAACGCTTCTCCGCGCTCCCAGAGTGCAAGTGATTCTTCGAGCGTGGCACTTCCTGATTCAAGGGATTCCACAATCTCGGCAAGTTCATCACGGGCTTGCTCGTAGGAGATCTTCTTCTCTGCAGCCATGTTCCTAATCTACTCTTCTTTCTACAGTTGCTTCTAATGAGCCCTTTGCTAAGCGAATTCTGAGGTGGGCACCTGCGGGAATCTTTGCCGCATCGCGTGCAATGGCACCGTCTTCTAAGGTGGCAACTGAATATCCACGATCAAGGGTCGACTGTGGCGATAGTGATCGGAGGTGGGCACGCACCTGCTTCAGTTCACGTTTTTCACTATCGATGAGCGCAGTCATTGTGCGTGCGGCGCGATCACGAGCAGTTGCGATCTGTTCTACTCGTGAAGTCACAATCACCATTGGATCTTTCATTACTGGGCGAGCTGTTAAATGCGAGATTGTTGAGATTTCAAAATCGAGAAGATGAGTAACTTTGCGAAATAAACGTTGGCGGATCAGCTCGATATCGGCGATCTCTTGGGCGATATCTGGCACTACACGCTTGGCAGCATCAGTTGGGGTCGATGCCCTGTAATCTGCAACGAGATCAAGAAGTGGCGAATCTTTCTCATGGCCGATCGCGCTGACAATCGGTGTCAGACACGAACCGGCGAGGCGAACCAAGCTCTCATCGCTAAATGGCAGGAGATCTTCAAATGATCCACCGCCACGAGTAATGATGATGACATCCACATCTCCATTAGCCTCAAGTGCGGAAAGTGCTTGCGAAACTTCAACAACTGCGGCACTTCCTTGCACAGCAACTTCGCGAATTTCAAATTCAACTGCTGGCCAACGACGGCGCGCATTTTCAACAACATCCTTCATCGCATCGGTATTGCGTCCGCAGATTAGACCCACCTTCTTGGGTAGGCGCGGCAGGGCAACTTTACGATCTGCATTAAAGAGGCCTTCTTTAGCGAGTGCGCTTTTGAGTTCTTCTAGGCGTGCTAATAACTCACCAACACCAACCTGGCGAATCTCTTTCGCCGACATCGTCAACGTTCCACTCTTTGTGTACCACGACGCCTTGGCATGAATTACAACGCGCGCATTTGCTGGCAGTGGTTGCACCGAGGCTAAGACTGTTTTGTAACACATGACAGAAAGGCTCATATCGGTGCTGGTATCGCGCAGTCGCATAAATGCCATTCCACCGCTGCGTTCATTGAGCTCTGAGATCTCGCCCTCAATCCAGATGGGGCCCAATCGGTCGAGATACTCCTTAATTGCTTCAGTGACAACGCGCACTGGCGCGGGTTTCTCACTTGAAGTTTCGAACATGAGCCCAGCCTAATAGACTCACCCACATGGATTCAGGTAAACGCGTACTTCTGGCCGCCCCCCGTGGATATTGCGCCGGCGTAGATCGCGCAGTCATCACCGTTGAAAAAGCGCTTGAGGCGTATGGCGCACCTGTTTATGTCCGTAAAGAGATTGTTCACAACAAGCACGTTGTCCAAACCCTTGAACAAAAGGGCGTCATCTTTGTCAGCGAAACAGATGAAGTTCCTGAGGGCAAGACAGTAGTTTTCTCAGCCCATGGTGTTTCACCAGCAGTGCACGAAGAGGCAGCAGCGCGAAGCCTCAAAACAATTGATGCCACCTGCCCGCTTGTCACCAAAGTTCATCATGAGGTGCGCCGCTTTGCCAATGAAGAGACAGAGATTTTATTGATTGGCCACGAAGGCCACGAAGAAGTTGAAGGAACTGCAGGAGAAGCAGTGGGTAAGGTCAAGATTGTTGATGGACTAGATGGCGCTCGCTCTGTGCAACCTACACCGGGCAAGAAGCTGGTCTGGTTATCGCAGACGACGCTCAGTGTTGATGAAACGTTAGAAGCCGTTGC
>JBIPNL010000018.1:0-14798 GCA_044373255.1 Candidatus Planktophila sp. | reverse complement strand
ACAAAGTTGCACGCGCAACCTGTGAGTGCGCCGAGATATCAATCATTGAAATTTTTGAAGCCCCTGACGCTGCAATTAACTCTTTAGTTGCAGAGAGAATTGCCTCTTCGGTACGGCGGTGAGTAGCGCCTTGTGTGGCGTATTTAGGCTGCGTCGACAACGGTGAGCTTTGCGATCTCGCTCGATGCGATCTGTGAAGTGACATCACTCATGAGCGCTGAAAGTTGAAGGCCAAGGGCCTCGCAAATTGAATTAAGAAGCTCGGATGATGCTTCTTTCTGTCCACGTTCGACCTCTGACAGATATCCAAGTGAGACACGAGCCTCGCGTGCAACATCACGGAGAGTTCTTGATTGTTCTGTGCGCGCAGCACGAAGAGAGCTACCGACAGCTTCGCGTAAAAGCGCCATGGTCATCTCCCTTCACTTGTTCGTGTTCTAAGGATACGCGCAAATGAGCCGATTGCAGTGGCAACGGTGGCGTTTCGTACGCTTTCACGCCCGCCCGAAAGGGAAAGTTCAAGATTATGGGTTACTGGGCCATCGATGGCCACCCAGACAGTTCCAGATGCAATCCCATCAGAGGGCCCTGGACCTGCAACTCCTGTTGTTGCAATCGACCAGGTAGAGCCAAACTTTTTACGCACTGTTTCTGCCATCTCAACTGCAATCACTTGACTATAGACAGTGTGCACATCAATGAGTGCAGCATCTACTCCAAGAATCTCTGACTTCACTTTGTTTTGGTAGGCCACGATCGCGCCAAGAAATATCTGGGATGAACCTTCAACTGATGTGATGGCCGAACTTAAACCACCTGCAGTAATTGATTCTGCCGTAACCAGGGTTTCATTGCGTGCTGCAAGGGAAGAAATTATCTCACTCACCATCGCCGAGATTTCAGGAGCAAGTGACATCTCTTATCCCCTCTAAATTTACAGAACTTACGGAAACTACTTCTTCAAGGCCAATCGTACATAGTTAAATCCCGTCACGACAGTTAAGGCAATCGCTATCGCCATAAAGCCATCTCTAAACCAGAAAAGTTCTGTCGGCATCGGCAACATGTAGAAGCCGACGCCAAAGCTTTGGAAGGTGCTCTTGATCTTTCCCCCGCGATTGGCAGGAATAACACCACGCTTAATGACAGCTAATCTAAAGATTGTTATTCCAATCTCGCGCGCCAGAATCACTGCAGTGATCCACCAAGGGAAACGTCCCAGAATCGAAAGAGAGATCATCGCTGATCCGATCAGAGCTTTATCGGCAACTGGGTCAAGGAATTTTCCAAGCTCACTTACCTGATTAGTTGCCCGGGCGAGGTATCCATCGAGTAGATCAGAGAGACCAAGAAAGAAGTAGATGGTCCACGCGATGACCTGCCATGTGGAATCGTCTCCCCCATTTTTGAAAATTGCATAGACGCCGAATGGAATGAGGAGAATTCGCGCCATGGTTATGGCATTGGGAGAAAAATACTTTTTCATGCGACTACTGCCACCAGATCAACGCCCAGTGATTGGGTAACAACTCCATCAACATAGTCGCCTACCTTAAAGGATGTGCCGACAAATGATGTTGTGCCATCAACTTCAGGACCCTGGTGGGCGGCACGCCCCTCTTGATTTTCCGCATCTTCGATTAACACGCGAACGTGCTGGCCAATTCTCGATGCTGCTCGAAGTGAGACCATCTCATCGGCAAGGGATGACAGTGATTCCACTCGCTCCGAGATAACCTCGAGATCGACTTTATCTGAAAGGTCAAGCGCCTCGGTCTTATCCTCATCTGAGTAACCAAAAATTCCAATCGCATCCAGCTCTGCGTGTGTGATGAATTCAGCGAGTGCATCAAAATCTTCTTGGGTTTCACCAGGAAAGCCGACAATAAAATTGGATCGAATTCCAGCTTCTGGAGAGAGTGCTCTAATCTGAGTGATCAGATGGAGGAATTTCTCGCTATCGCCGAATCTGCGCATACGGCGCAATAGCGTGGGACTGACATGCTGAAATGAGAGATCGAAATAAGGCGCGACTTTTTCAGTCGAGATCATCGCTTGCAATAGTGAAGGTCGCATCTCTGCTGGCTGAAGATAAGAAAGGCGAACGCGTTCAACTCCTTGAATTTCGCCAAACTCATGCAGAATTTTCTCCATCAGCATGAGATCACCTAAATCTTTTCCATATGACGTCGTGTTCTCACTCACGAGAAAGAGTTCACTTACCCCGTTCTGGGCGAGCCATTCAGCTTCCTTAAGAACCTCAGTTGGACGACGTGAAATGAATGAACCACGGAAATATGGGATCGCACAGAATGAACATCTACGATCACAACCAGATGCAATCTTCAACGGAGCCCATGGAGCGCTATCTAAACGCTTACGAAAAAGTCCACCGGCTGCACCGAGAGATGATTTGTAATTCTCATCTCGTACCTTGCCACGTTCAACTGGGGCGATAGGCAGGAGCGAGCGTCGATCACGCGGTGTGTGAGATGTGTGAGATTGACCGGAGATGATCGATTGCAAGCGAGCGGAGATATCTTGATAATCATCAAAGCCCAAAATGGCATCTGCTTCAGGAAGTGCCTCGGCTAGCTCTTTTCCATATCGCTCAGCCATGCAGCCCACTGCCACCACTGCCCGCGTAGTTCCATGTCCCTTGAGCGAGTTCGCCTCTAACAGGGCATCAACTGAATCCTTCTTCGCTGATTCAATAAAGCCGCAGGTATTAACCACGGCAACTTCAGCGTTTTCTACATCATCAACGAGAGTCCAGCCATCGGCTTCTAATCTGCCGGCAAGTTCTTCAGAGTCCACATCATTACGGGCGCAACCCATCGTAATTATTGCAACTGTCCGACTCATTTGTCAGATAGTACAGTGTGTGAGGCTACTTAGCCCTAAAAGTCTTGCGTATCTCTTCATTTGGACCACCCAGTGGCGCTAATTTCTCGCCATTAAGTGTCAAATCGAGATCTCCTGCATTGGAAAGATAAATAGCAATTGATACTTGGTCTGAAAAACTCTTTGCTTCACCTTGCCGAAGGGGTCCTCTAAATAGCGTTTCACCTGATGCCACAACATGAATTCTTGAATCCCCGCGGGCGGCTGTAATCACAAGTGATACACCGGAGGTTGCAGGTGTAACTTCGGCTGCAGGGGTAAGTGTCTGGCTAGGGGCAACGCTCGGTGCAACACTTGGTGTAGTAGATGGTTCTGGCGACTCGCTCACCAGCGGTGTCGCTACATCTTCGCCTTCAACATTATTGAGCGCGAACTGCACAACACCAATGAGGACAACAATGGAAAGAGATACCGATACCAACGATTTCCATGACAATCGTCGATTCTCACTCTTGATTGCCGCAGCGTTATTATCAACGAGCTGGGAATGAATCGACTTTGAATCTGTCGAATGTTCTGCATTGTAGAGAGCGATGAACTCTTGCGAAGATGCATTTGTAGCCAGTGCAATATTTCTCAAATGTCCTCGGGCGTAGGCATCACCGCCGCACTGTGCAAAGTTATTGCTTTCCATCTCGGTGATCAGTCGAGACCTTAAAACAACTATGTGTGCGAGTTCGTCAATACTTAAGCCCGCGTCTTCGCGTGCTTTACGTATCACCTCGCCTAGTGTCATGTCACCAACAATCTCAAGAAGTTGGGGGTGAGAAGTCGCCCCGCCACTAAAGTGTAGGGTGATGCGCACTGATCAAGCCATAGTTGATCGGGTGATATTTTTGCCGTAAGGGTGAGATCAATAATTGCGAAGAGTGGCTAAGACTGAGTCAAGCTCCTCGGCCTTAATCATCACCACGCGTGCCTTCGAGCCTTCGGATGGGCCGACGATTCCACGAGACTCCATTAGGTCCATGAGGCGTCCCGCCTTAGCGAATCCGACTCGCAACTTACGTTGCAACATAGAGGTCGATCCAAACTGGGTTCCGACCACGAGTTCGACAGCCTGACAGAGTAAATCAAGATCGTCGCCAATTTCTTTATCAATCTGTTTACTGGTTACCGGAGCTGCTGTGACATCTTCTCGATAACGTGGTGACAACTGTTTCTTTACATGGCCAACAATTGCTTCAATCTCTCGTTCAGAGATATATGCTCCTTGAATTCGAATAGCACGCGATGCGCCCATAGGAATAAAGAGCCCGTCACCCTGACCAACAAGTTTCTCCGCACCTGGACTATCCAAGATCACCCGACTATCTGCAAGAGATGACGTCGCAAAAGAAAGTCGTGAAGGAACATTTGCTTTGATCAAGCCGGTAACGACATCAACGCTTGGGCGCTGAGTTGCCAGAACTAAGTGGATACCAGCAGAACGGGCAAGTTGAGTGATTCGAACAACCGACTCTTCAACCTCACGGGCAGCAACCATCATGAGATCTGCTAGCTCATCAATAATTACTAATAGGTATGGATATGGTTCAACAATTCTGTCGCTACCCTCAGGTGGCTTTACCTTCCCCGCGCGTACTGCCTTGTTGAAGTCATCAATATGTCTGAAACCAAAAGTTGAGAGATCTTCATAACGTAAATCCATTTCGCGAACAACCCATGTCAGCGCATCTGCAGCTTTCTTCGGATGGGTAATAATTGGAGTGATCAGGTGTGGAATTCCTTCATAGGCCGTTAATTCAACGCGCTTAGGATCAATCAGTACTAGCCGCACTTCATCGGGAGTTGCCCGCATTAAAATTGAAGAGATCATCGCGTTGATCATGGATGATTTACCTGCACCGGTTGCACCAGCCACAAGTAAATGAGGCATTTTCGCTAAGTTAGCACAGACAAAATTCCCCTCAACATCTTTACCGAGAGCAACCAACATGGGGTGATGATCTTGACCTGCCACCGATGAACGCATGACATCGCCTAAAGCAACTATTTCTCGATCAGCATTCGGTATCTCTATACCTACAGCAGACTTTCCTGGAATTGGAGAGAGGATGCGAACATCGCTGCTGGCTACGGCATAAGAAATATTCTTAGCAAGTGCTGTGATGCGCTCAACCTTGACCGCGTTTCCTAGCTCCACCTCATAGCGCGTAACCGTCGGACCACGCATAAATCCAGTGACTTCCGCATCGATTTCAAATTGCTTAAACACTTCAGTCAACGCAGCAACCACTGTCTCATTCGCCTTGCTCTTGCTCTTGGATGCAGGGCCAGTTCGAAGTAGATCTTGAGAAGGCAGCTCATACGTTGAATCCCCGGTAAGGAGAAGTTGCTCAATTCTCTTTCCCACCCCCGTGTTTGTTGCAGGAGCTACTGGGGTTGGTTGCGGTATCTCAACTGTGAACTCTTGATCGAATTCATCCTCGTCTATCTCGTCATCAGCAGGATCGTCATGCCAAGCAACAACGGGGGTGTCAAAAGGTGGTGTATCTGTTATCTCAAACTCTTGCTCGGTACGTTCAGAGCGCTTATTCCAGATCCAAGAAAAGAGCGAGCGAGCCTTAGTCAGTACTGCAGAGAAAGGGGTTGCTGTTACAACTAATAATCCGAACAGGAATAAGAGCGCCAGAAATGGACGAGCCAAGACATCTGTCATCAAAAGTTCTAATGGGAAAGCGACTGCATAACCAAGCAGTCCTCCCCCGCTACGCATATCTGTTGCCCCATCTGAAGGAATGGCAAAGCCAGATATCAAATGGATGAATCCGGTGGATGAGATGAGAAGGATCAACGAGCCAATAACTATGCGACCTAATGACTTTGAATCTTGTGGGTTTCTAAAGATTCGAATTCCAAAGTAACCAAGAATAATTGGAGCAAAGAATCCGATTTTCCCAAATGCGCCGTAAAAGATTGCGTAGAGCAGGTCACTCAAGACGCTCTCTGATTTAAACCACGTTCCAAGCAGGGCTGCAAAGGCAAGAACAATAATGAGCAGGCCAGCTCCGTCACGCCTGTGAACTGGATCTAAATCCTTAGCGCCACGGGCGAGAAATCTCACGCTTGATCCAAGGGCTCCAGCGAGTGTGGACCAGACCTTACTTATGGCACGACCGACTATTGAAAGGAAGGAAGATCCTTGACGCGTGCGATTCTTCTTCTTGGCCACACCTTTTATATTATCAGTTAGACCTCAACAACTACGGGAACAATCATCGGACGGCGTCGATGTTTTTGACCTACCCAATTTCCGATGGTCCTGCGAACAACCTGTTGTAGTTGATGGGTTCCATCAATTCCATCGGCGACCGAGCGCGCTAGCGCCTTCTCTATCTCTTTCTTTACTTCATCAAAGAGAGCTTCATCTTCATTAAAGCCACGTGCATGAATATCAGGGCCGGAGATAATCTTCCCACTCTGTGCCTCAACCACAACAAAGACAGAGATAAAACCTTCTTCACCTAAGATACGACGATCCTTCAGAGAAGATTCTGTGATGTCGCCAATGCTTTGGCCATCTACATAAACGAACCCGCATGGAACTGATCCGACAACTTCGGCCACGTGATCAATGAGATCGACAACAATTCCATTTTCGATAATAAAAGCGTGCTCTCGCGGGACGCCTGATTCGATCGCCAGCTGTGCATTAGCCTTCAAATGTCGCCACTCGCCGTGTACAGGAATCACATACTTTGGCTTAACTATGTTGTAGCAATACAACAATTCGCCAGCTGCAGCATGGCCAGATACATGGACCATCGCATTAGCTTTATGAACAACTTTCGCTCCAAAGCGAGTAAGTTCATTAATTACCCTAAAGACTGAGTTTTCGTTTCCTGGAATTAAGGAAGAGGCCAGGATTACAGTGTCACCTTCACCGACTCGGATTTGATGATCTCCATTTGCCATGCGCGAAAGCGCCGCCATCGGCTCGCCTTGTGATCCAGTGCAGATCAGCACGACATCATCGCCATAGTTCTCGAGATCTTTTGAATCAAGAACCATATTGGGTGGGATGGTGAGATAGCCCATGTCCTGTGCAATCTTCATGTTTCGCACCATTGATCGCCCAATAAAGACAATCTTTCGTCCATTCTCTGCAGCCACATCAATTACTTGCTGCACGCGGTGCACGTGGGAAGAAAATGAGGCAACGATCACGCGCCGCTTTGTGGAAGCGATGACTCGATGTAACGCCGGCATAATCTCGCGTTCAGAAGGTGTAAATCCAGGGACATCTGCATTTGTTGAATCAACGAGAAAAATATCAACGCCTTCTTCACCCATCCTCGCAAAGGTCCGAAGGTCAGTAAGGCGTCCATCGAGCGGTAGCTGATCCATCTTGAAATCACCTGTATGAAGCACTCGACCGGCATCAGAGCGAATTGAGATGGCTAGGGCATCTGGAATTGAGTGATTGACTGCGACAAATTCCAATTCAAATGGACCGATATCTTCCGTCATTCCCTCACTGACCTCGCGAGTGAGTGCAGTAATTCTGTGTTCTTTAAGTTTGGCAGTAATTAGCGCCAGTGTAAGAGGTGATCCATAGACAGGGATATCGCCACGTTCACGCAAGAGATAAGGAACAGCGCCAATGTGATCCTCGTGACCGTGGGTGAGAACAATTCCGATAACATCATTGAGGCGCTCTCTAATGTAGGAAAAGTCAGGCAAAATTAAATCAATACCTGGCTGGTTATCCTCAGGAAAGAGAACACCGCAATCAACAACTAAGAGTTTTCCCTTAGTCTCATAGACAGTCATATTGCGACCGATTTCAGCAATGCCACCCAGTGCGACTATGCGCATTCCACCTGTTGGAAGCTTGGGCGGAGTTCCTAGACCGGGATGAGGATTTGTCATATGTGATTTACATTAGCCAAGCTGCACGCCACCTGCGATGAGATCTTCTCGCAGAGTAGCTATCTGTGCAGGTGTGGCATCAACAAGTGGAAGGCGCGTGGTTCCGCCAGGGAGTCCCATCAAATTCATCGCAGCCTTTGTCAAAATCGCACCTTGCGTCTTAAAGGTGCCCTTAAAGACTGGAATCAACTTCTGGTGAATTTCGAGTGCACGGGCGGTATCCCCCGCAAACCATGCATCCAGCATCGCCTTGAGTTCGTTGCCGACGGTGTGCCCGCAGACCGATACGAAACCAACTGCACCGATAGAAAGGAATGGCAGATTGAGAATGTCATCACCTGAGTAGACAGGAATACCAGAACGTGCAATGACCTCTGATGTCGCAGCAAGATTGCCTTTGGCATCTTTTAAGGCAACGATATTAGGCACTTCAAATAGCCGCATGATCGTATCGCTCTCAATTTCAACGCCTGTGCGACCAGGAATGTCATACATCATGATGGGAAGTTCAGTTGCAGCGGCAACGGCTTTGAAGTGCGCCTCGATTCCCGCTTGCGGTGGCTTGTTGTAATAGGGAGCAACGATCAGCAAGCCATCGGCACCAGCATCGGCAGAGCGTTTTGCCTGTTCTACCGTGTAAGACGTTTCATTATCACCAGCGCCGGATAACACCTTTACTCGTGAACCTACGGCGCTCTTCACAACTTTAATAATCTCAAGTTTTTCAGAAGACTTTGTCGTAGGCGCTTCACCAGTTGTTCCATTAACAGCAATGGCATCATGGCCGTGATCTGCTAAGTGATGCGCAAGTCGAGCAACGCCATCCCAATCGATGGACCCATCAGCGGCAAATGGGGTCACCATTGCAGTGATGAGGCGTCCGAATGGCGCGTTTATTGACATTGCGACACCCTATCGTGCCCGAGTGCGCCTTTCAACGATGGCGCAGATTTAGCGCGAACTTACGGTGCGATTCGCCCCGACTTTTCGAATGCCCCGTATGTCAGGGGCATTAATTTGGCAAATTCCGCTTCCATTTTTTCGGCGACCATTTCGATCTCACGTTGCGGGTAGCTTGGAAAGTGTGAACCCTCACGGGCTGTGCGTAATGAAAGAAAATTCATGAGTGCGCGCGCATTCATCGTGACATACATGGAAGAGTATGTGGCGACAGGCAACACAACACGAGCTACTTCGCGAGCAACACCTGCATCAAGCATTTTTTGGTAGCTTTCGTAGGCAATGAGATAAGCCTCTTTCATGGCAGAAACCGATATATCAAATTGCTCCTGCGTTCCATCTTCAAATGTATACGCGCCCGTCTTTCCCACCTGAACTAATTTGCGTTCCTTAGATGGAATATAGAAAACTGGCTTGAGCTCGCGGTAGCGCCCGCTCTCTTCATTATATGAAGCAATGCGATGCCGCATAAATTCACGAAATACAAATATTGGAGCTGAGATAAAAAATGTCATTGACGTATGTTCAAAAGGCGAACCATGTCGCTCACGCGCTAAGTAATTAATGAGTCCTGCTGATCGCGCTGGATCTTCACCGATCTCATCCAGTGATTGTTCGCCGGCAGTTGATACACGAGCAGCCCAAATTACGTCGGCATCGCTGGCACTTGCCTTAATCAATTCAACAGAGACATCATCACGAAAGATCACTTCTTCAGCCATGGTGGCACCATACCTATCTACTTCTTCCCTCCTACGGATATCTAGGGCAGAATGCCTCCGTGTCTGCAGTGAACCGTGCCACCATCGCCCAATCATTAAGCGTTTCACTGCCTGTCGGGGCCTACGGAATCGCATTTGGGGCGGCCAGTGTGGCTGCCGGATTTTCCGTTTTACAGAGTTGCTTGATCTCACTCCTCACCTTCTCGGGCGCTTCTCAATTCGCTCTTGTTGGGGTGATGGGCTCAGGTGGCAGCGCGCTGAGTGCGACGGCAACGGCATCACTACTTGGAACGCGAAATCTTTTATACGGATTGCAGATGGCGCCCGTATTGCGTAGTCGTCGTATAAAAAAGGTGATTGCAGCTCAGCTGACAATCGATGAATCAACTGGTGTTGCAATCTCGTTAGAAAAAAGTGGCTCACGCGCAATGGCGCAAGGATTTTGGTACACCGGAATTGGTGTCTACATCTTTTGGAATCTCTTTACCCTAATCGGAGCTCTTGGGGCGCAAGCGATGGGAGACCCCGCAGCCTTTGGTCTTGATGCTGCGGTGCCAGCAGCATTTCTCGGCCTTATCTGGCCCAGACTTACCGGAAATCGAGAGAGGGTATTAGCAATAAGTGCACTTGCTCTCGCACTTGCACTCACGCCCTATGTACCAGCCGGAGTACCAATTATCTCGACAGCGCTCTTGGCCGTCCTCTTTGGATTGCGTGGGCGTGTATGGCGATAACTATGAATGCGATGTGGATCGGAATAATTGCAACAAGTGTAATTGCGTTTCTGCTGAAGTATCTTGGTCATAGCGTTCCAGAACGCTGGTTGAGCCATCCCCGTGTATTAAAGATCAACTCATTGATCCCGATAGCTCTTTTGAGCGCACTTGTTGCAGTGCAGACATTTACCAACGATAAAACGCTAGTCATTGATCAGCGTCTTGCAGGGCTAGCAGTTGCCGTAATCGCCTTGATTCTACGGGCGCCTTTTGCCGTTGTTGTTATTAGTGCCGCTGCAACATCAGCTGCCCTGTATCACTTGCAGTAAGGCCTGTATCACCTGCAGTAAGACTAGATAATCTTTAGAGATACAAGCTTTGCTTTAAGGTCATTATCTGATGGTTCAGTTAAATGTGTGCCATCACTGAAGACAATGACAGGAATCGATTGAGCGCCACCGTTGATCTCTACAACTTTTGCAGCAGCGCTTGCATCAGACTCAACATCGACAAGTGTGTACTCAACGCCAAGCTCGGCTAGTAAACGTTTGGAACGGCGGCAATCTCCACACCATTCTGCCGAGTACATTGTGATTTCGTTACCTGACATTCCATGTGCTGTCATTGACTAGCCTCCCTTTACATAAAGTGCTCAAGGCCGAATGTGACTCCCGGCCGTGAGATAACGCTGCGAATTCCAAGAAGAACTCCTGGCATAAATCCTGCCCTATCTAATGAATCGTGGCGAATTGAAAGGGTCTCCCCTGATCCTCCAAAGAGAACCTCCTGATGAGCAATCAAACCGCGGAGTCGCACAGAGTGCACAGGTATATCGCCAACGAGTGCACCGCGCGCGCCGGGAAGTGATGTAGATGTTGCATCAGGCATTGCCGCGAGATTGGCAGCTTTTCGCGCATCTGTCATCAGTGAAGCGGTGCGCGCTGCAGTTCCAGATGGAGCGTCAATTTTATTTGGATGGTGTAGCTCAATAATTTCAGCAGATTCAAAGAACTGAGCAGCCTTAGCAGCAAACTCCATCATAAGAACTGCACCGATTGCAAAATTTGGAGCGATAAGCACGCCAACTTCAGGGTGTGCAGCTGAAAGCTCTTTCAGCTTTGACATACGAGCATCGTCAAAACCTGTGGTTCCAACCACTGCATGGATATTGTGGGTAATCAAGAATTCAAGGTTTGCCATAACCGAATCCGGTGTAGTGAAGTCGACGACTACTTGCGCTCCCGATGTCACTAATTGATCGAGTGGGTCACGAAAATCTAGCGCTGCTACTAATGTGCAATCGGAAGATACCTCTATTGCATTGACAACCTCTGCACCCATGCGACCAGCTGCGCCAAGTACTCCCACTTTAATCATCGGTAACTCCCCTTAGCGAGCACCTTCTCAAAGGTACTCTCACTCTTAAATGGACCCACGAGGGCAAGAGTAGGCGTTTTGGTGAGAAATTCGCTAGCGACTTTGCGAACATCTTCCTGCGTGACGCTGGAAATCTCATGCAAGATCTCATCAAAACCCATTACATGGCCATAAACGATCTCATTCTTACCGATTCGAGACATCCGTGAACCACTATCTTCTTGGCTCAGCACTAAGGATCCTCGTACCGCACCCTTAGCTCGATTTATCTCTGCGTGCGTCATGCCATGTTCTGCGACATCAGATAACACTTCGCGGATAATTTCAATGACTTCAATTGCTTTTGCTGGATTACAGCCCGCGTAGAAACCAATCTGACCTGAGCCAGCAAATTGTTGGGCATAGGCATAAACAGAGTAAGCCAAGCCACGCTTTTCGCGAATTTCCTGGAAGAGGCGAGATGACATTCCGCCACCCAGCGCCGATGCCAATATCCCCATCGCAAAACGGCGATCATCATGGCGGGCGACACCCTCCATGCCGTAGAACATATGAGCCTGTTCAGTTTTACGAGTGATGATTCCAACTGGGTTCTGCTTAGCTTTACGCATCACTTCATTGCCACGAATTTGTGGTGCACCCTTAACATCAAGGAAGCCGTCGGCGCTGAGCGCCCGCTCAACCATTTCCACTACTTTTTTATGCTTGATGTTTCCAGCTACAGCAACGACCAAATCTTGAGGGAGATAGCGCTTCTTATAATAATTAAAGACAGCGTTGCGTGACATTGATTTAATTGACTCAACTGTCCCAAGAATTGGTCGACCCAATTGGGTGTCACCGTAATAAGTTTCCGCGTATAAATCATGTACTAAATCACTTGGATCATCATCGCGCATCGCGATCTCTTCTAGCACCACTTTGCGCTCGGCATCAACATCTAGTGCGCTGACGATTGAAGAGGTAATCAAATCACTGACGACATCAATAGCCATTGGCAGATCGGTATCGATCACTCGTGCATAGAAGCAGGTGTACTCCTTGCTTGTAAAAGCATTCATCTCTCCGCCGACTGCTTCTATCGATGACGAAATCTCAAGTGCGTTGCGCTGTGTTGTGCCTTTAAAGAGAAGATGTTCTAGAAAGTGAGAAGCCCCAGCAACTGCCGGGGTTTCATCACGAGAACCAACATTGACCCAGATTCCCACTGCGGCGCTTCGTACCGACGGAACTTCTTCCGTAACGATACGAAGGCCACTAGCGTGAACGAATCTCTTTACTGACATTGGCTACTTTTTATTCAGCAGCCGGAGTTGAACCGTCTTCTAGGACTGGAACGAGTGAGAGCTTGCCCTTTGGATCAATCTCACCGATCTCAACCTGAATCTTGTCTCCCACCTTCATTACCTCTTCGAGGTTTTCGATTCGCTTTCCGCCATGCATCTTGCGGATCTGCGATACGTGGAGAAGGCCATCTTTACCTGGCATCAATGAAATAAATGCACCGAATGCTGCAAGTTTGACGACGGTACCGAGGTAGCGTTCGCCAACTTCTGGCATCTGTGGATTTGCAATCGCATTGATCTGCGCACGGGCAGCTTCTGCAGATGGTCCATCGACAGCGCCGATGTAAATTGTTCCATCGTCTTCGATAGAGATATCTGCGCCAGTCTCATCTTGAATCTGGTTGATGATCTTGCCCTTAGGCCCAATCACAGCACCGATCTGATCGACTGGAATCTTGACTGAGATGATGCGAGGAGCAAATCGGCTCATCTCATCTGGAGCATCGATTGCCTCGTTCATGACATCAAGGATGGCAAGTCGGGCTTCCTTAGCTTGGTGGAGTGCACCGGCCAAAACAGATGCAGGGATTCCATCGAGCTTTGTATCGAGCTGAAGGGCTGTTACGAAATCCTTTGTTCCAGCGACTTTAAAGTCCATATCGCCGAATGCATCTTCTGCACCCAAAATATCGGTGAGAGCAACGTATTCAATCTTCCCATCAACATCATCTGAGATGAGACCCATTGCAATACCAGCGACCGGTGCCTTCAGTGGCACACCTGCTTGAAGCATTGAAAGAGTTGATGCACAGACAGATCCCATAGAAGTTGATCCATTTGAACCCAAGGCCTCAGAGACCTGACGAATTGCATAAGGGAACTCTTCACGTGTGGGAAGAACTGGAATCAGCGCACGTTCTGCTAGCGCACCGTGGCCGATTTCGCGGCGCTTAGGTGTTCCAACGCGACCAGTCTCACCGGTTGAATATGGTGGGAAGTTGTAGTTGTGCATGTAACGCTTGTGGTTTTCAGGATTAAGAGTGTCGAGCTGCTGCTCCATCTTAAGCATTGCAAGAGTGGTGATTCCAAGAATCTGTGTCTCTCCTCGCTCGAAGATTGCTGATCCATGAACGCGAGGAATAACTTCAACCTCTGCAGAGAGCGCACGAATATCACGCAATCCACGTCCATCGATACGAATCTTGTCGCGCAGGACACGCTGGCGAACAAGCTTCTTGGTCAATGAGCGAAACGCTGCAGGAACTTCCTTTTCGCGTCCTTCAAAGGCAGCTGACACTGACTCTTTGGTGCGATCTGAAATTTCATCAATCTTTGTTTCGCGCTCTTGCTTTCCACTTATGGTCAGAGCCTTTGCTAGGTCATCCTTAGCGGCTTTTTCAACAGCTGCAAAAACATCATCCTGATAATCAAGGAAGACAGGGAATTCAGCAGTTGGCTTGGCAGCAACGGCTGCTAACTTGCTCTGAGCTTCGCAGAGAACGCGAATAAATGGCTTGGCGGCATCAAGACCTTGTGCAACAACTTCTTCATTAGGAGTTGGTCCACCGTTTTTGATGAGTTCAATTGTCTTTGTTGTGGCTTCAGCCTCAACCATCATGATTGCGACATCATCACCGCTGATACGACCTGCAACGACCATATCAAATACTGCGTTTTCAACCTGTGAGTGGTTAGGGAATGCAATCCACTGCCCGTCAATCAAAGCAACGCGAACGCCACCGATTGGGCCAGAGAACGGAAGTCCAGCTAACTGAGTTGACATGGATGCGGCATTGATTGCAATGACGTCATACATATGATCTGGATCGAGCGCCATAACGGTTACTACGATCTGAACCTCATTACGAAGGCCCTTGATAAATGATGGGCGCAATGGGCGATCGATCAAACGACATGTAAGGATCGCATCTTCAGATGGACGTCCTTCACGACGGAAG
>JBIPNL010000115.1:0-3736 GCA_044373255.1 Candidatus Planktophila sp. | reverse complement strand
GACATCAAGATTTCTTCAGGCGATAAGGTCGCATCGCGCAGTGGCACTCGATCTAGCGCAACCTTCATACCGCCACTTCCACCTGAAGCTAGCTCGCTGGTGGCACACGATAAGCCTGCCCCGCCAAGGTCTTGGATGCCCACAACGAGATCTTCGGCAAAGATTTCTAGCGAACATTCGATCAATACCTTTTCAACAAAGGGATCGCCCACTTGCACTGCTGGGCGCTTTGCTGGACCGGTTGATTCAAAAGTTTCTGATGCTAAGACCGAGACACCGCCGATTCCATCTCCACCGGTCTTTGCACCATAGAGAACAACGAGATTTCCAGCACCGGCTGCCTTCGCTAATTTGATATCACTATGTTTCATCACACCAACGCAGAGAGCATTCACTAGCGGATTACCTAAGTACGTTTCATCGAACACAACTTCGCCACCAATATTGGCAAGGCCAAGACAGTTTCCATATCCACCGACGCCAGCAATCACGCCAGGCAAGACGCGGCGGGTATCGGCTGCATCAGCTGGACCAAATCGCAGCGGATCCATCACTGCAATGGGGCGAGCACCCATTGTTAAAATATCGCGAACGATTCCACCGATACCGGTTGCAGCACCTTGATACGGCTCAATAAATGATGGATGGTTATGGGATTCGATTTTAAATGTGATGGCATAACCCTGGCCGATATCAACAACACCCGCATTTTCGCCGATTCCAACGAGAAGTGCATCAGACTTGACAGCCTTTTCGCCAAATTGCTTGAGATGGACCTTCGATGATTTATACGAACAGTGCTCAGACCACATCACCGAATACATAGCCAATTCAGATGATGTTGGTCTGCGACCTAAGATTTCTTTGATGCGTGCGTACTCATCCGGCTTAAGCCCTAGCTCAGCAAATGGTTGTGAGGTATCGGGGTTCTGCCTTGCAATAGAGACGGTATCGAGTGCCATTACTTCACCATTGCCTTAAGGACGGAGGTAAAGAAGGCGAGACCATCAGCACTTGGCCCTGTCAGGGTTTCAATAGCGTGCTCTGGATGTGGCATCAGCCCGACAATATTTCCGCGCTCATTAGTAATTCCTGCAATGAGGTTGCGTGACCCGTTGGGATTTTCACCCACGTAACGAGCAACAATGCGACCTTCTTCTTCAAGTGTGGCAAGGGTTTTATCGTCACATTGAAAAGAGCCTTCGCCGTTTTTCAACGGAATAACAATCTCTTGACCCTTGGCATAATCAGAAGTCCAAGCGGTGGCGTTATTTTCAATGACGAGTTTTTGATCGCGACATAAGAAATGAAGATCTTTATTGCGAGTCAGCGCACCGGGCAATAAATGCGCCTCACATAAAACCTGAAAACCGTTGCAGATTCCAAGAAGTGGCATTCCTCCTTGGGCCGCATCAATTACCTTCTCCATTACCGGTGCAAAGCGACTGATTGCACCACAGCGCAGATAGTCACCGTATGAAAATCCACCGGGCAAGATAACCGCGTCCACACCCTTGAGGTCGGCATCGTTATGCCAGAGTGAAATCGCGGTTGTACCGGCAGCACTTGCTGCACGCAACGCATCGCGATCATCTAGCGTTCCCGGAAATGTGATGACACCAACTTTCATGCCTGCACCGTAACGACATATGTTTCAATAACAGGATTGGCAAGAAGTGTTGCTGCAGCTTTTTCAATCTCTTGCATCTGTTGCGCAGTTGGTTGACCATCAATTTCGATTTCAAATCTTTTTCCTTGACGCACACTCTTTGCAAAGGTGAAGCCAAGACGGGGAAGGGCAGCACCCACAGCCACACCTTGTGGATCTAGAATCTCAGGCTTGAGCATTACTTCTACGACGATGATGGCCATCTGATTTCCCCTTAGAACTTACTGCCGGTGAGTGTGAAATATGCCTGGTGGTAACGCTCCGCAGTTTTCTCAACGATCTCTGCGGGCAATTCTGGTGGTGGACTTTTTCTATCCCACCCTGATGTGGTGAGGTAATCCCTCACAAATTGTTTATCAAATGATGCGCCTTTATGAGTGGCATCCCAGAAGCGAGATGAATCGGGAGTCAGCGCTTCATCTCCCAAGAGAATTTCTCCATCGCTATCTAAACCAAATTCAAATTTAGTATCAGCCAGGATGATTCCACGGCTTTCAGCAAATTCCGCTGCTTCCGTATAGAGCTTGAGGGTGTAATCGCGGAGCGATTGTGCATGCTCTGCACCCACAATTGATGCTGCTTGATCAAAGTCAATATTTATATCGTGATCTCCTATTTCAGCCTTGGTGGCAGGAGTAAAGATCGGTGTAGCAAGTTTCGATCCGTCAATCAGGCCAGCTGGCAGTGTGTTTCCGCAGACTGCGCCGCTTTCTTTGTATTCAACCAACCCGCTGCCGGTGAGATATCCCCGAGCTACACATTCAATCTCAAACATTTTTAGTGGCTCCACAATCACCGCACGGTCGGCAACTTGTGCTGGAACATCATCGGTGATGATGTGGTTCGGGATAATGTCTTCGAGTAACTCAAACCAAAAGAGTGATAGCTGTGTGAGGATCGCTCCTTTATCAGGGATTGTTGTTGGAAGAACCCAATCAAATGCACTGATGCGATCTGATGCCACCAAAAGAATTTCACCGGACGAATTTGTGTAGAGATCACGAACTTTTCCAGTGCGCAGGTGATCCCACCCTGCAACCTGTGGTGCTGGTGGTGGACCAGCTAGGCCGAAGCCGCTCACCGGATAGAGCCAGGTTTGTACTGCGCTGCGGCAGGATGCGCGGATGTGATCGCCTCAATGCGAGCCACAACTCGTGCAATGTGTTGGCGAGCATCGCCAGTAAATTCAAGGGGAGCGCTGAGTAATTTCTCTAACGCACTTTTATCTAATGGAATTCGCGTATCTGCAGCAAGCGCATCAAGCAGAGTATTTGATTTACCATCGCGCATTGCTAGCGCAGCCTTAACTGCGTGTTCCTTAATTACTTCGTGTGCGATCTCGCGACCTACGCCAGCTTTAACTGCTGCCATTAAAATCTTTGTTGTGGCCAAAAATGGAAGATAGCGATCGAGTTCGGAAGCAATGACAGCTGGGAATGCGCCAAATTCGTTGAGGACAGTCAGCGTTGTTTCCAATAATCCATCCATGGCATAGAAAGCATCGGCGATCGCAACGCGACGAACAACGCTGCAGGAGACATCGCCTTCATTCCATTGATCGCCGGCAAGCTCTGCGACCATCGATGAATAGCCGCGCAAGATCACGGCTAGGCCATTAATACGCTCGCATGAGCGTGTATTCATCTTATGAGGCATTGCAGATGAACCAACCTGGCCTTCTTTGAAACCTTCAGTCACAAGTTCGGCGCCTGCCATCAAGCGAATTGAAGTGGCCAGTGATGACGGTGCTGCAGCTAGTTGCACAAGTGTTGTCAGAACATCGTAATCAAATGAACGCGGATAGATCTGGCCAGTTGAATCAAGTACACGATTAAATCCAAGTTCAGCAGCAATCGCACGTTCGAGAGATTGGTGAGCATCTGTTGATCCAAGTAAGTCAATGGAATCTTGGGCTGTACCAACCGGCCCTTTGATACCGCGCATTGGATAACGTGATTGCAGCGCCGTTAAGCGCTCGTAGGCAAAGAGTAATTCTTCTGCTGCACTTGCAAATCGCTTACCGAGCGTTGTGATTTGCGCTGGCACGTTGTGTGAACGACCCGCAAT
>JBIPNL010000114.1:0-3805 GCA_044373255.1 Candidatus Planktophila sp. | reverse complement strand
TATTGATGCGCCAGCCGAGAAGATTTTTTCCTACTTGGCAGACCCGCATGCTCATTCAATCTTTGATGGGTCCGCAACAGTGAAATCAGTTATCTCAGGACCCGAACGGTTATTTCTCGGTGCTCGTTTTGGAATGAATATGAAGATCAAAATTGGATATCGCATCACAAATGAGGTTGTTGAGTTCCAAGAGTCGAAGTTAATTGCATGGCGCCACCTGATGAAGTGGGTCTGGAGATATGAGTTAGTAGATCTGGGTGGAGGCAAAACCCAAGTGAGCGAGTACTTTGACGCCACTGATTGCAACACGGGGCAACTCTGGTGGTTGAAGAGGACTCAATCCCTCACACGAAATCCAAAGTGGATGGCAAAATCCTTAGTCAAACTCAAGGTATTAGCTGAAGGCTAATCAGATCCGCCGCTAGCGAATTAGTGGCCTTCTAGCTCGCGCACTTCATTGAGCGTTGGCTTAGCTACTTGTTCAGCATGGGCCACAGCAAATCGCTTACGAAGTTTCGATTTGATCAGCCCCGGTCTACGCACGCCGCGTTGATCGAGATCGGCTAGCTCAAGCGGAGCGTTCTGCTCGTGCTGGGTGAGGAGCCAGGCCTTCTCAGGAGAGATTGGCTCATGAACTTCCACAAACTCTCCAGATGGCATCATCACGAGGCGACCAGTTTCACGACCGTGGAGAACGAGATCTCGATCGGCTCGTTGCAGAGATAGACAGAGACGCTTAGTGATAACAAAGGCGAGTGGAGGCAGAACGATGATACCGATTCTGCTAAACCACATAATCTGGTTGATGGATAGATCAAAGTGTGTGGCGATGATGTCGTTACCACCGTTGATCAGCGCAACCAACATGAAGGTCAGAGACATCACGCCAAGTGCGGTGCGGTTCGGTGCATTGCGAGGCCGATCGAGAATGTGATGTTCGCGCTTATCGCCAGTGATCCATTGTTCGATAAATGGATAGAGTGCCATACCGGTGAAAATAATTCCAGGGATGATCAGTCCTGGAATAAGAATATTCAGCGAGAGCGTGTAGCCAAAAATCACGGGTTCAAGTGGTGGAGCCATGCGCACTAATCCATCGAGCCAACCCATATACCAATCGGGCTGCGATCCGGCGGAGATTTGCCCTGGAGTATATGGACCGTAGAGCCAGATCGGGTTAATTGATGCGACAGCTCCGAGAAGAGCGGTAATACCAAAGACGATAAAGAAGAACCCACCTGCCTTGGCCATATAGATCGGCATAAGCGAATAACCAACTACGTTCTTCTCGGTGCGACCAGGACCCGGATACTGGGTGTGCTTCTGGTACCAGACCAACATTAGGTGAACTGTGATGAGAGCCAAGAATATTCCAGGCAAGAGAAGAATATGTACCGTATAGATACGTGGGATGAAAGCAATGCCAGGGAACTCTCCTCCAAATGCGAAGAAGGCTAAGAAGGAACCTACAACGGGAATTGCTTGGATGATTGCTTGTGCGATGCGAATTCCTGTGCCAGAGAGAAGATCATCTGGAAGTGAGTAACCAAGGAATCCTTCAACGATGGCAAGAGTAAGGAGACCAACTCCGATAATCCAGTTGAACTCGCGTGGCTTACGGAAAGCTCCAGTGAAGAAGACACGCATCAAGTGGACAACGATTGCTGCCATAAAGATCAACGCTGCCCAGTGGTGAATCTGGCGCATAAGTAATCCACCACGCACTTCAAAGGAAATTTCTAGCGCAGAGGCATATGCAGCAGACATTTCAACGCCTTTAAGCGGAAGATACTCGCCCTCGTAAACGACCTCGCGCATTGAAGGATCAAACCAAAATGTTAAAAAAGTTCCAGAGAGCAGAAGAATAATGAATGAATAGAGAGCGATCTCCCCGAGCATAAAGGACCAGTGGTCAGGGAAGACCTTCTTGAGGTTCTTCTTCATCCATGCAGCAGCACCTGTGCGGTCATCTACATAGCTCGCTACATTTCCTGCAATACGTTCACGTGCGCTCATGCTGATCGCTCCCAAAAACTCGGTCCGACAGGTTCATTAAATGGTGCTTGTGCTACGAGGTAGCCCTCTGCATCAACTGTTATTGCCAATTGAGGTAACGGGCGAGCAGCCGGTCCAAATATAACTTTGGCTGCGCGGGTTACATCAAAAGTCGATTGGTGACATGGGCAGAGCAAATGCTTGGTGGTTTGCTCATAGAGCGCAACGGCGCAACCCATATGTGAACAGATCTTTGAAAAGGCGATGATTCCTTCGTAGGTCCATGAGAGACGCTCTGCATCTAGATTAAATTCTTCTGGACGTAAACGAATGAGCAGAACCGCATCTTTGGCAATGTCATTAAGTGAATGATGATCTTTACCTGGAGCTAACTCAGGAAGCGTCTGTGCCACAGATCCGATTTCAAGATCTTCGGGTCTGATCGGACGATCACCTGGATCAGTGACAAGGCGAGTTCCAGTCTTCCAACTTGTTGTGCGAAGTGCGTTACCTGGCAATGGACCGAGATCACCCAGTAACAAGATAGGGGAGAGGCCGACAAGTCCGAGTGAAAGTCCAAGGCTCTTCTTGATCAGCGATCGGCGACCAAGCCCAGCTGCTGCAGCTCCTTCTTTGGCGGTCTTTACAAATTCTTCACGATCAATGTCAGGTGATCTTAATTCATGACGGTGGGCAATCACTTCATGATCTGGCATCAGAGTTTTAGCCCAGTGCACCGCACCAAGTCCGATAAAGAGAAGAGCTGCCGCAAAACCTAATCCAAGGAGAAGTTGGTGAACATTCTGATCTCCCATGAGGGGAATAAATACAAAGCGATCGGTTGGTATGAAGAGATACGCGTAAACAAATAAAACTGTTCCAATGGCTGAGAGCGCAAAGAGAATTGCAACCTGTCGCTCGGCGCGGTCGGCAGCTTTTGGGTCCACATCGCTTTGACGCAACTTATGTTCAGGTAGACCAGGATCTTTAATTAACTCAATCTCATTACTCATGGTTTTTACCTATTTCGCCTTCGTTGTAAGCCATACAGCGATCCCGATCAGAAGCCCGAGTCCTAAAGTCCACACAAGTAAACCTTCAGTTACGGGGCCAACTCTTCCGAGTGCAACTCCACCCAGTTGTGGTTCTTTCTCTGCAGCCTTAATCCAGGCAATGATAGAAAGCTTCTCCTCTGGAGTAATTGTTTTATCAGAAAAGACCGGCATCGCTTGAGGACCGGTAATCATCGCTTCATAAATATGGACTGGTTTAACACCCATCACAGATGGTGCGTACTTGCCTTTAGTGAGTGCGCCGCCTTGCCCAGCAAAGTTATGGCACATCGCGCAGTTTGTTCTAAAGAGTTCGCCGCCTTCTGCGATAGATCCATCACGTTCGTAGTTGAGCATTTCATCCGTTGGAATTTCAGGACCAGGCGCAAGGGAAGCGATGTAAGCGGCTAGGGCTGCAACTTCTTCATCGTTATATACAGGTGCTTTTCTCATAGCCTGTTGGCTCATATCAGCCATAGGCATACGTCCTGTTGCAACTTGGAAGTCGACAGATGCGGCTCCGACGCCGATCAGAGAAGGAGAGATAGAACTTCCCTCAGCGTTAAGTCCGTGACATGACGAACAGCCCTTGAGAAAGATCTCTCTTCCCTCGGAAATTGCTTTAGTGCGCGCTTCTGCTGTCATCACCGAAGTTGTTGTAGCTCCAGCTACCTGAAAAGTTGTACCAATACCAAGGAGCGCGGCAATTAAGAGAAGAGGCGCAACTATGCGATGTCTGCGGTACTTCGAAAGTTTTT
>JBIPNL010000017.1:0-15662 GCA_044373255.1 Candidatus Planktophila sp. | reverse complement strand
TTAGCGATCACAACGTTACGACCCTTAGGACCGAGTGTTACCTTGACTGTGTCGGCAAGAATGTTGACGCCACGTTCCATCGCACGACGAGCATGCTCATCGAAATCTAGAATTTTTCCCATCGCTTAGCGCTCGATAACTGCGAGAATGTCGCGAGCTGAGAGCACGAGGTACTCCTCGTTGTTGTACTTCACTTCGGTTCCGCCGTACTTGCTGTACAGAACGACATCGCCAACCTTGACATCCATTGGAACGCGAACGCCATCATCGAAGCGGCCTGGGCCAACTGCAAGGACTACGCCTTCTTGTGGCTTCTCTTTGGCGGTATCTGGGATAACCAAACCTGATGCTGTTGTTGTCTCAGCCTCGTTGGTCTTTACAACAATTCGATCTTCGAGCGGCTTAATGGCAACGGCCATGGTATTTCTCCTTTTAGCAGTGTGAGTACGAGAGTGCTAACGCTAAGACTAGGCTGGGCGATTCGAGCCTGCAAATCGAGGGAGCGCGGGTTTAGAGGCTGATCGCCTCGACTGGCATCGATGAGCTGGCATCGAAGGCCAAAGGGCTTGCTGGGCGCCCGGATAGGACCATCAGCGCCCCGAGAGAGGCCACCATCGCCCCATTATCGGTACAAAGGGCCGGCTCTGGGATTGCCAGTGCGATCTTGGCGCGCTCACAGCGCTGCTCAGCCAAGGCTCGCAGCCGTGAGTTGGCGGCGACTCCACCTGCGATCACTAGGCGATCGATTCCAGAATCTTTACATGCAGCCAACGCCTTCTGCAGAAGAACATCAACGACTGCTTCTTGGAAGGATGCCGCAACGTCGGCCTTTGCATAGGCGGGTGTGTTTTCAAGATATCGAGCAACTGCAGTTTTAAGACCTGAGAAAGAGAAATCATATGGGCGAGTTTTCCAATCGCCACTTGTTGTTAGTCCACGTGGGAAATCAATTGCCGACGGATTGCCTTCGCGTGCACTGAGATCGATAGCTGGTCCCCCAGGAAAACCCAGATCCAGAATACGTGCAATCTTGTCGAAGGCTTCCCCTGCGGCATCGTCCATTGTTGCACCCAGTTTAGCAATCGAATGCGTGATGTCATCAATTTGTAGAAGCGATGAATGTCCACCACTTACCAATAACGCAATGGTGGGTTCGATCGCATTGCTATGAGTCAAGTAATCAACGCTAATGTGCGCGGCTAAATGGTTAACCGCATAAATTGGTCGACCTAAACCAAGTGCTAAGCCGGCGGCAGTAGATGTACCCACAAGCAGTGCGCCAATGAGCCCAGGACCTGCAGTAACAGCGACCGCATCGATATCGCGAAGAGTCACACCAGCATCTTTCAGAGCTTGAGCAAGGGCGGGTTGAATTGCTTCAAGGTGTGCCCGGCTTGCTATCTCTGGAACAACGCCGCCAAAGCGAGCATGTTCGTCAACGCTGGATGCAATAACATTTGCAAGAAGTGTGCGCCCAGCAACGATTCCAATTGCAGTCTCATCACATGACGTCTCGATACCTAGAACTAGCGGTCCTCTCATTCGAGCACCTTTGACATCACTAAAGCATCGATGCCCGCACCGTAATAATCAGGGCGCATCGAGATAACTGCAAAGCCTTCAGAGATATAGAGGGCTTGTGCAGGAAGATTATTCTTTTCAACCTCTAAGAAAATCGTTGGAGATTTTTTTGAATAAGCCCAATCAATCAGTGAAGTCACCAAATGGCGCGCGATTCCGCGTAGTCGAAAGTCAGGATCGACGGCTACCGTCAACACATCTGTATCAGTGCCCTCTGCAGCGCACATCGCACCTGCCCACCCAATAATTTTGTGGTTGCTATCGCAGGCTACGAGATAGTGCCGGGTAATACCGTTATTGGAGATCTCTTCTTTAAATTGCCCGATAGACCAAGGATCATCTTTGAAGATCTCTTTCTCCATGGCAGCAACAACCGGAAGATCGAGTGCGATCATGGCGCGATAAGTAATTGTCATGAGCGATCCGCCGTTGCTACCGCATCGGGTCTGCGCAGATAGAAAGGTTCTGCATAATTCTCGTGCGCTGATCGTTCAACCATCCGGGCGACATCTGGATATTGATCGATGATGTATCCAGCAACATCTGCCGGAAAGTTAACAGCAGGTCCTTCAACACGGCGACCGTCTCGATACTTTGCCCAGTAAATTTCCTTACGGCGGGCATCAATAGCAACTGTGTACTCAGCCTGTTCTATGACAATGGCATCAAGTGAACAGATACCGATCACTGGAATACTTCGCGCAGCAGCAAAGGCGCGGGCAAATGAGATCCCCACGCGCAAACCAGTAAACGGCCCTGGCCCCATCCCAACAACTACTCGATCAGGATTAACACCTGCTGCTAACGCTTGCTTTACTAGCGCAGTTACAGCGTTGCCATGATCTGTTGCACCTTCGTGAAAGCTCTGCCAAAGAATCTGCTCGTTCTTTACAAGACCAACAATTGTTCGAGAGGTTGAGGTATCAATGACAAGGCTGGCGCTCACAACTCAACCCCATCCCATCTAGAACCTACGGCGGAAATCGTGACAATGCGTTCTTCACTACTTCGATCAATTGTGATCTCAAGGCGATCTTCACTTAATCGAGCCGACTCAGCGCCGCCCCACTCGATAACAGTCACTCCATCTTCTCGCGCCGTATCAAGATCTAAATCATCAAGATAAGCGGCGGCGTTACCAGCTTCTAATAAGCGATACACATCAACATGGATCAAGGGGATTAAACCTTGATGAATTCGCGAAATAACAAAGGTGGGCGATGTGACATCGGTGATCCCAAGTGCCTTACCAACGCCTTGTACAAAGATAGTTTTGCCGGCACCTAATGGGCCATTGAGCAAGATCAGATCCCCCGGGCGACAGGTGCGCCCAATTTTTTCACCAAGGGCCGCCATCGCATCAACATCTGCGATGTGATGCGTGGCAACTGCTGTTCTGCTCATAATAGATAAGGGTAGTAGATGACGAAAGGCCCTGGTTTCCCAGGGCCTTTCGCACTTACTGCTTTTTTACTTTACTGCAGTGCCTTAAACAAAGGCACTCGGAAGTCCTTGTCATAAGACAATCCGACCTTACGAGCGGTTGTTGTGATCTTTCCGCCGAGAGGGAACTTGCCATCTGTCAGTCTTGCAGTCATGAGATCGGCTGCTACCAACCACTGCGCAGCTGTGAAGTCACAGTGACCTGTTCCAGCTCCACGTGTAGCGGTCGTATCTGGAGTTCCTGTTGCTGTGAACTTCGAGTACTTCGCAGCAGTCTTTTGCCACAATGTGACCAGGTTATTTGTTGGCGCAACATAGCTGCGAGATTTCTTCGCAGCAGTCATGGCCTTCATCTTCTCAGCGGCGTACTGCTCGGCATAGCCATCGACATACCACTGGACGATTGAAGCTGGCACAAATGAGTCGGTTTCATTGTTGAAGATCACAGTTGGTTTTGTAATCTTGCCTGAAAGACCGATCAGTGGTGCAATCTTTGCAACCGCTGCTGCATTTGCGGTCTCACGTGGAGTTGCAGCAAGGGCACCGATCATGGCTGCCACTGCATTGTTTCCACTGAGCGCAAATGAGTAGATATCAGCTTCTGCTGCAACGCGTGCTGCGTAATCAGTCTTTGTATTGTCATAGACCTTTCCACCAGCAAGAAGCTCGCCATCTGCAATTAGGAAGGTTCCGTAGTTCAGTGTCTTTCCCATGTTCTCAAGAACAGCGATTGCCGGAGCACCCGCAAGTGGGTAGGACTCGGCGGTTGCAGCTGAAGGAGCTGATGTTCCATCGATATGTTCACTTCGTGTTGGAACGCCGGACATCAGTCCAGTCAGAACGACTGCAGAACGTGATGGGATTCCAGCTGCTTGAAGAGCCTTACCTGCCGGACCAGCAGTAGCTGGCCAAGAAGTGGTTGCATCTGTGTTCGCTACATTTGCAGAAAGTGAACCCAATACAACCAGGATCTTCTGAATATTCAGAAGCTGTTCTCCGGCACGGACAACAGGATCAGTTGAGTATCCACCGACCTTGATGCTTGGATCAAAGAGAGCTTTGAAAGCCCAAAGTGCATCACCGTAGTAAGTGATCAAGGCATCCTGTGGATTTGCAGCAGGACAAGCAAGAATTACACCATCGACAAGCTCAGGGCTCTTCTCGGCCAACATCTGTGAATGAAGTGCTCCAATAGATGAGCCCCATGCGATAACTGTCTTTGTTGTTGGGAACTTTGTCTTAAAGGTTGCAATCAACTCTCTGTTCGCAGCAAGTGCCTCAGTTGCGTTGACTCCTTGACGGGAAAAGCCCGAACCTGCAACACCGTAACCGGCAGCAACAAGCTTGTTAATGACTGACATATCTGGAACTAGTGGAGCAGGCTCTGCCGTATTAATCACTGGAACTGCGCCACCAAACCCAAGCGGAACGCCTAGGGATGCTGGGATTGCAATTGGTGGACGCAATCCATGTGAATAAATGAATACAGTGCCATTGAAGTTAGCTGCTGCAATGAATGTGTACGGAGCACCGTCTGCACCCACGCCTGCGCATGATGTAACGAAGCTTGCGGTAGCGCACTGTGGTGCAGCGCTAGCTGCCGTTGGTGCGCCAACCATGACTGTTCCAGCAATTGCTGTAACAGCGAGTAGTGAGACGATACGAGATTTAAATGAGATTTTCATTAGTTTGGTAATCCCTTCGCAGGCATTGCTGGACGCTTGTATGTTGATTCAACAACAGCGCCCGTACCTGAATCAGTTGTGTAAACGGTGTACTTACCACCATCTGGTGTCAATGCACCGGTTGCTCCATAAGTTCCAACCCAGTAACCCGTAGCACCAACGTGTGATGTTGTTGAGTATCCGAGTGGAGTCAAGAATGGATGAGGGAGCGATGCTCCCTTTGTCTCAATTGTTTGAATCAAGCCCTTGCGAGTGAGATTCTTGCCAGCCGCCTTGATAGCCTGAACAGCGAGGAATGCGTTCGACATACCTGCAACAACGTTATTGTCGAAAGTTTCTTTTGGCTGTGCTGCTGCGTAGATTGTCTGGAACAACTTGATGTACTCATCGTTGACATCCGTTGGAGCTGGAGCGAATGAGAGTCCCTTTGAGCCTCTCAGCAGTGGCACAAGTGCCGGGAGTGAGTTGGCGATCGTTGTTGCATCTCCACCTACTGAGCCGAAGATGAACTGAGTCTTTCCGATCCAACCACCCTGGACTGAAGCGCCAAGAAGGGCTGTAGTTGCAGATGAAACACCAAAGAAGACTGTTACATCTGGCGCAGCTGCCTTGAGCTTTGTAATCCAGCCAGCACCTGTTGCAGGCAGAGCCTGTGAACCTGATGCATAAGGAATGGTTGTATCAAAGGTTACGCCAGCGGTCTTGAATCCTGCGAGGGCATCGCGACCAAAGTCATCATCCTGATAGATCAGTGCAAGCTTCTTGCCCGCGTACTGATCCTTAAGCAACTTACCAATGATCTTAGCTTCCATCTGATATGAAGGAAGGATTGAGAATGTAGTTGGGTAAGCCTGCTTATCGGCAAAACCACTCCATCCGGTATTTACAAAGAGTGAAGGAACTCCACGCTTTGAAAGCTGTGTCGAAGCAGTGAGCGCTTTCGTGCTCGCTGTTCCAAGTGTTCCCACAAGTGCAAAAACCTTGTCGCGAAGAATAAGTTCGTTCGCCTTGGCAACAGCAGTAGTTGGGATGTACTGATCATCTTTGCTTACGAGTGTGATCTTGCGACCATTTACTCCACCGTTTGCATTGACGTAATCGAAGTACGCCTTCATCGCACCTGGAATCTTTTTGTAGCCAGGGGATGCAATTCCAGTCAGTGGTGATGTGATACCCAACTTAATTGTTGTTGCGGTTATTCCGGGATCTGATCCCATGTTTGGGTTAAACGCATTCGCAGGCACAGTTGAAACTGTGAGTGTTGCGATCGCGAGTACCGCAGAAGCTGTTATGAGCTTCCGACGATTGATTGTGATCATCTTTTTCCTTCCATCGAGGGCCCTTGCGGGATTTTTTTGCCTTACTTCTCTATCACTTTTTCGTTGAAAAAGTCTTACTACCTACACGGAGCGTCAACTCAACTGGACTATGCGAAGCTTTACCATTCTTCGCATGCTTTGCACGTCGGGCGTGCATCTGTTCAACTGGGCCATTGGGCACCAGCAAAACCGTCAAGATAAGTAGTCCGCTCACCAGAAGGCCTGGCAAGTTCGTGATGATTGTCTCTGAGCCACCATAGCGATTGGCTATCGCTAGCGCGATCTCAGGGATTGCCACCAGAATCACTGCCCCTATCATGACGCCTCCGAGGGTAGTTACGCCAGCGAGGACTGCGCCTGTCGCCAAAGAAAAAGAGAGGAGAAGTGGGTAAACGCCCGGAGAAACCAGGCTAATTGTCATTCCCAGCAAAGCCCCAGCTAGACCGGCCAGACCAGCGCTGATGGTAAAGGCTAGAACTTTATTACGACCAACATGAATACCCGCCAGTTCAGCGGCGACATCGTTACTGCGAACTGCCCGCCAGCTACGACCATATCGAGAATTCAATACATGTCGCAGCCAATACATAGCAATGAGTGCCGCCGACCAACTGATCCAGAAATACCACTTGTATTGAGTGAAGTCTTCACCAAGTGAAGCTGGTGGCAATCCAATATCAAAAGAGATTCCCTGTTCGCCGCCAAAAATTGAGAATTTATTTGCAATCGATGGAAGTCCGATTGCAAGTGCGAGAGTTGTTCCTGCAAGATATGGGCCACTTAATCGTGCAGCAGCTAAACCTAAGAGAGCGCCACCTACAGCGGCAGCAAGGACTGCTACTACAAAGGTGAGCCAGACCGGAGCGTTGTAATGAATACGCAGCAAGGCGGCTGCATATGCACCGATGCACATCAGGGCACCATGACCGAGAGAAATTTGGCCAGAATATCCGGTGAGAAGAATCAGGGAGGCGATTGCAATAACGAAAATAGCGACAGATGCACCCTGATAAACAAGTAATTCATCTAAGCGATTACTAATGAGATAAAGGACAACGCCAAAGAATATAAATGTGACAAGTGGATGTTTTTTAAGCACGGCGACCCGCCTTAGAACCTAAGAAACCTTGTGGGCGAATAATCAAGAGTGTAAGCAAGAGTAAGAAGGCAACAATAAAGACCAAGGTTCCGCTTATGTAAATTTGCACGAATGCAAGGACTAGGCCAAGAATAAGTGAGCCGAGCACTGCACCAGGTAGTGATTCAAGACCACCAATCACCGCTGCGATAAATCCAAATACCAGAAGTAAACTAAACTCCAGTGATTCCGGTGTGAGCACGCCAGTTCCATTGACAGTCTGCAAAATTCCTGCTGCAGCACCTGATGCTCCTGCAATCGCCCAACCCAAGGTGCGAATTCCCGAAACGCGTATTCCTGACAGTTGTGCGATTTCCGGAGCATATGCAGATGCTCGTAGCGCCAAGCCAATATTGGTTTTTTGGAAAACAATTGTCACAACGATTAAGAGAGTGACGACAAAAGCGATAACGAAAAGACCCATCGGACCAACAAACAAAGTGGTCTCTCCAACCTTGTAACCGATTTTCGATAGCGGAGCTTCGAGTAGAACATCTCCATGGCCCCAGATAAATCCGATAACCGCGCGGATAACCCCGAGAAGACCAAGTGTTGCAATGATCGGTGCAATAGCTGCAATAGCACCTTGACTGCTGTGCTTAAGCAGCGTTCGCATTAAGAAGAATTCGATAAATGCACTAAAAGCTGCACCGAGAATCATTGCCAGTGGAAGTGCAATCCAGAAGTTGCCCGTACGCGCGACAAGTTCGTATCCAAGGTATGCCGAAAGGAGAGCCATACCCGCTTGCGCAAAGTTAACGACTCGAGTGGAGCGCCAAACCAAAACCATAGAGATTGCCATCAACGCATAGATAGATGCAGCGCTTATTCCGATTAAGAACATATCTAGAAATTGACTCATGGCGTTCTCCTAGAATCCCAAGTATGCAGCGCGAACTGCTGGGTCGGCAATAAGGTCAGACGCTTTTCCACTTGCTGCAATTGTTCCGAGATTGAGAACAACCCCATAATCTGCGATCTTAAGTGCGCCCATTGCATTCTGTTCAACGAGTACAACTGTGACACCCATAGAATCAACGATGTGGCGAATTGATTGAAAGATTTGCTCAATCACAAGTGGAGCAAGACCAAGAGATGGTTCATCAAGAAGTAAGAGTTGTGGACGCGCCATGTAGGCACGGCTGATTGCAAGCATCTGGCGCTCTCCACCAGAAAGTGTGTCCGCTTGTTGTCCGCGACGTTCTTCCAGGCGAGGAAAGAGTTCAAATACTTCAGCCTTACTGGTCTTGGCCTCCGTTGGGTTGCGACGGAAGAGTGCACCTAAATCGAGGTTCTCTTCCACAGTGAGTTGTGGGATGACAGATTTACCTTCAGAAACATGGGAGATGCCTTGGCGCACATGGTGCTCTGGCTTGCCATGCAAAAGATTGTGATCATTCCACGTAGCACTTCCACTCTCTGCAGATTTAAGGCCAGAGAGTGTGCGCATAAGTGTTGTCTTACCAGCACCATTTGAACCAATGACTGCAGTGAGTTCACCTTTATTGACCGAGAAGGTGATTCCATCGAGTGCGCGAATGGCACCATGTGAAACGGTGAGGCCATTAATTCTTAACATTAAGCCACGCCCGTTCCGAGGTAGGCAGCGATGACTGCAGGATCACGTCGAACCGTCTCAGCGCTTCCGCTAGCGATTACCTCACCAAAGTTAAGAACATAGAGTTCATCACAGACGCTCATCACAACATCCATATGGTGTTCGACAATCAAGATTGACATCGCAGAGCGAAGGTTACGAATGAGACCGTTCATCCATTCAATATCTTGTGCGCCTAGGCCACCAGCTGGCTCATCGAGCATCAATATCTTTGGTTCACTGACAAGTGCACGCGCAATAGCAACTCGTTTTGTGTCAGGGTATGAGAGCGCATCAGCGCGCTTATCGCTAAGGCTGCCAGCGTAGACTCGCTCGAGCGCCCAATGAGCACGCTCGCGAAGTTCGCGTTCATCTCTCTTGTTGCGTCCAAAACCAGCGGAGATCAGTCCCGTTGAAGCAAACTTCTGCGCACCGATCATGACATTTTCGGTAACGGTGAGATCTGGAAAGAGTCCAACGCCTTGCAGTGTTCGAGAAATCCCTAAAGATGTAAGTTCGTGGGTAGCCGGCCAATCATGAGACTTTCCATTCAAGGTAAGTTTTCCTGAAGTTGGCTCAACAATTCCACAGATTGCATTGAAGAGAGTTGTCTTTCCTGCACCATTGGGCCCAATAAGACCTACAACTTGATTGCTATCGAGATTAAGAAAGACATCATCGAGTGCGGTGAGACCGCCAAACTTAACGGTGAGGTTGGAGATGGAGAGAAGTGAATCTTTACTCATCTACTCCCCCACTTCTGTAGCTAGCGATTGCGATCGGTAGATTCTAGGCACTCGAGGGCCAATTCGTGTAACTATCTCGTAGTTAATTGAACTGGACGCGTTGCCCCAATCCTCGGCCGTATAACCCCCGTCTAGGCCATCACCGAAAACTTCAACCCACTCACCTGAATTCGCAGCGGAGTCAGGGCCGAGATCAACAACGAATTGATCCATTGATACTCGCCCAATAATCGGTGCGCGTTTGCCACGGACAAATATTCCAGCACCTTGAGCGATGCGCGGAATTCCATCTGCATATCCCATCGCAACAATTCCTAACTTTGTATCACGATCTGTTATCGCAGTTGCACCATATCCAACCGGAGAATGTGCGGGAACATCTTTGACCAGATGAAGTTTTGCATGAAGTGACATCGCAGCTTTGAGACCAAGTGAGATAGATGAGCCGAGAGTCTTTACATCTGGCGTTAATCCATACATTGCAATTCCTGTACGCACCATGTTGAAGCGGGAATCATAATCCCGAAGGGTCGCTGCTGAGTTTGATAGATGGTGAATAATCTTTGGAAACCCAAACGATTCAACTTTCTTTGCCATTGCCCTAAATTGATTTCGCTGCCACGTATTTTGTTCTTGTTCAGGCTCATCGGCGCGGGCAAAGTGCGAAAAGATTCCGATGACTTCAACACCGTCTAAGTGGGTGCGGTCAAGTGTGTCCCACTCAGATAGAAACCCACCGCGTGTCATTCCAGTATCAACTTCGAGGTGAACACGGGCCTTACGATCAGATTTGACGGCACCAATCTCTTTAAGAGCGATAAGTGATGGCACTGATAACTCAATATCGCGATCAATCGCGGATTTGTAATCTGATCCTGGCGGAAGAAGCCAGGCAAGGATAGGTGCGGTGATCCCAGCATCGCGAAGTGCAATTGCTTCTTCTAAGAGTGCAACACCTAAGTATGTGGCCCCACCATCAAGAGCTGCGCGTGCCACAGGTATAAGGCCGTGACCATATGCATCGGCCTTCACAACAGCCATGAGATCTACACCTGCAATTTGTTTTAAGTGTGAAACATTTTCAGTGATGCGCTCGAGATCAATCCGCGCCTCTGCTCGATTAAATGTTGTCATCGCTCGAGAACCACCATCGCAGATGCAATTCCACCATCGTGTGAAAGAGAAAGGTGAACCTGCGCGCCATCTACAAGGTCGGCGATACCTCCACGGAAGAGAAAAGCGGGTTTTCCATTTTCGAGATTAATCACTTCAGCATCGTGCCATGACAATCCATGTTCAGGGCTGAGGGCTTTATAGAGCGCTTCTTTGGCGGCAAAGCGTGCAGCAAGTGAGGCAGTTGATTTGGTGCGCTCTGCAGGTGTGAAGAGTTTTTCTAGGAGAGCTGGCGTTCGATTGATACTTTCAGTAAAGCGATCGATGTCGACAACATCAATGCCGATTCCATCAATCATGCCCTCAAGTCTAGTGCAGTTGGCTTTTCGAGGGAACATACCTATCGACTGCGATAACAGCTACTAAGAGAGCGCTGCCTACAAATAGGCCACCAAGCAAGTCTGTAAACCAATGCGTGTGACGTATGAGTGAAACGGTACATACGGTGAGAGAGATAAGTGCAACACCGGCACTCGCAAGTCGGCCCTGATAGCGATCAACGCGCGCGTATCGATAAATTAAATAAGCCAAAATTCCCCAGGTAAGAACGGCATTCGATGCATGGCCGCTGGGATATGACATTCCACCTGCATGTAACAAATCAATTCCGAGACGGGGTTTTGTTCGACCCAAAAGTAACTTTGCTGAACCAACAATAAGATTCAGGAGTAAGAGCGAGAGCAATGCCAAATTAAGTGGACGCCATGTCTTAAATTTCCATGCGATATATATGGCGGCTATCAGTAGCGCCGTAGCCGTCACACCACGCAGACCTAAATCATCTAAGCGGCGCAAGATAAAGCCAGCGAGCCCCTCAAACTGTGGTTTAGATGAGCTGTTGATTTTTTTATCAAAATAGGTGAGCGGGCCATATGTGTAGACCTGCTGTGTGACAAGCAAGAACCCACCAAATAAAACTGCCGACCAACGAAGGGCTCTATTTCGCTGATTTTTTCGGATTGTGGCAACAGGCATTACCTACTCCACCGTCACAGACTTAGCGAGGTTACGCGGTTGGTCCACATCATTACCTCGAGTGACAGCCATTTCATACGCAAAGACTTGAAGTGGAACCGTCGCCAAGATTGGTTGTAGAAGAGCCGGAGCTGCCGGGATTCGGATGATGTGCTCTGCGCCAACAACTACATCTCCCTCTTGCGCAATTACAATCACTCGCGCACCACGTGCCTTCACTTCTTGAATATTGCTCAGCATCTTCTCATCAAGTGCATTTTCATGACCAGATGGCAAGATCGCAATCACCGGTGTCTGCTTTACTGAATCAATAAGTGCAATTGGACCGTGCTTGAGTTCGCCTCCGGCAAAACCTTCTGCGTGAATGTAGGCCAGTTCTTTTAACTTCAGCGCACCTTCAAGTGCAACAGGGAAACCAACATTTCTACCTAAGAATAGGACGGTATCTGATGCGGCAAATTTGCGAGTGAGCTCGCGAATTGGCTCAACGGTTTCGAGAATCTGCTCGATCTGACCTGGAAGTTCGAGCATCTGGTGATAAATAGTTTTTACCTGCGCATCACTGAGCTGACCACGTACCTGTGCCAGCTTTAGTCCAAGGAGATAGACCGCAACGATTTGCGTAAGCAAAGCCTTGGTTGAAGCAACGGCAATTTCAGGGCCAGCGTGTGTGTAGATCACCGCATCTGATTCGCGCGGAATTGTGGAGCTGTTGGTGTTACAGATTGCGAGTACTCGAGCACCGGCAGCCTTGGCATGGCGCACCGCCATCAAAGTATCCATCGTCTCACCTGATTGTGAGATCGCAACGACAAGAGTGGAGCTATCAACAATTGGATCGCGGTAGCGGTACTCGCTTGCAATCTCGACTTCAACGCTGATCTTTGCCCACTTTTCAATCGCATATTTTGCAACCATGCCAGCGTGATAAGCGGTACCACATGCAATGACAACAATCTTTTTAAGCGCTGCTATTTCAGAATCACTCATATGCAGTTCATCTATCAAGATCTGATCGTTATCGCTCAGGCGCCCAATTAAGGTGTCAGCGACAGCCTTGGGTTGTTCAAAGATTTCTTTCAGCATGAAGTGGGTAAAGCCACCCTTTTGTGCAGCCGATGCATCCCACGTAATCTCATATTCACGGGGTGCTACCGACTTTCCATCGAGATCAATTATTTCTATGGTCTCTGGAGTAATTGTGATAATTTCATCTTGGCCTAATTCAATGGCGCGCTTGGTGTAATCGATAAAGGCGGCAACATCAGATGCCAAGAAATTTTCACCATCGCCAATACCTGCAACAAGTGGAGAATTTCTACGGACTCCCACGATTCGCTCTGGGTCATCTGCATGAACGGCGAGCAAGGTAAATGATCCGCGAAGAAGTTTGACCGCGGCGCGCATGGCTTGTGTGAGATCTCCCCCGTGCTCTTTACGTAGCTCTGATAAGAGATGAGCTACTGATTCAGTATCTGTATCTGATGAAAAGGTATGTCCACGCGATTCGAGAGCTGCCTTGAGCTCGGAATAGTTTTCAATGATTCCGTTGTGGATCACGGCTAACTTGCCCTCATTATCAACATGAGGGTGGGCATTGCGATCAGTTGGTCCACCGTGAGTAGCCCAACGAGTATGGCTAATTCCTGAATGAACAGTTGGAATATTTGGCGAGAGCGCACTTTCTAGATTTGCTAGTTTTCCTGCGCGCTTTTCGATAAAGAGTGAAGTCGGTGTACCGAGTGCGATTCCGGCAGAGTCATAGCCGCGATATTCAAGTCTACGGAGTCCCTCGATAAGCGGATCAACTGCAGATCGTGCGCCTGTGTATCCCACAATGCCGCACATCTATGGCTCTCCTTTTTATCAATCCAAATTACAGAGAAAGTTCTTTTCTTACGACTTCTGCAAGAGTTGTCGCAACGTCAGAGGCTAGGTTATCACTCGAGGCTTCCACCATCACTCTTACAAGGTTTTCAGTACCGGAGGCGCGAAGTAGTACTCGTCCAGATGATCCTAGCGTTGCCTCTGCCACCTTTACCGCATCGGCAATTGCAGAATTACTTGCCAACTTATCTTTTGCAACGCCTTTCACATTGATTAGAATTTGTGGAAAACGAGTCATCACAGATGCCAGCTCTGCTAAAGATTTCTTACTGCGAGCAACTTCTTGCGCTAATGCGAGTGCCGTCAAAAGCCCGTCACCGGTATTTGCAAACTTGCGCATAATTACGTGACCTGATTGTTCTCCACCTAAAACATAATTTTTTTCAAGCATGAGCTCTAGTACGTAGCGATCACCGACCGGAGTTTTCTCAACTGCGATACCGGCCTTCTCCATCGCTTGCAAGAATCCAAGATTGCTCATTACCGTTCCAACAATCGTGTCAGCTTTGAGTTCGCCCTGCGCCTTCATTCCAATTGCAAGAATGGCCATAATCATGTCGCCATCGACTTCGTTCCCTTGTGCATCCACTGCAAGGCAGCGATCAGCATCACCATCGTGGGCAATTCCAAAATCAGCGCCTTCTTTTGTTACCGCTGCTTTCAGGTTTGCTAGGTAGGTGGATCCACAATTGTCATTGATATTCCAACCATCTGGAGTATGAGAAATTGCAATTACTGTTGCACCGGCGCGGGCAAGGAGATCAGGTGCGACAAAAGAAGCTGCACCATTTGCGCAATCGACAACGATCTTTAACCCATCAAGTCGAGTGGTGAGTGAAGTCAGCAGGTGCTCGATGTATTTCTCTTTCGCACCGGCATCATTGATTGCTCGTCCAACACCTCGGCCCGTTGGGCGTTCCCATGGTTCACCGATCCGTGCTTCTACGAGAGCTTCGATTGAATCATCGAGTTTTCCGCCACCGCGAGCAAATAACTTGATGCCGTTATCTGGCATCGCATTATGTGAGGCCGAAATCATGACGCCTAAATCAGCACCTGTACTTGCAACGAGGTATGAAATCGCAGGCGTTGGGAGAACTCCTACGCGATAGACATCAACGCCAGCGCTTGTAAGTCCAGCAACAACAGCTGCTTCCAAGAATTCACCAGATGCGCGTGAATCTTGACCCACTATTGCGCGTGGGCGTTGTGATTTATCGTCAAAGCTTTCAACGAGAATATGTGCAGCTGCGACAGCAACATCGAGTGCGAGTTCGGCGGTAAGAACTTGGCCGTTAGCTAAGCCGCGGATTCCATCTGTACCAAATAGGGACATGAGCACCGCTCTTTAAGTGAATTAACGCTTTGAGTATTGTGAACGCTTACGAGCCTTCTTAAGGCCGTACTTCTTGCGCTCGATTACACGTGCATCACGCTTGAGGAATCCAGCCTTCTTGAGTGCTGGACGATGTGCTTCGACATCAATCTCGTTAAGTGAACGTGCAACGCCAAGACGAAGTGCTCCAGCTTGACCCGAAACTCCTCCACCGTTGATGCGAGCAAAAATATCGTACTGACCTTCAGCCCCAACTGTGCGAAGTGGCTCGGAGACAAGCTGTTGGTGAACTTTGTTTGGGAAATACGCTTCGAGTGTCTTACCGTTGATTACCCAGCGACCTGTTCCTGGAACAAGGCGAACACGAGCAACAGCTTCCTTACGACGACCGGTGCCAGCACCAGGTGCCTTGATTGCTGGACGGTTTGTCGCAGCAGCAGGAGTTGCAGATGAATAAGAAGTAGGAATCTCGTTCTCGTCGAGATCTGCGAAAGTTGTGTTATCTGACATGTGTATGGGATCCCTTACTTAATAATCTGAGAAACTTGTTCGAAGGTATATGGCTTTGGAGCTTGTGCTGCATGTGGATGTTCTGGTCCTGCGTAAACCTTAAGCTTTCCAGCGATATCGCGACCAAGACGGTTCTTAGGAAGCATTCCCTTGATTGCCTTTTCTACAGCGCGTGTTGGGTGCTTCTCAAGGAGTTCACCGTAAACAGTTGATGTAAGACCACCTGGGAAACCAGAGTGCTGATGTGCAAACTTTGAAAGCGCCTTATTTCC
>JBIPNL010000113.1:0-3848 GCA_044373255.1 Candidatus Planktophila sp. | reverse complement strand
ATATAGATCGCAACACTTTTATGTGCGAGGGCATCGCGGGATCTCAGCGGATTAGAAGCAAATTCTGTTGCTGTTGCCAGAAGCATCTCAATATCATCGCGCGATAAATCTTGCGTGCGTAGTAAGTCCTTCATCAAGAAATTGTATCGGCAACTAGTATCCTTTGGTACATGGGTTTATTTTCACGCGGCAACCGAGGACTATCCCTTGAAGGTGATACCGACCTTCTGACGCGCCCAGAACTCGACGATGACGAGGGTGGTCATGATCGATATGCGCATTACATCAAGAAAGAAAAAGTTGTTGAATCTGCCATCAGCGGAAAAGCCGTACGAGCCCTCTGTGGAAAGAAATGGGTTCCTTCGCGCGACCCAGAGAAATATCCGATCTGCCCCGCATGTAAAGAAATTTACGAATCCCTTCCCCGTAAAAAAGAATCGGAATGAAGTACAGATCCTCGCTGAGAATATTTCTAGCGATACTCCTTTTTGTTCTACCGCTTTCTCAGGCAGAGATGGCACGAGCTGAAAACCCACCAAGAAAAATTCTCACCGGGTGGCTTCCTTATTATTCAATGAAAACGTATTTGCCAGCAGTTCTTGCAAATGCAGATTTAATTCAAGAGATTATGCCTTTCTGGTACACCCTCAGATATGACGGTAAGACAAAGAAACCGGTCGTAGTTGATGTGTATAAGACCGCCAATCCAAGTGTTCCTATTGCAACTCCGCTTGCAGCGCTAAGAAGTGCGGGAATGACAATAATTCCGACAATCACTGATGGAACAGACAAGGCGATGCTGGCCAATTTGATTTCAAAGCCCGTAAGTCGAAAGCAAGTGGTCGATGCAATTGTTGCAACTGTTGCATCGCAGAATTACGATGGTATCGATCTTGATTTCGAAGGTTTCGCATTTATTGACTCGCCTTCAACATGGAAGGCGACGGCACCTAATTGGGTGCTCTTCATCAAAGAGCTGAGTAAGGCGCTTCGAGCGCAAAACAAAATGTTATCTGTCACTACCCCATATGTTTTCAATCCAGCAGAGAAGCAGAAGGGTTACTTTGTTTACGCCTGGGCAGGTATTGCACCGTATATAGATCGTTTGCGCATAATGACGTACGACTATTCAACTTCACGCCCAGGTCCGATCGGTCCTATTGCATGGACTGAGAAAACAGTGAAGTACGCAATTTCAATTATGCCGGCATCTAAAGTTTATTTAGGGCTGCCTGGGTATGGAAAAGATTGGGTAACTAAAGTCGAAGGTGTATGTCCGGCAAATCTAGCCAAAATCATCACACCAAAAGCTAAAGCGGGAACATTCCTTATGCGTGATGCGGCAAATATCGCTGCAACATATGGCGCGGTACCTATCTATGACGAGAAATTTTCCGAAGTCACGTTCTCGTATAAACGTGAGTACACGGGCCAGACAAGTAGCGGACTCTCAACTACATGTACCGCAAGTCGAACTGCATGGCACCAAAACGCCCAAAGTTTTTCAGAACGCGCCAAATTGGTTGCTAAATATCAACTGGGTGGAGCTGCGCAATGGGTGATTGGGCAAGAAGAACCTTTGGCAATGGTCGCTATCCGCGAAGTTGCCAAATCGATTGCTCCTGCTCAGCTTGAATCAAATGTAACGGCCTCAAAAACAGAAGTGTCCTATGGAAACCCAGTCACTCTTACAGGTCAAATCACGCTGAAAGATAAAACTCCCGTGGCGTCTTTAGCATTTGCAGTGGAAGGAACCTATTCAGATGGAACAGTCCGGACCTTAACGACAGGCCTAACTGCAGTAGATGGAACGTATGCGCTACCTATGTTAATTGGTAAGTCCGTCTCTCTTCGAGTAATCACCGAGCCATCATGGGAACGCTCCGCATCTGCAACCCAACCGATAGTAATTACAGTGATGAGAAATCTCATAATCGATCCACCGACATCCGTTAAAGCAGGATCGCCGTTGACGATATCCGGATTCATACTTCCTCGCATCGCCGGTGCCAGCGTTACCCTCACAACAGCTTCTGGAAAAGTGATTGGAGCGCCAGTTCAGACAGATACGCAAGGGGGCTTCACATTCACGATTCCTGCTCAAGTGCGTGGAATCAGCGCATATCAAATTACAGTTGCTGCAGATACTCAATGGCCTCTACTGAAAAGTGAAACATTCTCTATCATTATCAGGTGATGGTAAAAACCGCGACTAACATCGAAGAAGAGATTGCTGCAATCTTCTCCGGTAACACTCCGTGGGTGACAATTGTTTGGGATGATCCTGTAAATCTCATGACCTATGTGACATATGTATTGATGGAGCTATTCGGTTTTTCACGGGAAAAAGCGCATGAGCTCATGATGAAAGTCCACACAGAAGGTAAAGCAGTAGTCTCAACGGGCACCCGGGAAGAGATGGAACATGATGTTGCGATGCTCCACGAATACGGATTGTGGGCAACTTTGCAACGAGGTGATGAAGGTCTATGAGTGCCGAGAAGGGCTTTAAACGACATGGCTCGCATTCATATGTGGCGCAATTTGATGAGAGCGAACGCGAAGTTTTACTCAATCTCATCGAGCAACTCATTGAATTGTTATCAGAGCGGGTAGATCACGGGCACGAAGATCCACTTGCCGCATTAGTTGGAATTACTTCCCATGATTCACTCCCTGAAGATGAAGTTTTGCGTCGTCTATTACCGAATGCATATTCCGACGAAGTTCAGTCAAGTGAATTTAGGCGCTATACCGAATCAACTCTTCGTGGGAAAAAGCAAGCACATGCAATGTCTTTGCGAATGCATATAAAGAGTAGTGATGATGGAATTGTTGATCTCGATCATGAGAATGCAAACGCCTGGCTTGGCGCACTCAATGACATTCGCCTGGCACTCGGTGTGAGATTGAAAGTAGATCAGAATTCACCTGAGCATTTAGAGTTACTTTCACCGGATGATCCAATGCGCGGTGTCTATGCCGTGTATAGATGGTTAGGGTGGCTACAAGAATCTTTGCTTGATGCACTGATGGATGAGTAAGGCTGTACTATTCACCCGTGCTTGAGATATCACGTGAGTTTGTAGATGCGATCCTCGCTCAGTCGCGAGTGGAATATCCCGATGAATGTTGCGGTGTGATTCTTGGCGCTGCCGGATCAGGTAAAGCAACGCGCTTGAAGCCAATGATCAATGCGGCACACAGCCCAACTTTTTATGAATTTGACTCAAAAGATTTATTGGCTCTCTACCGCGAGATCGATGACAACGATGAAGAGATCGTCGTGATTTACCACTCGCATACAGAGACCGAGGCGCGCCCTTCGCGGACCGATATCGCCTATGCCTCAGAGCCGGAGGCCCACTATGTCCTCGTCTCTACACGCGAAGAGATTGCACCTGCCACTGAATTTCGCTCTTTTCGCATTATTGAGGGCGTCGTGAGCGAAGAAGAAGTTTCGATTACCGAATAGCGGATTTCTTCGTCATAATTAGCCCATGACTATTGATGTTCGAATCCCAACAATTCTCCGCCCCTACACCAAGGACCAGAAGAGTGTTCAAGCAACTGGTTCTAACTTGGGCGCACTAATTGCAGATCTCGATCTCAAATATGCAGGAATTGGCGAGCGACTTCTTGAAGATGGCGCACTTCGACGTTTTATCAACGTCTATATCAATGACGAAGATGTGCGTTTTCTCGGTGGTCTCGACTCTCAACTTAAAGATGGTGATTCTGTAACTATTTTGCCTGCAGTTGCTGGCGGTTAAGTAAGTGGCGCGTTTTGATTCACTCGCCGACTCAGTTGGGCATACTCCTTTAGTTGGACTTCCACGACTTTCTCC
>JBIPNL010000112.1:0-3873 GCA_044373255.1 Candidatus Planktophila sp. | reverse complement strand
ATGCCGGTTTTGCAGGAACCGTTATTCACATTACCAATAGCGCACTCGTCTCTGAAGTTGATGCGTGTAGCGGTGCGACGTTAACTATTGGTGCCGGCGAAAACTGGGATGACTTTGTAGCACTTACAATCGAGCGCGGCTTTGCCGGACTAGAAACCTTAAGTGGAATTCCCGGAACAGTCGGTGCGGCACCGATTCAAAATATTGGCGCATATGGCCATGAGGTCTCTGAATTCATTACCCGTGTACGCACCTACGATCGCGTGGCAAAGGCAATTAAGACCTTTACCAACCAAGAATGCGAATTTGAATACCGATCTTCAATCTTTAAGAGAAATCCTGGCCAATTCATTATTTTGGAAGTTCAATTCCAAATTCGAATAGGTGATTCCAGTGATCCGATTACATATCTCGAGCTCGCACGAAAATTAGATATTCAAATGGGCGATAAGGCACCGATTTATAAAGTTCGCCAAGCAGTCCTTGAACTACGAGCCAGTAAAGGGATGCTGTTATCTCCTGACGATCAGGATTCTTGGTCTGCGGGATCTTTCTTCACCAACCCAATAGTTTCCCAACAAGCGGCAGACGCTCTTCCTGATGTGGTACCAAAGTGGCCACTTATTGATGGTCGAGTAAAAATCTCTGCTGCATGGCTGATTGAAAATGCAGGAATGCATAAGGGAGATGAAGTTGGTGGTGCCAGAATTTCAACAAAGCATGTACTTGCACTAACAAATGCTGGAGATGCAACCGCGACAGATTTAATTGCGTTGGCAAAGAGCGCGCAAGCAAAGGTTTATGAAAAGTTTGGAATCAAGCTAGAGCCAGAGGTAAATCTGGTGGGGCTTAGCCTTCAGTAAGAAGCTTTTTGATACGGCCGATTCCCTCGACAATATCTTCATCACTTGTCGCATATGAGAAGCGAAGATATCCGGATGGACCAAATGCTTCACCAGGAACTGCGGCAACTTCAACTTCCTCCAAAATCAGCGTTGCCAACTCGGCAGATGTCTTTGGAGTCTTACCCCGAATAGTTTTGCCAAGTACACCCTTAACAGATGGGTATACGTAGAAAGCACCCTGTGGGGTAGGGCATTCAAAACCAGGAATTTCATTGATCAGATCAACGATGAGTTTGCGACGACGATTAAATGCCACACCCATCTCGTGTACAGCAGTCAGATCTCCGGTCAACGCCGCAATTGCCGCCCGCTGCGAAACGTTTGAAACATTTGACGTCATATGTGATTGCAAATTCGTAGCAGCCTTGATGACATCCTTCGGTCCGATCATCCAGCCAACTCGCCACCCTGTCATTGCATAAGTTTTAGCAACTCCGTTAATAATGATGCAGGTATCGGCTAATCCCGGGACAAGTACTGGCAATGATGGGGCAGTGGCACCGTCATATAACAAGTGCTCGTAGATTTCGTCCGTGATTACCCAGATACCGTGAGCGAGCGCCCATTCACCGATTGCCTTAGCTTGCTCTGGTGTGTAGACAGATCCTGTTGGATTTGATGGTGAGCAGAAGAGAAGTGCTTTTGTTTTTGGCGTACGTGCGGCCTCTAGTTGTTCGACTGTGACCAAATAATTTTGTGTCTCGTCGGCAAAGATCTCAACTGACACTCCACCAGCTAATTTGATGCACTCGGGATATGTTGTCCAATACGGTGATGGCAATAGGACTTCATCACCCGGATCAATAATCGTGGCAAATGCTTGGTAGACCGCTTGCTTTCCACCGTTGGTTACAAGCACTTGATCGACAGTGATTTCATAATTCGAATCGCGTTTTGTCTTCTCGACAATAGCTGTACGAAGTTCTGGTAACCCTGCTGCAGGTGTGTAGCGATGATTTGCAACAACTGTGGTTGCAGCTGCTGCAGCGTCGACAACATATGCCGGGGTTGGAAAATCAGGTTCACCTGCACCGAAACCAATAACGGGGCGACCAGCGGCCTTTAAGGCTTTGGCTTTGGCATCAACTGCCAGGGTGGCTGATTCGGCGATCGCTGAGATTCGTGCGGAGATTCTGCTCATGGGCTAAGTCTGCCGTATTGCAGCCTCGGCGCACGCTCAGTTTTACCTAAGCCCACCTCTAGGCATACACTCTGACGCTCACGATGGTTGTAGCTCTGCCTTGGCATGCCTACACATTGCGAAGGGCAGTAGCTCAATTGGCTAGAGTTGCCGTCTCCAAAGCGGCCGGTTGGGGGTTCGAGTCCCTCCTGCCCTGCAAGATGTTTTGATCTAAAGGTTAAGAAAAGAACGAAGAAGTACCGAGTGAAAAGGAAGCACGATGACAGAGTCAGTTGAAACGACCGAAGAGAAGCTTGGCCTCTTCGCGCGCGTTGGACTTTTCTATCGCCAAATTCTTTCAGAGCTCAAGAAAGTTGTTTGGCCTACGCGCAAGCAACTCAGTACATATACAGCAGTAGTTCTCGTATTCGTTATGTTCATTATCGCAGTCGTATCCCTACTCGACTTGGTTCTTACCAAGATCGTCTTTTGGGTATTCGGGTAACGGTAACTAGGTAGAGGTTGGAAGAGATCACAATGAGTGAAGATGTAAAGCCTGATGCATTTGAGGCAGCTCTTGCTGCTAACGCAGATGAGCTTGCCCAGCCTGCCGCTGAAACGCCTGTCGAAGTTATCGAGCCAGTTGCTTCAGTTGAATCTGCCATTGACGATCTAGCGCTCGCAAGTGATGAAGATGGCGATATCGAATCAGATGAGAATGACCCTAACGCTGAATTCCGTCGCACGCTTCGCGCTGCCATCGGTGACTGGTATGTCATCCACTCTTATGCAGGATACGAGAAGAAGGTAAAGGGCAACCTTGCCAACCGCATCGTCTCTCTCAACATGGAAGATTACATTTTTCAGATTGAAGTTCCAGAAGAAGAAGTAATGGAGATCAAGAACGGCCAGCGCAAGCAGGTTAAGCGCAATATCTACCCAGGTTATGTTCTTGTTCGTATGGATCTCACAGATGAGTCATGGACTGCAGTTCGTAACACTCCTGGTGTTACAGGATTCGTCGGAAACGCTCACCACCCAAGCCCATTGAGCATGGCTGAAGTTGAGAAGATTCTTGCACCACGCCCAGTTAAGAAGTCAGATAAGCCAGAGATCAGAGTTGTTGATTTCGAAGTTGGCGAATCAGTGACAGTAATGGATGGCCCATTTGCAACTCTTCCAGCATCGATTTCAGAGATCATGCCAGAGCAGGCAAAGCTCAAGGTTCTCGTATCAATCTTCGGGCGCGAAACACCTGTAGAGCTTTCATTTAACCAAGTACAGAAAATTTAAAGAGAAGAAAAGGAAAAGGTAGAGAAAATGGCACCAAAGAAAAAGGCAACTGGATTCATCAAGCTGCAGATCCAAGCAGGAGCGGCAACACCTGCTCCTCCGGTCGGTCCAGCACTTGGTCAGCATGGTGTCAACATCATGGAGTTCGTCAAGGCATATAACGCTGCGACTGAAAGCCAGAAGGGTCAGATCATCCCTGTAGAAATTACTGTCTACGAGGATCGTTCATTTACCTTCATCACAAAGACACCACCTGCATCACGTTTGATCTTGAAGGCTGCTGGAGTCGAAAAGGGCTCTGCTATTCCTCACAAGACCAAGGTTGCAAATATCACCATGGCTCAGGTGAAGGAGATTGCAACAACAAAGATGGAAGATCTCAACGCAAACGATATCGAGGCAGCTGCCAAGATCATCGCGGGAACAGCGCGTTCAATGGGAATCACTGTCTCTGCCTAACGATTAAAGATTTCTCGAAGCCAAATCGGTTTTGAGATGTGGGAGAACCTCGCTGGTTCGCTGACCACAACCACTACATCAACTCGTAAGAGTTGG
>JBIPNL010000111.1:0-3894 GCA_044373255.1 Candidatus Planktophila sp. | reverse complement strand
TGCCATTGGAAAGTTGGGGCATGATGTCTTCCGCCGTCTTGATGAATGCGGAATTCCAACATTTGCCTTTATCAATGGCCTAGCACTCGGTGGTGGTTTAGAAGTTGGACTTCACTGCAAGTACCGCACTCTATCGGCGACAGCATTCACTGGTTTGCCAGAAGTCTTCTTGGGTCTTGTCCCTGGCTGGGGAGGGGCAACGATTCTTCCGCAACTGATCGGCCCTGAAAAAGCCGTTCAAGTAATTATCGCTAACGCACTCAATAACAACACCATGATGAAGGCAAAAGATGCGCTTGCACTCGGCGTTGTTGATAGCGTCTTTGAACCTGCAGATTTTCTTGAAAAATCTATTGGCTTTGCAGCAGCTGTTCTCTCAGGAAAAACAACGATCACAAGAAAAGACTTCTCTTCAGATCCTGCCTGGGACTCGGCATTGGCGCAGGGTCGAGCTATTGCGCTCAAGAAATTTGGCGGCGCAGAGATTGCAAGTCCAACCAAGGCACTCGAACTCATGGCGGCGTCGCGCACCTATTCACGTGGAGCCGGCTTTGATGCAGAAGATCAAACTTTGGCTGATCTCACAATGTCTGATCCTTTGCGCGCCTCGCTCTATGCCTTTAATTTGATTCAGAAGAAGCGCAAAAAAGTAGAAGGCGCGCCAAAGGCAGCTCTTGCGAGAAAGGTTTCCAAGGTTGGCGTTGTGGGTGCTGGCTTAATGGCATCTCAGCTCGCACTCTTGCTCGTCAGAAATCTCAAGTGTCCAGTTGTTATGACCGATGTTGATCAAGAGCGCGCCGACAAGGGTGTTGCCTGGGTGAAGAACGAGCTCAACAAGTTAGTTGAGAAGAAGCGCATGTCAGCTGAGTCGGCTGCACGCTTGGCTCTCCTCGTTTCAGGATCTTCAGATCAGAACGTCTTTGCAGGCTGTGACTTCATCATCGAAGCGATCTTCGAAGAGTTATCGCTCAAGCAAGATCTCTTTAAGAAACTTGAGAAGATCATCTCCCCCGAATGCATCCTTGCGACAAATACATCTTCGCTCTCAGTTGAGAAGATGGGCGAAGGGCTCAATAACCCTGAAAGAGTTGTTGGATTCCACTTCTTTAATCCTGTGGCGATTATGCCTCTCCTTGAGATTGCTCGAACTTCAAAGACTGACGATGCAACCACTGCAACTGCGGTCAATATTGGTAAAGAGCTTAAAAAAACTATGATCATCTGTAAGGATGCTCCAGGTTTTGTTGTGAACCGCTTACTTACTCGCTTTATGGGTGAGATTACCGACGCGGTAGATGAAGGAACATCTCCGGAGGTTGCCGATAATGCAATGCGTTCAATCGGATTCCCAATGTCTCCCTTCGAATTGCTTGGACTGGTGGGTCCAGGAGTGGGTCTGCACGTGGCTAAGACACTTCATGAAAATCTTGGTCCGCGCTATCGAATTTCTCCAACGATGGAGGCGATGGTCAAGGAAGGTATTAAGACTTTCTACATTAAGTCAGACGATGGAACTCTCGCCGTTAATCCAGCAGCGTTGGCCTTGGTCCACAAGGGTGACTCACCTTCAACGGCTGAGCAGGTGCGCATCCGCGCATTAAACGCACTTGCCGAAGAAGCTCGCATGATGCTCGATGAAGGAGTGGTTGCTACCCCTGCCGAGATTGATCTCTGTATGTTGATGGGCGCTGGATGGCCGATGCACCTCGGTGGAATTTTGCCGTTCTTGGATCGCGAAGGAATTAGCGATGCTATCTGCGGTTCACGTTTTCATCCTGCGGGAGTGGCATCTCTACCTTCGCACTAGCGCTCGACCATTCAACAATTTCGCGCGCAATATTTTGAGCGGTCATTCCAAGATCGCCTAAAATCTCAGCGCGTGAAGAGTGCTCGATAAAGGTCAGAGGTACACCAAGCGAATGAATTGGTGTGTTCAGCCCTGCTGCCCTAAACATCTCAGATAAAGCGCTGGCAATTCCCCCGTGGGCAATACCATCTTCAACAACAACGACGCTCTTGTAACGATCAGCGAGTGTGATCAGCGACGCGGGCAAAGGTTTAACCCATCGTGGGTCAATCACTGTGACGCCAACACCCTCGCGATATGCCTGCGATGCGGCTTCAACGGCTATCGTCGCCATTGCGCCAACGCTAATGAGCAGAACATCGGCACTTTCTCCACGGTAGAGGACATCGATTCCATCGCGTCTTTCAAAGGCTGGGATATCGGCTGAGACTGCGCCTTTAGGAAAACGAATCACAGATGGTGCATCAGAGATATCTACTGCCTCACGGAGAACTTCCTTAAGACGTGCACCATCTCGTGGTGCTGCAAGACAGAGCGATGGAACGATTCCAGTGAGCGCCATATCCCAAATGCCGTGGTGTGAAGGACCGTCATCACCTGTGATTCCGGCGCGATCAAGTACAAAGGTCACACCAGCTTTATGTAAGGCGACATCTAAAAGTAGTTGATCAAAAGCTCGGTTGAGGAATGTTGAGTAGATCGCAACAACAGGGTGTAGCCCTGCAAATGCCATTCCTGCAGCGCTTGTCACAGCATGTTGTTCGGCAATTCCCACATCAATTGTTCGATCTGGGAACGTCTCTGCGAATTTATCAAGGCCGGTTGGGCCCAACATGGCCGCAGTGATTGCAACAATATCTTCGCGCTCACGTCCGATCTCAACCAACTCTTCTGAAAACACCTTTGTCCACGAGAGAGCGCTCTTTGCTAAAGGTTGACCGGTAAGTGGATCAACGACTCCTACAGCATGGAACTTCTCTGCTTCATCGGCGATCGCAGGTTTATGTCCGCGTCCCTTTTCGGTAATGACATGGAGTAATACTGGTTCGCCAAATTGCTTAGCCTGCATCAGCGCTTTCTCAAGCGCGACAAAATCATGGCCATCGATTGGTCCTAAATATTTAAGTCCGAGATCTTCGAACATGCCTTGCGGGGCAATAATGTCCTTAATACCTTTTTTCACCCCGTGCAGGGTTTCGTAGATAGGTGTGCCAACAACTGGAGTCTTATGTAAAACTTCTTTACCCCAATCAAGGAAGCGTTCATATCCTTGAGTGAGGCGCAGTGTCGACAGATACGTTGCAACTCCGCCAATAGTGGGTGAATAGGAGCGCTCGTTATCGTTAACGACAAGAATGAGATTTCGCTCTTTTGCGGCGGCAATGTTATTAAGTGCCTCCCACGACATGCCTCCAGTGAGAGCGCCATCTCCAACAACTACAACGACGCTGCGGTCTTTCTGACCCGTAAGCCAAAAGCCTCGTGAGATTCCATCTCCCCATGAAAGAGCAGTCGATGCATGTGAATTTTCAATAACATCGTGGTCGCTTTCACCGCGATTGGGATATCCTGCAATTCCACCACGACGACGAAGAGAATCAAATTGATCTAATCGTCCTGTCAGAATTTTATGTACATAGGATTGATGACCGGTATCAAAGAGAATCACATCGCGGGGCGAATCAAAGGTGCGGTGAATCGCCATCGTAAGTTCAACAACGCCAAGATTTGGCCCTAAATGGCCGCCCGACTTCGAGACCTTTTCGATAAGAAAAGAGCGAATCTCTGCGGCCAGCTCAATCAGCGCCTCGTTACTCAGCCCCTTGATATCCGCTGGGCTTTTGATGGATTCGATCACCCGAGAAGTCTAGATCAGACAAGCAATTGGCGTAGAACGAACTGCATAATTCCGCCATGTCGGTAGTAATCCGCTTCGCCCGGTGTATCAATGCGCACCTTGGCTTTAAAGGATTTCGACCCTGCCGTCACGGTGACCTCTTTTGGCACTCCCCCGGAATTCAAGGCAGTGATACCTGAGATTGCAAAGACCTCATCGCCCTTGAGTCCCAAGGTTGAAGGATTTTCCC
>JBIPNL010000110.1:0-3912 GCA_044373255.1 Candidatus Planktophila sp. | reverse complement strand
CTTATTGGGATTGCTTTCTTATACGGACGAACAAGTCTGTACATGTAGGTTGCTTTATGAATTCCTTGTGTCGCGATCAGTCTCAGAGCTTGCTTTGAAAGTTTTGATCTCGTTTTCGTCGTAGCTAAAGAGATGAGTAGGTCTGCTATCTCTCTTCCACCCGAAGTGTTCTTGAGTGCTGCACACTTTTCTGCAAGTGCGGTACGAACAGGTGCATCCTGTAACTTTTTCACCATCAAGGTGATATCGGAGAGAACTGAGTGATCTGCGCGTAGCGCATAACCATGATCATGGCACCATCTCGCTCGGGCATCTTGATCATCGGTACCTCGAATATTGGAAATGAGGACAGTTGGAACTTGTGCTGGCAACAATTCGTGAACGCTGTTGTAGCCGGTTGCGGCGATCGCGCCATCAAATGCTGCAAGTAGATTTGCAAGGGGGAAATAGCGCTGAACTTTGACTTCCAACCCAGCCGGGACAAGACTTTTACCTGCACTATCAACTGGATCTTTCAGCAAAACAACCTGTAGTTCTTGCCAACCGATTAATCCAGAGAGGGCGGCAGTCATCTTCTCGTTCATATCGCTATCTCCTGTACCCAATTGAACAAGAACAGCGGGACGATCGAGATCTAAGCCGAGAACCTTTCGCGCATCTACGCGACTCATTGCTCGAGCAGCCGAATACAGCGAGACAGGTGGAGTGATCACTGCATCGCCTCGATCAGATGTAGGTCCCTGATCATATGAACGCGCAACATCACCAGGTTCAATGATCTGATCGACCAGACGAGATTGCAAAGGCAAAGCGAACCTCAAAATATTTTTCTGCCACAGCCCGCGTCTGACCCACACAATCTTTAAATCTGGTCTCTTTAGCTTCGTTGCGATAAATCCTGGATAAGGAACTACCCCATCAAATGAGATAACGGAGGCTCCAGTTTCATCAGCAATGGCAACTAACCGATCTCGAAAATATCTATCCCAACGGTGCGAAGGCATCCAGCGTCGTGTTTTTCCAGGAATGTATTCGCATGGAATACCCATTGTCGATGGAATATCAGCAATACCGCCTGCAACTGAAACCAATATTGGATTAGCTCTATCTTTAAGTTCGAGCGCAATCGCTGATGCTCGAGCCAAGTGCCCCATTCCGATTCCGTTGCTTGTTGCAAGGATGATTGTTGGCTTATCCACGGCCTAACACTTTTCTTAAAACAAGCGATGTTATCTTCTTAAGGAAAATCACAAGTTGCAATGGTGAATTAACCTTCTTGCCTTCTCGCTTGAGGTAGCGAGCAAATCGACGTACTCGGTTATGTTTTCCTTGATTCAGGGTTGCAAATTGATCATCGCTCATCCAGAGAACGCCCCATTGCCTAGCAATGCTGCGATACAGCGAGCCTTCGCTCTCTAACGCACGGCCCAGAGCCGGAGCAAAGAGTGCGAAGGCTCTTTTATCGAATTTATCTGCAACGCCTACTAGTCCCTGTTCGCTCACAAGGAGGTGATCCACCAAGTCTTTGAGATCGACACTAATCCGTGCTTCGGCAAAGATGTAATAAGGAGTTGCACCATGAGTGAATCTCTCGAGAATCTCCTCGATCGAGATCTCTTCATCGATTTCGATTTCAGCTAATGAATATTGAGGGTCTCCCTGCAACCAATTTCTGATCTCACGCAAATCAGCATAGATATCACCGACGGGTGAATATCGCTTAGACAGCAACTTCCACGGTGCCAGCAAAGTGAACTGTGCATTTGTTCCTGGTAGCGCAAGAAGTTTTAAACGTAAATCTAAGAATTGTGAAAGCGTTGTGTCGCGTACATCAACAAATACTTGATAGGTAGGAACGGACCAGCTGAAATTACTCTTTGCTCGAACGCTATGCATCTGTGGAATCACCTGAGCAAGAGAAGGATCGTTATGGCGATGAATCTGATCCTTATTAGTCTCAACAGTGCTATATCCAAGATGCCATGAATGTGCACTCTGATCCACAACTGTGCGTAGTCCCTGAGTAAAGATTCGCCAACCCAGCTCGATATCTTCACCAGTAATCAAATTACGGTCATACCCATCAAGCTTACGCCAGCGATCATTCGTGATGGAAAAAGTTGCGCCAACAAATGCACGATAACCATCGAGAGCGGGATTGATTAAATAATTAGTCCGTCTCACGCGTTCCTCCCAGAGATCTTTCCCCCAGCTCTCTTCGTGCAGGTGATCAAATGCTCCACCCTTAAGTGCCTTCAGAAGTGTCTCCGGGTTATATGGCCAATTCTTTACGAAACGTTTCCAACCAAGGACCGCGTAGTCATCGCTATCGTGATGCCACTTCATGTGGTGAGCTAAATGATCGGGTTCAAAAACCATGTCAGCATCGATAAACCAGAGCACATCTTCGCGTAGCCGCGCAACACAGTCATTCGTCGCTGCTGTCTTGCCCCACTTTCCAGGGCTATTTTTGTAAGAAATGAGTTTCGTTTTGAGAGGCTTGATCGTTGGTAGCACAAGCGCTTTAGCGCTTCCATCATCGATAACGTAGACCGATGTGAGGAAGGCTGGATAACTTTGCGCAGCAAGGGAGGCCAACACAAGATCAAGTTTTTCTTGCCCATCGCGACAGGCAATAACAACAGCGACCGAAAGCTTTGGTTTTGCGACCAGCGTCAGATTGTCGGGGCGGCTAAAGCGATAAGGCTGGTAACTCATCGTTGCCCTCCAAAAACTGGATGTTCCCAAATACCGATTGCTTGCTCGTTGGCACCGTTGAGATATTTAGAGTAATGAGTTACGTATGTGTGAAAAGTAAAGGTGCGACGATAGATATATCCGGCTCCGAATGTGCGCCAGATTTTTCCGCCGTTATTGGTAACACCGCTTAAGAGAAAGCGATCAACGGCAGTATTTCCTGAACCAAACCATCCGGCAGCCTGCGCACTTTCGCGCTTTGCCAGAATTGTCCCTCCACAAACCCAATCACTCCACAGCTCAACTGCCTGAGTTCCGTGGGGTCCGAAGCGGCGAACCGTTACGTCGAGCGGTTCAAGGTAGACATAGTTCATTGCTCGACCAACAACATCAGCACCAGTGCTCAGTGCAGCATCAAGTAGATCTCGTAAATGCTCGGGGCCGTAATAATCGTCATCATCCATTTTGGCGATAAATTCGCTGGATGATGATTCTGCCAGAGCGGTGAGAATCTCTCCTAAAACCTTTTCTTGTGAAAACTTTGCAGTTGTAACTTTAACTTTACGACGATTGAGCGAAGTAATTTGTCGTTTATGAGATGGCAACAAATCAAACCCATGTAAGCCAAGTAATAGCTCAAATGATGGAAGAGTTTGATTCTGGAGTTGAGCAAGTAAGTGAGAGAGATCATCCGGTCGAAGTGTGGAGACAAGCACGCTCACTGTAGGATATTTTTTTATCTTGGATCGGCGTGAGTTACGAATCGCCTCGAGGGCTTGAATTTCCTGTGAAAATGAGGTGAATCGATCCAACGTATTGATTGGATTCGATGCCATGTGCCAAGACTACCAAGAATCAAATAGGCCACTGATAAGATCAGAAAATGTCCGATAAGCGCAGAGATGGCAGAAAGCCCGCTCAATCTGACGTAATTCTCACCACTAAAAAGGCTCTCTTGAATCTCAAGGCCCTCCCTAAGTATTTCTATACGCGGTACATCAAGAAGCCAGTTCCGGTGAAATCAAAGATTGTATTTGTTGTATCTTTCCCACGTTCTGGAACGCATGCGATTGGTAGTCTCCTATCGAATGAAAAAGTTGGCTTTAGGTATTACGGTGAATTCTTCATATTTAACGCCTGGAATTCACAGATCGAACGAATTAATCGCTTCTATCCGTTTTTCTCACTTCGTTATTCACTCAATCTTCGCAAGCA
>JBIPNL010000016.1:0-15978 GCA_044373255.1 Candidatus Planktophila sp. | reverse complement strand
GCTGCTACATACGGTATTTCCTGCGACCCACATGGATGGCATAACGGAGCTATGGCGATCATGCACGCGCACATCATGGCTGGCGCGCCGCTCTATGGCCAGGTCGAAGTCAACTTCGCGCAAGGACCATTGCGTGATGCGATTTTGGCTGACGGTTTGCCGGTTGCAAAGGGCAAGCTTCAAGTTCCTCAGGTACCAGGATTTGGAATCAAGTTAGCTGATGGCCTTGAGGAGAAATTCCCTTATCTTGATTTCAATTACCATGCAGAAATCATGCATCCGGTCGCCGAAGTTAAACCAGAACCACGTAACTACTTCTAACCCACACCCGCGAACTGAAAGGCACTACACATGGCAAAACCTAAGCTTTTTGATGACAATATTCAGATTGAAAAACCTAAAGGGCTTAAGTTGCCGATTACAGGTGATGGCTTCACTCGTGCACCGGAAGAAATCATTAAACGGCTTTCAGTTGTGAGTAGCGCTACCGCATCTGCATTGATGTACATGCTCGGTATTCGCTACACCTTCATCACTGGGCCGCGAGCGATGAAAACTGGCCAGCGTGCAGTGGGCAGCGCCATCACAATTCAATTTATGCCACAGCGAGAAGATATTGCATCAGGAAAAATCCAAGAAGAAGGTGAGAACACTTCAGCGCTCTGGGCAGTTCTTGATGATGTTCAGAAAAATGATTTCCTTATGATCCAGGCATGGGGTGATAAGCACACTGGCTGCCTCGGTGAGATGCTGGTGACATCCTTTGCCGGTCGCGGTGGTGTCGGCATTGTGGTTGATGGATACATCCGCGATTGGCCACGTATTCAGAAAATGGAGATTCCACTATGGACTCTCGGTGCTACTCCAAACTTTGCCTCACAAGGACCACTCTATCCTTGGGCGCATGCAGTCCCGATTGCAGTCGGAGGCGTTCTCGTAATGCCTGGTGACATCATCATCGCCGATGACGATGGAGCAGTTGTTGTTCCAATCAACGTAGCTGAGATCATTCTTGAGGTCGCTGAGCGTTATGAAGGTAACGAAGTCTTTAGCCGCATGAAGCTCGCTGAAGGCGGCGCACTTCGTCGTTACTACCCATTGAGTGAAGAAGGCTTGGCTGAACTAGAAGAGTGGCGCGCAAAAAACAAGATGAATTAGAAGTTCGCTAGAGCTTTCCAACACTCTTCCGGAATTTCTACATTGAAATCTCGGATATTTGCCGTTAATTCAGATACAGATCGCGCGCCAGTTAACACCGATGTGACAGCTGCATGGCGCATCGGGAATTGAATAGCCGCAGCGGTAAGTGGGATATTCCATTCCTTGAGCATCTCTCTGATCGCTACCGCTCTCTCTATCAATTCGATTGGCGCTTCTGCATAGTTATAGGTTGCGCCAACGACGGGGTTTGCAAGAATTCCAGAGTTGAAGACTCCCCCAATCACAATCGAGACATTCTTCTTCTTTGCCAGTGGAAGCAACTCGGTATCCGCGCTTTGATCTAACAAGGTATAGCGTCCGGCAATAAGAACAACGTTGAGATCAGTCTCTTTTACAAACCTGACTGCCAATTCATTCTGATTGATCCCAACACCGATAGCCGAAACAATTCCTTCATCGCGCATCTTGGCTAGTTCTGGATAAGCCTGGTTGATCGCTTGATCTGGGAAATCATCAGGGTCGTGGATATAGGCGATATCTACCTTGGGAAGTTGTAAGCGATCAAGGCTCTCTGCCATGGCCTGACGCATTCCTTGGGCGGTGTAATCAAAAGTTGTCTGGCTCAGATTTCCTTGGCCATCTTTAATGAGTAAACGACCCACCTTTGTCGAGATTGTCACTACCTTTGCCCGCGCAGTGCCAAGGCCCTTACCTAATCGCGATTCAGCTAAACCATTTCCATATAGTGGCGCCGTATCAAAATATTTAATTCCCTGGGCAATGGATTCATCGATCACAGCAAGGGCCGCGGATTCCTCTACAGCGGTGTAGAGACCACCAAGGGGGGCGGTTCCAAGACCCAGAGCGGTCACCGAAAGATCGGATCTCGCTATTTTCCTTAACTCTTGGTGCTTATTCACTGTCACCCTTTAATCAAACTCTAATAAACCTAGGAGAATTTAGCTCTTAACTGACCCGGCAAGCATTCCGCGACTTAAGAATTTCTGCGAGACGATAAAGAGCACAGCGATTGGGATGACCATAATGATCGCCGATAGAGCAATCTCTGATCGCTCGATCGGCAAAATTGCAGATGAGTTACCGCTAAATGCTGGTGTATTGGTAAAGAGCAGAGTCAAACCCGATGAGAGAGGGTGTTTCTCACCCGAGAGGATCAGCACCTGCGGCAAGAAGAAGTTATTCCATGAACCTACAAAAGAGAAGAAGGCAAGGATGCCGACTAAGCTCTTTGAAATTGGGATAGCAATCTTGCGGAAAATTTTAAAGTAGCCACAGCCATCAATCTTCGCTGCCTCATAAAGCTCTCTTGGAATGACTGTAGAGAAGTGAATATAGGAGAGGTAGACGCCGAAGGGATAGAGCGAGCTGGCCAAGATCAGGCCAAGTTCTGTATCAGTTAATCCCAACGTATTAATCCAGACAAACATCGGCATAACAAGAGCCACCTGCGGAATAATCATAGCGATCATGATAAGAATCAGTATCTGTCGCTTAAATTTGATGTTAATTGCCGCTAGTGCAAAGCCTCCAAGTAGCGCCATTGTCGTACTCAGGATCACGGTCACCGATGTATACCAAATGCTGTTTTCAATCCAGCGAAGCATTGCACCTTCATCGTAGAGCAAGAGATTCTGCCAGCGCGTGATATAGCTTCCGAATGAACCAAAGCTCATCGGGGACATTGACACAAGTTCGGCACGATCTTTACTTGGAACAATTGTCATCCATAGCGCGGGAATCAATAAGAGGATAGCGATGAAGAGTAAAATCATGTGTGATGAGATAGCGCCAACAGTTGTTCTCTTCTTTTTGCTGGCCTTCACGACTGCCTTAGGTGCAACGGATGTACGGCTCATTTTGACTCATCTCCGCTCTCAAAGAACTTAGTTTTGAAAATAAGAATCAGCGCCGGAACAAGACAGGCAATCAACAACATGACAGATACAGCAGAAGCTGCAGCAAAATCGCCTTCAGTAAAAGCTAAGGTGTAGCTGAGCTGGTTCAATGACCAATCCACAGCGATACCTCTGAAGAGTGCACTATTGATAATGTATGGTTCGGCAAATATCTGCACTGAGGCGGCAATAACCAAGACCACCATGTAGACCACATTCTTTTTAATTAGAGGTAACTTGATTTTTGTTGCAAGTTGTAAGTTGCTGCAACCATCGATCTTGGCCGCTTCAATCACTTCATCCGAAATCTCCTGCAAGCCGCCAAATTGAACGACGATCCAGCCGCCTGCGTTTGCAACCAAGGCCATCATCGCAAAGATAAATACTAAATTGTTTGGTAAAAAGATCTGTCCCGCGCTTTCAATGCCAAAGTAATTCAGGACCGATCTATATGGACCAATGATCGGTTCGAGCGCTCCGTACCAGACAAGCACACCAGCCGCACCTACATAACAACCTGGAATAAGGTAGGCAAGGCGTATGTACTGATGCCACTTTGCGCGATAGGAATCAAGTAGCAGCGCTAGCCCTAAGACGACTACGGTAAGCAAAGGAGCCGCAATTAGAAGATAGAGAAGAGTATTTTTGACTGCTGCCACGAAGCGATAATCTTGCACAACGGTCAGGTAATTTCTCAGGCCGCCAGCCTCGTTTTGTATTGAGGGGCGCAGAGACTCATTGAAGGCAAGGATGATTGGGATGAGTGCCATTGCCACAAAGAAAATTAGAAACGGTGCAAGCATTGCCCAGCCGGCAACTGTCGAGTCTCTTTTTTGTCTCATAAACCATCCCTTAACTTTGATAGAAACAATTCCCAGTGGGTGGCTCGCACCACCCACTGGGAATTATTGTATATTTCCTTACTTTTCTGCTACTTCATATCCGGCCTGTTGCGCAGCTGATGCAACTGACGACATGTACTTCGCAAATGCCTCAGCTACCTTCTTGCCTGATGCAATATCGGCACCCATTGCATCATGGAATGCGCCAATATTGAAGCGAACAGGTGTTACGTTTGGACGAATAAGCAATGAAGAGTCATAGAAGACCTTTCCTGCATTAGCTCCATCCTTGTAGTAACCGGCCTTTGCGCGATCAGCAGTCCACAATTTTGCTGAAGGTGGAAACGCTGGATATGTCACCATATCTGCAGAGACCACGAACTTCTTATCCATTGTGCTATACATGATCATCTCGGCAGCAACCTTTGCCTGAGCTGGAGTTGAGTGGTTAGAGATCATAAAGACTCCGCCGCCCCATGCGCCAGACCAGTTCTTGGTCTCACCTGGCCACTTTGGAGTTGGAGCAATGTTGATCTGTCCTGCAGGAACGCCGAAGCTACCTGCTGGCTTTACAACATAATCTCCCCACCATGATGGTCCGATGTTCATGAGCATCTTTCCGGCTTGGTTATCTTTCTGAGCATCAGTAGAGAATGAACCCTCTTTCTTGAGGACTCCTGCATCAAGGAGTTCTTGCACCATTGTCACAACACGGGTGCACTTTGGATCCTTGGCGTTAGAGATGAGTCTGTTTCCCTTAGCTGTCGCCATCGGGCAACCGCTTGGCCATAACCAACCCTGATAAATTTCTTGGGATCCCATGTGACCAACGTTGTAGCCTGGGTGGTTCTTTGCTACATCGAGGGCAATTGTTCTGAACTCATCCATTGTTTTTGGAACTTTGTAACCAAATTGATCAAATAACTTTTGATCGTAGTACAAGACTGTATGTGCAAGGTCATTCTTTACGCAGTACATCTTTCCGTCAATCTTGCACCAGTCATTTGCGGTTCCGAATGCCTTCCAGTAACTTGCTGGAAAGAGTGGAGTGAGATCACGTGCGTAACCAAATAGCTTTGATTGCTGTAGCGCAACCTGGTTTGGGTCTCCATCAAAGTACATATCTGGCCAACCCTTTTTCAGGCGGTTGAACAGCTGTACCTTTGAACTAAGTGTTGCGTTGAGCTCCACCTTAATTTTGTGCTGAGGATTCTTCTTTGCAAACTGATCATTGCCTGGCTTACGAACAGAGTCCGTCCAGACCAAGAGTGTTTGCCCTGTAGCCGCTTGCGCCTGAGTCGGAATCAATATTGTGCCTCCGACGACAGCGGCAGCAAGTGCAGCAAGGAACTTTTTATTCATTTTTACCCTTTCTAGTGGGAGAAACATCGGGCACAAGTGGTTTGGAAGGTTCCCGATTTGAGCCACGATAGCCTAAACGGGCAAAATAATATAGGAAAAAGGATGGGCAAATCTAAGTGTTATGAAACCGTAATCTCGAACAAATCTAGGCTCACGGGTGGGGTATAGAGCCCTAGCAACAGATTGACCAGTCACGTGAATGAGCAAAGTTGGAATCGACCCTAGGTGGTGAAAGTAGACTTATTTCCTACTTGGCCGTCTCACTTTGATTTGAGGTGTTCGGCCGCATCAGCGAAGCCTTCGGCTTCAAGCTTTGCGATGATGTCTTCTTTTACAGCCTTAACGACTTTATGTGTTCCGTTGCAATTCTTCTCTGGATCTGTTGTGTATCCGCAACCGCAAGCGCCCATGATTTTCCCCTTTAGCAATGTGTTAACAATTTGTTGGTCTTGATATGTGGCTAAGCCTAGCGGGCTTTAATCAGTTTGCCTCTTTTATAGACGGCCTCAACATGGATTTCGGCCACATCATGCGGGTTGCATGTAAGTGGGTTATTGCTAAGGATCATCAGATCGGCGTATGCACCAACTTTTAACTCTCCAACGTGATCTTCTACAAAGTTTTGATAAGCCACACCATGAGTATAAAAACTAAGGCTCTCTTCAACGCTAATGGATTCGTGTGGGCTCCATCCACCTGCAGGTTGGCGGTCGGGTGATTGGCGATGAGTAGGAACAGCCAGCGCCTCCAATGGAATGTGTGAGGTGACCGGCCAATCACTTCCGTATGCAATTCGTGCACCAGATTTCACCATTGTTGCCAGTTGGTACTGACGATTGTTTCGCTCTTCTCCGAGTCGTGGCGCGATGAGTATCTTGTTCATCGGATCTAGGTATGTCCACAGTGGTTGGTAATTTGCAATCACTCCCAGCTCGGCAAACCGCGGAAAATCATCAGGATCAATCAACTGTGCGTGCGCAATAACTGGACGGCGATCACGTAGTGGGTTGATCGCGCTTATTTTCTCGATCACATCTAACCCTTGCCGAATTGCACCATCTCCAATTGCATGGATGTGCAATTGAAAACCTTCGGCATCAAAGTATGCAGCAGCATCTAAGAGTTCGTCATCGCTCCATGTATAGAGCCCAACAGATGTTGGATCATCTAGGTATGGAGAAAGAAGCGCCGCCGTTCCGGCAGAGAGGGCTCCATCTAAGATGATTTTGATTGTTCGCCCAGTGAGATGGGAATCGGGTCCGAGGTTAGTGATCTTCTCTCTCAACCTCAGGATTTCATCTTTACTTCTGCGCCATGAATCAGGTTGGGCGAGAAAGAATAAAGACATATCTATTGCAAGCACGCCAGAGACTTCTGCTGCGATGTATGCCTCTGCCATTCCCGCTTCAATCCATGCATCTGTTGCAGCTGTCACGCCAGATTCGACGAAACGATCTGATGCCCACGCAATCGCCTTCACGTCACTTTCAATTGTTACAGGTGGGCTATGGCGCATAACTAAATCCATCGCAGATGGTTCGCGCAGAGTTCCGCGCGGGCTTCCATCGGGATTACGTGCAATCGATCCGCCAACTGGATCAAGGGTCTCTGATGTGATGCCACCAATTTCAAGGGCTTTAGTATTAACCCAGATGGTGTGATGATCGACTGCACGTAAGACAACGGGACGATCGGGCACAACCTGATCTAACCAAGTCGCTAGAAAATCACCACGCTCAACGACGACAGCTTCATATGCACCACCGATAATCCATGGTTGATCAGGATTAGCATCGGCATATCGCTTCACTTCTGCCAACATCGCATCAACAGTATTGAGGCCATTAACCAATGGTCCTTGCGCCTGACGTCCTGCAAAGAGTGGATGTGCATGGCCATCCATAAATGCTGGAGCTAAGAATTGATCTCCCAGTTCGATCACTTCATCGCCTGGTTCTGGTTGAGAATTTATCGATGTGATCGTGCCATCACTAATTCGAAGAGATTGAGCAGTGACTCCGAGACCACACCAGATAGTTCCACCAGTGAAGAATTTACCCATGCGAACACTCATTTCTCGCTTATTCCGTATAGAAGAATTAAGCCTACCCACAATGTGGCACGATAGAATATCGCCCATGAAGACGATCCTTGGCCTGACTCGATACGCAGTAATCGTGCCTTCTCTGGCATCAATTCTTGGTGCTTTACTACTTATGGCACAAGGGTCAATCGAGATGATCACCGTTCTTATTGATGCGGTCTCAAATGAATCTTCACTCAAAGAATCAATTGTTGCTGTACTCACCGCAGTCGATGCAATCTTGCTCGGCACCGTGTTACTTGTCATCGGGTATGGACTTTATGAACTCTTTATCGATGCCGAACTACCTGTGCCTCTATGGCTTCGCGTCTATGACCTCGATGACCTTAAATCTAAGCTGATCGGTGTTGTAGTTGCGATAATCGCAGTTGTCTTCGTAGGTGTATTTGTAGATTCTAACCGTTCGGCCGAAGTGATCTCCTATGGTGTCGGTGCTGGCGCACTTGTCGTTGGTCTTGCCATCTTTGCTTATGCAACAAAGAAAGAGCAGAAGCGTAAGCCGCCAAAATCTGAATAAATCTCGATTTTTTCAGCGCTTGAAGATCGGTCTCTGTCGACCTTTTCGCGGAAAGATATCGGTAGCCCAAAGTGCCCATAGCACTAGTAGTGGCTGGAAAAACAATCTAACCAGTCGCGCTTGATCTGTATCTAATCCAAATGCATCTATTCCATTGACATACTGCGAAATGTTTCCAGGGAAAATTGCCACAAAGAATGCTGCCGTTGTCCAACCCACATACCGTCGATACTGCAGCGATAGGAGTGCAACGCCTAAGCAAATCTCGACCACACCTGATGCAAGGACGACGAAATCTGCAGAGAGCGGAACCCAAGTCGGAACTTGTGCTTGGAATTCAATTCGACTTGTCGTCAGATGTGTAATGCCCGCATACATCAGCGCAGCACCAAGAATTAGCTGCCCCGCATTGCGAAGATTTTTCATGGGTTTGTACCTCGAACCTTAGGTGAAACCCAGTGTGGCAGATTCGCACGTTCTAGTCTAGGAAAAAGCTAGAGAAGCGCGATAAGAACGATTACACCAAGTGCTATGAGAACAGCGGCGGAGATAATTGAATTTCGCATTCCCAATCGCTGCGGTAGGCCACCAATTCCACTGATCTGATCTTGATCGATATCTTTTAAGACATTAACAAAGTGTGCAGCAACACCAAAGAGCGCTCCTCCGAGCCACATCCAGACCGGCGGTGTTTGCTCTTGCGCAATCACAATGCATGATGGGAGGGCGGCGAAGGCTAGTGCAAAAGGTAAGGGCGAGAAGATGTTGAATTTAAAGTAGAAGTTATACGCAACCCCACATGCGATGCCAAACATATAGACCAGTCCGCCATTAACACCTAGTGGACCGAGGAGATTTGCAAGAAATGAAAGTGGGACCATGATCATCACACAACGCGCTAAAAACTCTCGAGTGATAGTTCCTTTTACTAGAGGTTTGTTCAACCGTTGATGCGAGAGGTCATCTGCATAGTCATAGAGATCATTGCTCCAGCCAACAACTAGCTGGCCCAACGCAACTCCGAAGGCGATCCTGATTGCGTCCTGCCATGATGTATAGAAAAAGGAGAGGACCAATGAGATCGTGGTGACGATTACCGTTGGTCCAAAATGAGATGCTAGACGAAGACCGTTGACCTTGCTCACAGGGATAATCTATTGGCAGATGCCGTAACATCGCGCCATGAGCACTCTATTCAACCCTTTATCAATCCGCGGAACGACCTTTAGTAATCGCATCTGGGTCTCACCTATGTGCCAATACATGGCAACCGATGGCTTTGTAGGTATGTGGCATCAAGTGCACCTTGGCTCATTCTCAACAGGTGGTACGGGATTGATTATGGTTGAAGCAACTGGCGTTGTTCCGGAAGGACGAATCTCAATCGGTTGTCCATCAATTGAAGATCAGGCACACGCAGATGCCTTTAAACCAATTATTGACTTTGCGCATTCATACGGTGTAAAAGTTGGAATTCAATTGGCTCACGCAGGACGTAAGGCATCAACCATGCTGCCATCATCTGACCACCGCATCGCATCTGTTGATGAAGGCGGTTGGCAAGCGGTTTCATCATCGGCGACCGCCTTTGAGGGTTATCCAGTGCCACGCGAGTTAACAAAACAAGAAATTGCAGGACTCGTTGCTGATTTTGCAGCAGCCGCTCAACGCGCAGTCGCCGTTGGTTTTGACGTCATTGAAATTCACGCTGCACACGGATACTTGCTCCACCAGTTCTACTCCCCCATCATGAATCACCGGACCGATGAATATGGTGGCAGCTTTGAAAACCGTACCCGTTTCTTGCTCGAGGTAACAACAGCTGTTCGTGCCGTCATTGGTGATCAGACTCCACTCTTTGTTCGTGTATCTGCCACCGATTGGGTTGATTCAGGGTGGAACCTGATTGATTCTGTTGAGTTATGCATCAAGCTCAAGGCGCTAGGCGTTGATCTCATCGACGTCTCAAGTGGTGGCGCCGTTCACAATGCAAGGATTGAACCAAAGCCAGGATTCCAAGTTCCATTTGCAACGGCCATCAAGACAGAGGCAGCGATTCCAACTGCTGCAGTAGGGATGATCACCGAGGCAGAGCAGGCCGAGCACATTGTTGCAACTGGTGAAGCCGATGCAGTATTTCTTGCTAGGGCAATGTTACGGAATCCGCGATGGGCTCTTGATGCTGCCAACATTCTTGATGTCGATGTGGAGTGGCCACAACCGCTTCGCGCTGGCAAAATAGTGAAGTGATCTTAAAAACACCTCAGCGTTTGGTTAGCTTTATTGCAGCTGGAAGTACTGCCCTATCTCTTCTCGCTATTGCTCCTGCGCAATCGAGTGTTCCACAGCTAGCAATAACGACAATTGACTCACAGCGCAGCAAAGTTTCTGCATCTAATGGCGAGCGTGGCGCAGCACTTGCAATCATGGCTGATGGCCGTCTTCTACTAGGCGGTGGATCAAATGGATCTTCACTCTTTATCTATGATCCAGTAAAGAAAACAACAATTTTGGCAGGGCGTGCCATCAAGGCAGCAGAGCGCTTTAACGATTCACGTCTTGCAATTACAGATATCGGAATTCTTAGTGAGAGTCCAATGCGTGCCGATCTCTTGATGTCATTTCCAACATATAGCAAAGCTAAAGATTGTGTAAGCGTTCATCTCTACCGATACACACTTAACCTCGGAGCCAAGATTTCTCTCACTCGTGGCAAGTTGTGGTTTAAGAGCAATCCATGCGTGCCGGTCAGTGCTATCCAACATGCAGCAGGACGTCTCCAGGTCATCGATAAGTCGAGTGCGTATCTGACGATCGGCGATCTTGGATACCCAGACATTGATAATGTCACCCGACGCGGTGACCTTGGTTCAGTCTTTAAAGTAAGTGCAACTAGTCGCGAAAAGATTTCGCAGGGTCACCGTAATCAACAAGGAATCGTTTTGATCGATAAAGATCTCTACACATCAGAACATGGACCCCGTGGTGGCGATGAACTTAATATCATTGAAAAAGGTGTTGACTACGGTTGGCCTGCCGTTACCTACGGTGAGCCATATAGCTCTGGAGATTACGTAAGGCCTAAAGAAACTGGGAGCCACGACGGTTATAAAAAACCGCTTACCTATTGGGTTCCTTCAGTCGCGCCTACCGAATTAGTGCAGCTTCCTAGTACTCAGTGGGGCGCATGGTCAGGTCAGATTGTGATGGGCACGCTAAGGGAAGAGGCGCTGATTTTCATCGAGCTACTCGATGGAAAAAAGGTCGGAAAGATAACCCCATACCCAGTCAATGAGCGCATTCGTGATCTAGAGATCGGGGTTAGCGGCGAAATGATCGCCACCACCGATAGCGGAAAACTGCTCTTTATCTCAATTGCCTAAACGAAACTCACATTTTGAGGTAGAAATCCCCCACTTCAGGCTCTAGCCTTTACATAATCCATTGGGGATTGATCTTCGAACAAAGGATTTTAATATGGATGAAAAAGCGCTAATCAAGCAGTGGAATGAGATGAGATCACAAATCATCACCTCACAAGTTGCCCCAGCTCTGGTTCTGATTGCAATCGTTGTCGTTGCCGCATTTGATAAATTTGAGGGTGCATCTGACTCTGTGAGGTTCTTAGCCTTGGGTGTTGCAGCCGTCACTGGTTTCCTTGCAACCATTAGTCAGTATGCTGCAATTCGTGAAGGTGAAGCACTTCTTGTAGATCTTCGCAAAATTGATAAGCCATCAGCGCTTGCAAGCAAGATCGCTGAATCTCGTGGACTACTCTCACTCTCAGCTATTGCAATTATTGCTTTTGATATCGCAATGTTTGCACTCGTCACCTGGACCGTGCTGAGCTAATTCATGCCAATTGAAATTATCATCATCGCGGCATATGCAGTGTTAATGCTGGTTGTTGCCACTCGATTTGACCGACCGCGCAAAAAGAAACCTAGAATTACTGGGCGCGGTGGCGATTTCGAGTAAGGCTAACTTCTACTGCGGTGTGCACTCTTTGACATATAAATGGCAAAGACCAAAGCTACAACTATCAGAGCGTTCAAGCCCATCTCAACAATTGCTCGCTCAAAAGCCGAATCAGTTTTCCCAGATTCAAGTGTGACTGATGCGCCCACGGTAAGAATATGACGAACTGCTGCGATTACGCCAATAATGAGGAATTTATCTAGCTGATAAACACCATCTGTAAAGCGCGAGATAACCGTTCGCAGAATCTCAAGAATGATGACGATGAACAAAATGTCATTAACACCTTGAATCATTCCATTTGGGAAAAAGGGTGCCGTCGTAACAAGTCTCTCGATGGTATAGAAAAAAGCCCCAATTCCGATAATTAGGAGGGCCAGGGCAAGAACTGCGTGAAAAACATCTTCAATCATGTCGATGTACTTAAGGGGAACGATTGAAGTCTCAATCCGCTCTGTGGTTTTCACTTCTCGCTCTTTAGCCATATCTAAGGGTAGACCTGGAGGCCAGCATTTCAAGGAAGTTTAAGACTAATTTTCTACCCAAATCCTCACGGGGATAGCGGGCCCAGCAGGAACGAGGCCAAGCGAGCCATTGGGTTGCTCTCGTTGGCGTGTTGAGCCTTAAATGAATTGGTTCCATCTTTGCCGCACAAAAACAGAATTGGAGCTTCTCGACCTGGGTGAGCGGATATCCAATTTGTTAGGTCATAAACTTTCTTGTCGATTACAGTCCAGCATTTTGATTTCGTTGAATTAGCACGAACATCTGACATTGTGTAACCACTTTGCGTGACTGTCGGAGTCGGAGTTGGTGTAGCTACCGACGCTGCAGTTGATTGTGGTGTTGGTGTTGGCGTAGCTGTCGGTGTTCCAGCTCCTCGAATTACATTACCCGGAACTTCGCGATCACCTACAGCAATAGTGACGGCGGATTTCGTACGGGCCGTAATCAAAAATGAATAAGTGCCTGGTTCAGCAATTTCAGAAAGTCGCGAGAGGTAGAGATAGTTTGTTTTTCCATATGGTTCAAAGAATTTAGTGCGCTCAGTAAATGACAGTGTGGTTCGTTTTCCAGCAGGGGAAGTAATCACAAGGGTCGGTAATTGATTATTCCTTAGTTTATTCTCTGGTCGCCGATCAATAATCAGGTACTGCACTTCAAGATTGTCCCCCGCTTTGAAGTTGGCACGAAATCCTTTTCTTTCGCCAGCCTTTGCAAATGATGCAGTGATTGCGAAGGAGACTGTGCCATCCTCCAACAGTGGCCCACGTGCAGCTGTACTGTCGCTACCGAGCAACATAACTGGTTGGTGAGCGTGGGCAGGAAGAATAGAGAGTGGAACAATCATCGCCATTACAAAGATCAGTCTGCGCATGCAAATAGGTTACAACAGAATAATTGTGTCGTCCTTTTCAATTAATCTCTAGAAATAAAGTCTTAACCCGCCTTGATATCGCTAAAGCGGACTACGAACTGTGGGTCAATTCCATAGAAGACATCCGTGAGATTTGCCTTCTTGAGACAGGAATCGTCATCTGACAGGAACTTACCGCTCCAAATCACCTTCGTATCTTCTGTCAGAGCAACGAGGCGATCAAAGAAGGAAGCGTTCGTTGGAATCAGGGTGTTGTCGCTAAGGTCGGAGAAGGCGTTATTCCATGTCTTTACTCGAACGTTATCTGCAAGCTCGATCTCAACGTATGCCTTGCCTTCACCATTTGCTCCAACTTCGGTGATGACACCGACCCAGTTTTTTGCTGAATTCGAAGAGAGAATTTTGCAGAGATCTTTATCTCTCGTGCGCAGAGCCACTGACTCTTGCAAATCTGTTTCGGCATCATCGATGGCGGTTCTAGCCGCAACGATCACATCAATAAACTCTTTTTGGTCACTTGGATAAACACCGTACTTACTATCTTCCTCCGCAACCGCTTCAGGCTGGGGTGATTCAGCATCTTGACTCTGATCGGCAGGGGCTGAAGTTGCACTCTCTGTCGATGGGGAGTTTTCAGATTCCGATCCGGAATTGACTATAGAGATCAGGACGACAAGGGACACCAGGGGGATGATAATTTTTTTCTGTTTATACCAGGGTGATTTTGAAGGTGTTGGCTCTCCATTATTTTCAGTCATGCCGTAAACTTATGATTAGTAGATAAGCCGGTCAACTCATCCTTGCAGTTATGGCCAGTCATTTTAGAATAGGAAAATAGTATGAATCGCTCCAAAACTTGGATCCTAGCGCCCATGACCATCGCACTTGTTGTGGCTACGACATTCACCCCTGTTCATGCAGCCAGTCTTGAAGGTAAGGCCTGCAAAGTTTCGGGACAAACACAGAAATCAGGTTCTACAACTTTTGCATGTCTGAAAAAAGGTAAAAAGCTAGTGTGGCAGAAGTACACAGCACCTAAGAAATCGGGCGCACCTGCAAGTGGTCCAGTTGATATTAAATCTGGACAATTTATAGTTGGAACAGAGATCAAGCCTGGCTTCTATCGCACTAATACAAGCAACTGTTACTACAGTCGCCTTAGTGGCTTTAGCTCAAGCATCAGTGACATTATTTCAAATGGATCAACCGGTGCAAATGGTGGAGCGATTGAAATTCTTGCAACAGATAAGGGCTTCTCGTCACGTTGTACTTGGTACCGAATTGATCCAAGCGTTCTGGCCACCCCTTCTGCCACCAAGAGCACAATCGCCTCAGGTATGTGGTTTGTTGGGGCAGAAGTTAAGCCTGGAATCTACCGAACCACTGCAAAGGGTTGCTACTACTCTCTCTTGAGCGGATTCCAGGGCGGCATAGATGACATCATCGTAAACGGTTCATCAGGTGATAACGGTGGAATTCTTGAAATCGTTGCAGGCGATAAGGCGATCTCATCACGTTGTGATTGGACCCTCATCACTGTAGATGCGATTCGCTCAGCGACAACAACGTCAACCAAAATTGAATCAGGACAGTGGATCGTTGGTGGTGAAATAACACCGGGTACATATCGCACAACCGCTTCTGATTGCTACTACTCTCGCTTGAGTGGCTTCCGCGGAAATATCGATGACATCATTGCAAACGGATCAACACCAAAAAATGGTGGGATTATTGAAATCTCAGCATCTGATCTATCGTTTAGCAGCCGATGTGCCTGGAGTAAATTGTAAGGAATCTATAACCCTAAGATTTCCTTCTTCTTTATCTCAAATTCATCTTTTGTAATGAGTCCCTTACTCAAGAGCGCACCTAAACGTTCAACTTGCTCTATCGACTCGGTGGTAGTGCCCGCGCCTATCACCTTCTTGGGGTTGGCACCTGGAACAAAGAGCTGAGGCGGGCGCATCTCAGGAGAACTGTGAACCTGCAGTGGTTCTGAAACTTTGCTGGCCATTAAGCTCAGTATGGTCGCCACAATTGCGATTATGGCCGCGATGAATCTCGTGTAACTCGATGATTCGAGTAATGGCTGATATCTAATTAGATTTAAATCAAAGCTTGGAATCATAAACATCGGCAAAACTGTGAATTCCCAAGTTTCACTGATCGGCGCTGATGAGAAATATCTGAAAAAACGAACTAGATGAAAGATAAACTGAGATAGAAAGAGAACAATGACAGATAAAACACCGATTATGCGAAACCTGTGAAGAAAAATGGGAATTACCAGAAGAGCGAAATGAAAAAAATCGAGCATGATGAATTGCAGTTGACCATCAAAAGGAATTTCATTTCGATTGAGGAAAAGAAGATACTGAATGGCCGAAAGAAACATAAAGAATGCGGCTATGCCAAAAAGTATTCTGTGCACTGCAATTTTCATCTGACTACTCTCTACTCTGTTTCCAGACCTCAAGTGTCTTATAGCCACCAAAAAAGAGCAAGTAAGTCGGAAAGGCAATCAGTATGGCGTCGCTGATGATATTGCTCTGCACCCCTAGAGTTTTTGAATAGTTCCAAGAAAGATGGGTCAAAGCCGCAAGGTAGATCATGGCAAATGGCAAGGTGATTCGGCGAAGCTGATCTACGCGAACGATGTGCGGAACTTTAAAGTTTGTCAGCTGTGACATACCAAGGACCATCGTGAAAATAGCTACCTC
>JBIPNL010000109.1:0-3922 GCA_044373255.1 Candidatus Planktophila sp. | reverse complement strand
CGTTTTCCTGAGGCGAAGGCGCGTATGCGCTCACGTTTTAAACACATACTCGTCGATGAGTATCAGGATACAAATCACGCGCAATACATTCTCGTGCGCGAACTTACTGGTTCGATCGAAGATGGTCTGCCACCTGCAGAGCTATGCGTTGTTGGTGATGCCGATCAATCGATCTACGGTTTTCGTGGGGCTACCATCCGCAATATTCTGCAATTTGAACTCGATTATCCCAATGCGACAACGGTTCTTCTCGAACAAAACTATCGATCAAGCCAGAATATCCTGAGCGCTGCCAACGCAGTGATCACCAAAAACACTTCTCGGAAAGAGAAGAACTTATGGTCTGATTCTGGTGCAGGGGCTCCTTTGATCGGCTACATCGCTGAGTCCGAACATGATGAAGCAGAGTTCGTCAAAGATGAGATTAGATCTCTCCAACGCAACGGAACTTCCGAACCAGGGGATACCGCGATTTTCTACCGTACAAACGCACAATCTCGAGTCTTTGAAGAAGTCTTTATGCGGGCAGCACTTGCATACAAAGTAGTTGGCGGGCTTCGATTTTATGAGCGCAAAGAGGTAAAGGACCTACTGGCATACCTGCGCGTACTTGCCAACCTAGAAGATGAGATTTCACTTCGGCGCATTATCAATATTCCAAAACGCGGTATCGGTGATCGTGCTTTAGAGGAAGTTGATCTCTTTGCCGCATCCCGTGAGATCTCGTTCTGGCAGGGACTTAATCGGTGCGCTGAAGCAGCAGAAGTTCCCACTCGTGCCGCCGCATCGATTGCACAGTTTGTATCGATGATGAGCGCATTGGCTGTGCTTGTAGAAGCAAAGACAAAACCTTCCGTGATTATTGAAGCGATTCTCGAACAATCGGGTCTGCTTACAGAACTTGAGGCCAGTACCGATCCGCAAGATGAAGTACGGGTGGAGAACCTGAAAGAGCTTGTTGCTGTTGCGATGGAATATGAAGAGCGCTCATTTGATGAACTGGCTGAGGATGAAGTAATTTCACTTGCAGGTTTTCTCGAAAAAGTTTCGCTAGTTGCCGATGCAGATGAAATTCCTGATAGTCAGGACCGGGGCGGAATAGTTACTCTCATGACGCTACACACCGCTAAAGGACTTGAATTTCCCACCGTATTTCTCACCGGTATGGAAGATGGAATATTTCCACATTCACGAACCTTTGATGATAAAGATGAGATAGAAGAAGAACGTCGCCTGGCATATGTTGGGCTTACTCGCGCCCAACAACGTCTCTATCTTTCTCGCGCTGAATATCGTTCTTCTTGGGGCGCGCCGAATTACAATCCGCCTTCCCGTTTTCTCGATGAGATTCCACCCGATGTAATCGAATGGAGAAACGAAGGTGGTAACTCATTCACCCCTTCAACTTCACTTCGCACTGCACGTACCGCATCTGCACCACCACCGCGCGCAACTGGTAAGAAGAGCAGCTCGATGGTCTTAACTGTTGGCGAGCGTGTGTCACATGACACATTTGGCCTCGGCACAGTGGTTGCAGTTGCTGGTGAAGGAGATAAGTCAGAGGCGACGATTGATTTTGGAGATTACGGCCAAAAGCGCCTTCTTTTACGCTACGCGCCGGTCGAGAAGCTCTAGCGCGGGCTCTAAGATGGGCCCAGTGAAAGACGCACGCGCCGCCCGGCGCCTATCAAGAATGTGCCCATCAATAAAGGAGCGATCTCGTGGATCTCTTTGAATATCAAGCCCGAGACTTATTTGAAAAACATGGAGTTCCTGTCCTTGCAGGCGCAGTAGCAACCACCGCAGATGAAGCCTTTGCCGCTGCAGCAAAGATGGGCGGACGCGTAGTTGTAAAGGCTCAGGTAAAAGTTGGCGGACGCGGAAAAGCTGGTGGCGTAAAGCTTGCAGAAAACGCGGAAGATGCACGCGAGAAAGCAGCAGCAATTCTTGGGATGGATATTAAAGGTCACATCGTTCATCAGGTGATGATTGCCCAAGCTGCGCCAATCGAATCAGAGTATTACTTAGCGATCTTGCTTGATCGATCAAATCGCACCTTTCTAGTCATGGCATCTGTTGCAGGCGGAATGGATATTGAAGAAGTTGCAAAGACTGCACCAGAGAAGCTTGCAAAGGTGCCAGTCTCTGCCGTGGATGGAATCTCAGCTGCGAAAGCAAAGGAAATTATCGCCCAGGCAGCATTTCCAGCAGATGTTGCAGATCAAGTTGCAGACGTTCTCGTCACTCTCTGGAAAGCATTTGCAGCTGAAGATGCAACTCTTGTTGAAGTGAATCCACTTGTGAAGACAAGTGATGGAAAAATCATCGCACTCGATGGAAAAGTCACACTTGATGAAAACGCAGAGTTCCGCCAGCCGAGCCATGAAGCGCTCGTTGACCACAGCGCAACTAATCCTTTGGAAGCCCTTGCAAAAGAGAAAGGGCTGAATTACGTAAAGCTTGAAGGACAAGTAGGAATCATCGGAAATGGTGCTGGTCTTGTTATGAGCACACTCGATGTGGTCGCTTACGCCGGCGAAAAATTCGGTGGAATGCGCCCAGCCAACTTCCTTGATATTGGAGGCGGAGCATCAGCGCAGGTGATGGCTGATGGCCTATCAATTATTTTGGGCGACAAAGATGTGAAGAGCGTCTTTGTTAATGTTTTCGGAGGAATTACAGCATGCGATGCTGTCGCTAACGGAATCGTTGCCGCTCTTGCAACACTTGGATCAACTGCAACCAAACCAATCGTTGTTCGCCTTGATGGAAATAACGTTGAAGAAGGACGTGCGATTCTTAATGCTGCTAATCACCCATTGGTAGAGCAGCTCGACACAATGGATGGAGCAGCATCACGCGCTGCAGAATTGGCGGCGAAGTAAATGGCAATCTTTATTAACAGCGCAAGCAAAGTAATTGTTCAGGGCATGACTGGCTCTGAAGGTACAAAGCACACCCGTCGTATGCTGGCCTCTGGCACAGCAGTTGTTGGTGGCGTAACACCTGGCAAAGGTGGACAGAGCGTGGATATCGATGGCCACCAGTTGCCTGTCTTTAATACAGTTGCAGAAGCGATGGCGGCGACAGGTGCCAATACATCAGTAGTCTTTGTTCCACCTAAGTTTGCAAAGGCTGCCGTGATCGATGCAGTTGATGCGGCAATGCCTCTTGTAGTTGTAATCACTGAAGGAATCCCCGTACATGACTCAGCGTTTTTCTACACCTACGCAAAAGACAAGGGATCCACTCAGATTATTGGACCTAACTGCCCAGGATTAATTAGCCCAGGTAAATCAAATGTTGGAATTATTCCTGCAAATATCACACAGGCTGGACCGATCGGACTTGTCTCAAAGTCGGGAACACTGACCTATCAGATGATGTATGAACTCCGTGATATCGGATTTAGCACTGCTGTTGGAATCGGTGGAGATCCTGTTATCGGTACAACACATATTGATTGCCTACGTGCATTCCAAGATGATCCTGAGACCACAGCAATCGTCATGATTGGTGAAATTGGGGGAGATGCAGAAGAGCGTGCAGCAGCATTTATTGCTGAGTATGTAACAAAGCCAGTTGTTGGTTATGTTGCAGGCTTTACAGCTCCTGAAGGAAAGACCATGGGCCATGCCGGTGCGATTGTTTCGGGATCTTCTGGAACTGCAGTGGCAAAGAAAGATGCTCTTGAAGCCGCGGGTGTAAAAGTCGGTCAAACTCCTAGTGAAACTGCGCGCTTTATGCGCGCCATTCTCGGGCGCTGATCTCTGATGGTGCAACGTGTCCTTGCGGTCACCTTTGCACAAGCACTTCGTAGCGCCGGGATTCTCTTACTGCCCCTTGCATTTATCACTCTCATTGCATGGGCAACAGCCGGGAGTACAACAGGCACGACATCTGATCCGATTCGCGCAGCTCT
>JBIPNL010000001.1:0-56887 GCA_044373255.1 Candidatus Planktophila sp. | reverse complement strand
GGATTCGGGACTAGCTTATGCAGCTAGTGCGAAATCACTGCGACTGTTGTCTGCAGTTAGTTGTGCACGGATTTCATGGTTTACGAGATCATTCCGGCTTCCTCGGCCCGCTTCCCCTATCTCAACAGCCAAAGTCGAGACCGTTCACCCCCATGGGTGTGGAAAGCATTGTCATGCGCACGTGGAAAAACTCGTAGAGCCACCTTTGGGTGAATTTCAGAGCCAAACCTGTGTTTATGACTGTTATGCGTTGCCACTATGTAGTTGTTCCCTAAGTGTATAGAACGTTTCAGACATCGCGAAAATCCCGTTCTCGCGCATTGAAATAAGCGTGGAAAGAGAGCGGTAAGTAGTGAGGATTAAGAGTCGCGCCCTGATTTGCGCCTAGAAATTTCTCGCTCAACTTCACGCGAATCTTGGCGCTCTTTAAGAGCTGCTCGCTTATCGTGAGATTTCTTTCCTCGAGCAAGTGCAATCTCAATCTTGGCCTTGCCATCTTTAAAGTAGAGCTGCAAAGGAATAAGGGTCAGCCCACCTTCTTTGGTAAGTGCATGAAGTTTGCGTAACTCATCTAAATGCACCAACAACTTGCGCTCACGTCGAGGCGTGTGGTTATTCCACGTTCCTTCTGTGTACTCCGGGATATGAACACCACTCAACCAGAGTTCACCATTATTCACATGGGCATATCCATCAATGAGCGATGCACGGCCAGCGCGCAATGACTTTACTTCGGTGCCAGTGAGAACGATTCCGCATTCATAAACATCTTCGATCGAGTAATCGTGGCGCGCCTTCTTATTCTGGGCGATGAGTTTTCTACCAACTTCTTTAACCATCGCGCTACTCGAGACCCTAGAACCTGAACCCTAGACCTTGAGGTAACGGCGAAGAGTTAAGAGAGATGCGAAGGTTGAGACCACAAGTCCTGTAAGTAATAGCCATGCAGACGATACCCACACTTCATTCCATCCGAAGAATTTAGTAAAGGTAAGCAGCGGTGCGACGTTGGTGTCGATAACCTGTTTGAGTCCTGCAAGCAAACCAGTTGCAAGCCCCCAGCCAATAATTGCCGAGATTACTCCTTCTAAGAGAAACGGTAATTGAATTGAGAATGAGGAAGCTCCGACGAGTTTCATCACTCCTGTTTCACGACGACGGTTAAATGCCGCGATTCGCAACGTATTTGAAATCAGTAGCGCTGCAGTAAGTACCGATGCCAACCCAACGGCAATTGCGCCGTTACGTAAGACTTCTAATAATTTAAAGAACTTCTCAAGAATTGTCCGCTGGTCTTGAACTACATCAACACCTGGACGCCCTGAGAACGCTGAAACGACCACGGCAAACTGGGTTGGATCATCTAGCTTTACTCGAAATGATTCTGGAAGTTGATCCGCGCTCACATTCTGCGCAATAGCAGAATCCTTAAATCGTTCTTGAAAGCGAGAAAATGCTTCGGTCTGACTCTCGTAGAAAACACTCTGGACAACTGGCAAGAGCTCTAGGTCTGCCTTGATTGCAGTGCGTTGCTCATCAGTTACTACTCCACCCGAACACGATGCTGATTCTGATAACGGACCACAGAGAAATACCGAGACTTCGATCTTGTCATACCAATAATCTTTCATGGCATTGACCTGGGCGTTAGAGAGAAGTCCGATGCCAAGTAGAGAGAGTGAGATAGCTGTTGTGACAACAACGGCAAAGGTCATCGTTAGGTTGCGACGAAGTCCAATTCGAACTTCGCTGAGCAAAAATCCTGCGCGCATCTTCTCCTCTTTCCCTAACCGTTACCCGGTATATCCATAAACGCCACGTACCTGATCGCGAATCACATGACCACCATCAAGTTCGATTACGCGCTTACGCATTTGATCAACAATTCCTGAATCGTGTGTCGCCATCAAAACAGTTGTACCCTCACGATTAATTCGATCGAGTAGCTTCATAATTCCAACAGATAGTGCGGGGTCAAGGTTTCCGGTTGGCTCATCGGCAATAATAATTGCCGGTTTAGTTACGTAAGCACGTGCGATAGCTACGCGCTGCTGCTCGCCACCTGAGAGCTGGTTTGGAAGTCGATCGCCTTTATCTTCTAAGCCAATCAACTCAAGTACTTCAGGAACTTCGCGATTGATCTCTTTCTTTGAGTATCCAAGCACATGCAGAGCAAAGGCAATATTTTCAGTAATTGTCTTATTTGGAAGAAGTCTAAAATCTTGAAAGACAGTTCCGAGTTGTCGACGAAGTTCAGGAATCTTATGATTTGAAAGCTTGCCTAGGTCTTTACCGGCTACGTGAATGACACCTGTTGTTGGTTTCTCTTCGCGAAGAATTAACCGAAGGAATGTTGATTTACCTGAACCCGATGCTCCAACAAGGAAGACGAATTCACCTTTAACTATTTCAAGGTTGACTGAATCGAGGGCAGGACGCTCTTGACCCGGATAGGTCTTAGTCACGTTCTCAAAGCGAATCATCTGCTTCTCCCTTTACCTTCGATCAGCCAGGCTCTAGGCCCGACTTTTGGGATCCAGAGCTGTGTGCTCCGAGTTCTCCGTACTGTGCCTAGTTTATGGAACAAGGATGAACTCTGCGGGATTTGAGCGCAGATCGACCCGACTTTAGATAGAAATTGAGTCCAGTTTGAGGCATGAAATGAGTGTGAGGTTTATTGCATTGCTTGAGAGCGACGCCAGCGAATACCGGCTTCAATGAAATCATCAATTTCACCATTGAGAACTGCTGACGTGTTCCCTGTTTCGTGATTGTTTCGGAGATCTTTCACCATTTGATAAGGAGCCAAAACGTAGGAGCGCATCTGATTTCCCCATGAGCCAGAGTTATCGCCTTTCAGCGCATTAATCTTTGCTTGCTCTTCTTGGCGGCGACGTTCCAATAATTTCGATTGAAGGACTGCCATCGCGGTAGCTTTATTCTGAATTTGTGAACGCTCGTTCTGACATGAAACAACAATTCCTGTTGGGATATGTGTAAGGCGCACAGCTGAATCTGTTGTGTTTACTCCTTGACCTCCTGGGCCAGATGAGCGATACACATCGACTCTGATCTCTTTCTCATCAATTTCAATGTCATCGCTCTGTTCCACAACGGGAACAACCTCAACGCCTGCAAAAGAGGTGTGTCTGCGTGATTGCGAATCAAAGGGAGAAATACGTACTAAGCGATGCGTTCCCTGCTCAACAGAGATAGTTCCGTATGCATACGGCGCGCTCACTCGGAACGTTGTTGATTTAATTCCCGCCTCTTCCGCGTACGAAGTTTCTAACACATCAACTTTGAATTCGTGGCGTTCACAATATCGAAGATACATTCGCATCAGCATTTCAGCCCAATCAGCAGCCTCTACCCCGCCAGCCTCAGAGCGAATTGTGATGAGTGCATCGCGGTCGTCATATTCACCGTTGAGAAGTGTTGTGACTTCAAGTTCGCTAATTGCTTTTACAGTTGCATCTAATTCAAGCTCGGCATCACGGAGTCCAGAACCATCGGGTTCATCTGCGGCTAACTCGAAGAGAACCGGTAAATCTTCAACGCGGCGCCGCAGAGATTTCAGTCGCGCAATTGTTGATTGAACGCGAGAGAGTTTGCTTGTAACCGCCTGGGCTTTTGCCGGATCATCCCAAAGGTTAGGGACGCCTGCCTGTGCTTCCAATTCAATCGCTTCACTTTCAAGCTTGGGAAGATCAAGTACTTTCTCGATTGAAACAAGGGTCGCGTCAATTGCAGATATCTCTAGGTGATATTCGCGAGCCATGCACTAAGGATACCGACTTTAATTGAATGGATTCTTTCTCGCGGGAGGCCTAGGAGATGCGATATCCAAAGAGGTAAAAGCCGTTATTGCGCTGATTGTAGGTAGTGGCTGAGGATTCCAATTTCACGCTACTCACATTGAGAAAAGGAAGTTGAAACGGCAGACTCATCATCGCTTTGAGGGAAACCTTTATATCTCTCCCATCACAAGCGATCCCCGAAACTTCTAGGTTGCTTACACCTTTCTGAATGAGAAGTTCACTTTCTCTATCAAGATCACTGAGTGCCTCAGATATTCCAACCATGGCTTTATCGCAATCAATTGGAACTCCTGGATCCTGTGGGCCGCCACCAAAGAGGTTTTGAGCCATGGTAATAACATTGAACTTACCTGTGTAGTAAGCCTCCTCGTCTAGAAAATGAGCCCCTCGTTGTGCGACGGATTCAGCACTTTGCGTAAGATTTCGTTTGGCGACTGTGACGGTAGTGATGTTTGTTGTAATCATTACTAGACAAACTGTGATCAGAAATAAGGCAATTGTTAGAACTGAGATTGACCCACGATCATCACGCATTAAATGAAAGAATCGCTGGACTCTTTTTCGCATTATTGACTCCATGGCGAAAAGTACTGTTGTGCCGATGCTTGAACTGATCTTCCATCGTTTCCAATTGCATCCATAGTTAATGTGATCCGAACTCTTCCATTTGGAAGATGACAGGGACGAGTGCTGCATTTAATCTCAGAGTTGATCTCTGAAATCTCTTCTGGCTTTAGGCCGAGTTTCGCTCCGCCTAGGGTAATTACTTGATTTACCAGTGCTCCGCCGGATTGATCATTATTGCTTTCGATAAAAGCTCGCACGCTCTCACGCGCGAGCGTTTGCAGAGCCATCTCTTGTGAACTTAGTGTTGAAAACTGATTGAGAAAAATGAATATAGGAATGAATAGTGGTAAAGCAAGAAGGACGAATTCAACTGATGCGCTCCCTCTTTCATCCTTGATGTTTCTTGCAAGCCGAGGCATGCGGGAAGAGAGAAATCGACTCCCCTGTCTATCGCGTGTTTTCAATGATCGCTACCCCTTTTCCATCAGTACGGAGCTCTCTTCCTAGGAGTTGCGATAGGCCGGGGATAAGTTGCGGAATTCTTCGTGATTGGGTTGATATGAGTAGTGAAATGTTTGAGAAACGATCCGGCGAATCCAATATGAGTTCTCGATCGGAAGATGAGAAGGTGCCAGAGATTGCGCGCACAGAAGCCTGATCAGATGCTGAAAGTGAATCAGCATCGCGCATGCTCATGGCAAGAATTAACTGCATGGCAAGAAGAAAGAGGAAGATGAGCGGGATTAAGGTGAGCGAACTCTCTACATTGCCCCGTTCGTCAGCAATGATCTTTGAAATTTTCACTCAGCGAATTCCATTCATCGCATCAAGTGAGTTCTTTAGGATTGCCGATAGTCGAGGAGCAGCAACAGTCCAAATTGCAGTGACGAGTCCTGTAGTCATAAGTACAACAAGCACCCATCCAGGAACATCTCCGCGGTCATCGTTGAGCGCTTTGATGAACGAGCTTTCGCGTATAGCTGTGGTCACTGAACGGGCTTGATCCTCTATCCATATCCCAGCTGCGAGACCGCTTTCCTTAAGGGATACAACTAGCGCCTCCGTGCCCGTTGGAGACTGTGTTTCGGTTGGAGACTGTGTTTCGGTTGGAGACTGTGTTTCGGTTGGAGACTGTGTTTCGGTTGGAGACTGTGTTTCCATTTTTTCTTCTCTCTATGCGTTGGGGTTTAACGTTGTTTCGGATCTTTTTAGAATGTGATGACGGCTTTGCTATGCAGCAAATAAATTCAGATTTGTCAGTGATGGCCAGATAGCGAAGAGAATTGAGATTGGCAGAATTAGAAAGACCACTGGAATCATCATTGAAATCTCTGCCTTGCCTGCGGCGGCGAGGATCCGATTACGTTGATGCTCGCGTGCTTCTTGGGCATGGCGCGTGAGAACTTCGGTGATAGGAGCTCCGCGCACCATGGCATTGACCAACGAATCAATGAATCGACGGACCAGCGGTGAGTTCAGATCCCGCCCCATGAGATCAAGTGCTGCATGGAAAGAAATACCCTGATGCACTTTGGAAATCACTTGCCGGAAGCGAATGCTGAGGTTGCCGTGAGAGTTCTCTGCAATTCTCTTGAGCGCAGTCAGCGGAGATTCACCAGCAGAGATTGCTAGTGTCAACATTTCAATGATCGCAGGAAACTCTGCCTCGATCGCACTTCTTTGTTTCCTTACCTCTGAAGTTAACTGCCGATCCATGTAAAGATATGTAGCTATTGCTGCAACCACTAGTAACAGGGCCATCACAGGAATTGAAGATCGTACTAGTAAGCAAAGAACGAGCGTGACAAGAGAGACAATTCCACTATAAAGAAGTTGTAGGTATCGAAATTCTTCGTATTCACTCTGAGTCTGACGCCCAAGCTCTGCCAGACGAGTCTTTACCAATGAACGATCTCTCGTTCTCCCTGCAAACGCTCGTAATTCATTAGCAGGACTATCACTAAAAATAATTAAGGAGACGGCAAGAAGGGATAGGGGAAGTGAGATCAGTATCGGATTCATCGTGACTTACCAAAAACTCGTGGAACCGATGGAAGACGACTGAGGTAAGACATCCAAATGTAGGCCAGCGCTGTAAGTGCTAATCCAAGAAAGAGAATTCCTGCGCCGGTCGGAGTTGTAAACGCTGCGACCGTTGTTGGTTGCATTGCCAAAAGAAGTAAGAGTAACCATGGAGCTGCTGATGAAAGGTGTGCTGAATTCTTAATCCACGATTGCTTGACAGAAATCTCATTCCGCAGAGCCAAGTCTTGACGCAAGAAGTTACCAAGTGTTCTCAAGATTGTCAGCAGCTGGCTGCCGCCTAGAGACTTGGAGATGAGAAGCGCTTCAAAAATTTGATCGCTGGCATGGCTTCCGAATTTTTCAGAGAGGTGCGAAAGTGCGCGATCAAAGTCACCATCTTCTAAGATTTGGCTCTTAAAGCTTGCAAAAAGTGGTCGCATCACGAGTGGACCTCGAACGGACAACTCGGTCAATGCTTCCGTGAGTGACATTCCTGATTGGATTCCTGATATCAGATGGTCAATTACTTCCGGCCAGGATGACGCGATTTCTAAATCTAGCTTTCCACTTCTATTTTTGATGATCACATATGTGAAGGCTAGGACCAGAAGCGAAAATGCGGATGCGAAAAGTGTTGATGCGGTAACGAGATAGATAGCAAGGAATGTGATCGAGCCCGCAGCGATGAAAGGAGCACCTCTCCTGATTCTTTTCATTATTCGTACCACCAGTTCTCTAGTGGGAAATCGGTGGCGATTCCGCGTATGTACTGGCTTCCATTCCATTTCCACAGTGACTCAATTTCCGCTCGATCACTTTCAAATCGACCGGTAACCCAGGAAACTTCATCGATGCGACGTTTGCCATTGCTATCGAGCTTTACTTGCACAATAAGGTCAAGTGCAGAGGCAACTGTTGGGGCGATGAATTTATGTGAAATGTTCTCACCTGCCAAAAGTGGCAAAGTTTGTAATTTAATAATTGCATCTTTTGTCGAGTTAGCATGGATCGTACCCATACCCGGCAATCCTGAATTCAAAGCGATCAGAAGATCAAGAGCTTCGGCTTCGCGTACCTCACCCACGATGATTCGTGAAGGCCTCATACGTAGCGCTTCCTTAATTAATCTGCGCATAGGTATCTCTCCATCACCTTGGAGATTCGGAGTACGGACCTGCATCGCAACAACATCAGGAAGTTGAGGCTTAAGTTCAAATACTTCTTCGATGGTTATTACACGTTCCTGCACCGGTGATTGCGAAACCAGTGCATTGAGCAGTGTTGTTTTGCCAGATTGTGTTCCTCCTGAAACAAGAATGTTCATCCCCGTTTTCACGCAACGGGATAAAAGTGAAGAAATCTCTGGTGTCATCATTCCTCGACTAGCCAACTCCACTAGTCCCAGAGAACGATGCAGATGCTTTCGAATATTGATGCACCAGTGCTCGGCGGTAATCTCAGGGATAACAACGTGTAGGCGGCTTCCATCTGGGAGTTGTGCATCAACAAATGGTGAAGAAAGGTCGATACGACGGCCGCTCCACATAAGAATTCGATCTACCAGTTGCTTAACATCTGAGAAAGTTAAAACTAGGTTTGTTAATTCACTTTTTCCACCACGGGCAACAAATATGCGCTCTGGTGAGTTAATCCAAATCTCTTCAACTGTCGGATCTTTCATCAAATCGGAGATAGGTCCGTAGGTTACGTCGATATCCATTTTCTCTATTTTGATCTCAATGGAGACATACTCACTTGCGCGAGTTGGAATCGTGGTTGCTTGAAGAGTATCCATGTGGTGGAAGGTAGATTCCGAGCCGACAGAAGATCTTCGGAATTCTCAAGCTGTGGGTAACTTTTAGAGGCGCGCGTTAAACTTTTCTTGCTTCACCATCTGATTCCATCTGCTTTTCATACAATGTATCGAGGCGATAGAAGAGATCGAGTGAGCTTTCATCCCTTTCATATTGCGCCACCTGCATCGAAAGTAGATGAGGAAAACTCTCCTGAACGCGCTTGCAGAGCTCTGCGCCAGCCTGCAGATCGCCAGCAAGTGCGACGGTAAATTGATTTACCCCTAGCCGTCCACAGAGATCCTCTAGCCTCATCGAGACAGCAATGGAATGTGCAAGTGCAATTACTTCCTCATCTGTAGTTTCATCTAAAAGCGTGAAGGCAATAAGGGAGAAGGGTGAATCTCTGCGGATACTTCCAGCGATCATCCGTTCAACATGAGCGTAAAAAAGCGGCGGTGCTGTGCAATGCGTCAAATCATCCCGTACGCCATTATGTGAATATTGTGGCTTGCTACTCATTTGAATTCCGACGGTGACAAGGCCTAAGCGCTAACCTTGAGTTCATGAGCACACCTTCTCCAAGCTCCGACAGGCGATCAATCGCAGCAACCCTGCTCTTCATTGAAGGCGGCGTAGTGCTAGCGCTAGGTGTTTGGTTGGTAATTCTTGGATTCACCCATGAGAACCGAGAAATTCTCCCTTTACTTGGAGTTGTACTGTTTTGTATTTTGGGTGGATTCGGGTTGATTCAATGTGGACGCGGATATCGCGCCGGAAAGAATTACGGTAAAGCACCTGCAGTTCTTGCAAATCTCATTGCTCTCGGAGTTGTTAAATACCAAGTAGAAGGATCAGCGTATTACTTGGCGATCCCGATTGGAGTTCTTGCGGTAGCAACATTGTTTATGGTCTTAACAATTGCATCTCGCGAAAATAAGGCATCGTAACTCTCATTTATCTCGCAGGCAGCTTTAGGTCTGACTTTTACTTATCTCGCAGGCATTTACAGATCTAATTTTCACTTATCTCTTAAACCGTTAGCCGTCTCGTAAACCTCGTAATCCCAGAGCGAAATATCATCAAGAAAAATTGGTTCAAAGCCTTTAGCTTCTAGCGCGCTGGCAATGTGCGTGCGGTGTTCTGTCGCATGGTGAATCGCTTGCGAGAGAACTGTTGAGCGCAATCTCTGGAATTTGCGGCCGTCACTTTCCAGATCTAACCAGACATCATCGAGGTCGGCTGCGCTAATCAAATGTGCATCAGCGATTGCTGCCTGCTCTGCAAGTCGCGCAAGATCGCTGATCTTTTCAACATCTGCGATGCATGGATCTCCTGGCTGTGTAAGCGCTGGCTTCCCTGTTATCTCGTATGCGTAGTGATCTGCCGAATCAACAATGTGATGAGCAATCTCAGCGACAAACCACTCAGGATTTGTGGCATACGCCTTAAGGCTCTCAACGGGGAGGGTCTGCAAGTGGGCGATTGTGGCTTGGTTTGCCCATGCCATGTGGCGAAGGAGACGCGCAACGGTAATTGTCATCCGCAGATCTTAATGCGCAGATGTGAAAAGTGAAACAGCAGTGGGGGTGTTACCAGGGAACAATCTGGTGGTCTTCCCACAGTACGCCAGTTGTCTTTTCAATCTCATTGTCGCTATTTGTATTAAATGTACGATCAACTAACCACAGCGCAGTTTCGGCACCTTCTTCAGCGCTACGAAGGGCATCGGGTCCACCCATATCTGTACGTGAATGATTGGGGCAGATTGCATCGACAAGCACTCCGCGAGCGCCAAGTCCAGTCTCGTGTGCAAGATTTCGAACGAGAGCATTAACGCCAGCTTTGCTAATTCGATATGGAGCAAGTCCGCCAGCATTACCTGGACCTGACATGCGACCAAGACATGCGGAGAAAATAATTACTCGTCCATGACGAGCTTCGGCTATTGCAGGAACTAATTCGTTGACAATCATAAAAACCGAATCAAGATTAATCGCAAGGACGCGACGCCATTCATGATCTGTGGTGCGCATGGTCTTTGACATCTTTTCACTCATCACGCCATGAGCAATAACGAGTGTTGAAGGGGTTGCAAGCTTTGATTTAAGTTCGCCCAATTGTTGGCGCACACGTTCTATCTGACCAGGCTTACTCACATCAAAATCAATTGCATGTGTAGTCACGATAATTCCAGGGAAACCTTGCAGGATTTTTTCACGCGCTCCCGATAGCCCGTTCTCGTTCTGTGCAACTAATGCGAGGTGATAACCCCTGGCGGCTAATCCACGCGCAACTTCGTAACCAAGCCCCCGGCTTCCACCGGTCACGATTGCTACGGGTGGCGTAGTCGCAGCACTCGTCTGGGAGGAGCCGGCGGAATCGGAAATGCTCATGTGAGAACTCTCCCAACCATGTCGGGATTGCGCATCTTTGTTTTCTGGTGCGGTCGCCCGAGTCAGCACGCGAGTGAACCGGGCCGGTCACCGCCCTCTCGAATCTGGACCGATCACTGGGGTAGCCCGGGGCCACCACTTACATCAGCGCCAGCAGAGTCCCCGATTCGCCGCCGGCCAATGCCTTGTAAGTGTGCGCTATCTCGCGCTTTCAACGATTTCTGAGGCTGGCCCGAGCCGATAGTCTTAGGTCTAGGACGAATCGTTATTACTTATCTATGAGGAGCGCGCCAGTGTCGGCTACGCAACCAGGGCAAGACTTCGGAGCAAATGATTGGCTCGTTGAAGAGATGTATGAGCGCTATCAGAGCGATCCATCTTCGGTAACAGCAGAGTGGATTGAAGTTTTTAAAACGCGCGCAGCCGGTGGAGCATCTTCACCATCAGTGACGTCATCAGCGGCAGGCACATCAGCGGCGCCAGCATCATCTGCTCCCAAGGCAGGCACACCGCCTATTCCAAAGTCTGTACAGAAAGCTGCAGCTGTTGCTCAGCCGGTTGCAGCTACTCCGGCACAACCAGTCGTCGCTCCTGTTGTACAGCAAGTCGTGGCAACACCAGCACAACCTGTTGCTCAACCAGTTGCAGCACCGATGAGTCAGCCAGTTGCTCAACCAGTTGCAGCACCGATTACTCAGTCGACTCCCGCACAGGTTGCAGCGACTACGACTCAGCCAACTCCCGCACAAGTTGTGCATGCACCGGCACCGATTCTTGCAACACCATCTGATGCAACTGTTGAACCATTACGTGGAGTTGCAAGTCGCGTAGTTGCCAGCATGGAAGGTTCGCTCACCGTTCCAACTGCCACATCTGTTCGCGCAATTCCCGCCAAGTTGATGATTGATAATCGCACCGTAATTAACAATCACTTGAAGCGCGGTCGCGGAGGAAAAGTTTCTTTCACCCACATCATCGCTTACGCCATGATCAAAGCACTTCGCCAAATGCCTGAGATGAATACCTTCTTCACAGAATTAGATGGCAAGCCAGCAATTGGTCGCCCAACACATATCAACCTTGGAATCGCAATTGACCTGGCAAAACCAGATGGATCACGTCAATTATTGGTGCCATCGATTAAGGGATGCGAAGCCCTCGACTTCGGACAATTCTGGGCATCCTATGAATCCACTGTTGCTAAAGCTCGCGGTGGCACTCTTACTGTTGAAGATTTTGCTGGAACCACAGTCTCGCTCACAAACCCAGGAACGATCGGAACAGTGCACTCAGTTCCGCGCCTTGTCCAAGGCCAAGGCTTGATTATCGGTGTTGGCGCTATGGATTATCCCGCTGAATTTGCTGGAGCTAGCGAAGAGACAATTGCGCGTAATGCCATCAGTAAAGTAATTACTTTAACAAGTACATATGACCACCGAATTATTCAAGGAGCTACCTCAGGTGACTTCCTTCGTCGACTCCATGAACTCTTACTCGGTGCTGAGAATTTCTACGATGAGATTTTTACAGCGCTGCGTATTCCTTATCAGCCAATTCGCTGGGCATCAGACTTTGATTTCTCACGTGATGAAGAGATCAATAAGACTGCTCGTGTTCAACAATTGATTCACGCATATCGCACCTACGGCCACCTCATGGCAGATGTGGATCCGCTTGAGTATTTGCAACGCTCACATCCAGATCTTGATGTTGTGACCCACGGTCTAACTCTTTGGGATCTTGATCGCGAATTTGCCACTGGTGGTTTTGGTGGAAAGAAGTTTATGAAACTACGCACGATTCTTGGAATCTTGCGTGATTCTTACTGTCGCTCAGTCGGTATTGAATATATGTATATCGCAGATCCGCAAGAGCGTAAGTGGATTCAAGAGCATGTGGAAATCGGATTCACAAAACCAGAGCGCGACGAACAGTTGCGTATTCTTCGTAAACTCAATAGCGCAGAAGCATTCGAATCATTCCTACAGACAAAGTTTGTGGGGCAGAAGCGTTTCTCACTCGAAGGTGGCGAGTCAGTTATTCCATTGACCGATGCGATTATCTCCGCTGCAGCCGATCGCGGGCTCGATGAAGTGTGTATTGGAATGCCACACCGCGGGCGCCTCAACATGCTGGCAAACATTGCTGGAAAGTCTTACGGGCAAATCTTTCAAGAGTTCCAAGGTCACTATGCAGAAAATGAAGTGCACGGTTCTGGTGATGTGAAGTATCACCTCGGAACCGAAGGTGTCTTCACCGCTGAGTCTGGGGCTACAACAAAGATCTATCTCGCTGCTAATCCATCACACCTAGAGGCTGTTAATCCAGTGCTCGAAGGAATTGTTCGCGCCAAGCAAGATCGCATCAATATCAAGGATGCCTACTCAGTCTTGCCGATACTCCTACATGGCGATGCATCATTTGCCGGACAGGGCGTCAACGCTGAGGTACTCCAGCTTTCACAATTACGCGGATATCGCACAGGTGGAACTATTCATATTGTTATTAATAACCAAGTTGGATTTACAACTTCACCACATGCATCACGTTCCTCAACATATTCAACAGATATGGCGAAGATTATTTCTGCACCTGTCTTCCACGTTAATGGAGATGATCCTGAGGCGTGTGTTCGCGTTGCGCGCATCGCTTTCGAATACCGTCAGGCTTTCCATAAAGATGTCGTAATCGACATGGTCTGTTACCGACGTCGTGGGCATAACGAGGGTGATGAGCCAAGCTTCACGCAGCCAATGATGTACAAACTCATTGATGCAAAGCGATCAACGCGCACCCTTTATACAGAAGCTCTTGTTGGGCGCGGTGATATCACTCCGCAGGAAGCTGATGAAATCGCAACCGACTATCAGAATCAACTTGAAGCAGTCTTTGCTTCAGTAAATAACCACGAGCCAGAGCATGATGAAAACTTTAAAGTTCCTGTTCCGCCAGCAGCAGAGGAAGTTCCAACTGCGATCACTGAAGCGCTGGCTAGAGAAATTGCAGCAACACAGATTGCAATTCCAGAAGGATTTAACGTTCATCCAAAACTCCTTCCACAATTACAAAAGCGTGTAGAGATGCTCAATGACGCCACCATCGATTGGTCGATGGGAGAGTTGCTCGCATTTGGATCTCTTTTGAAGGCTGGTCATCCAATTCGCGTTGCTGGTCAGGATTCACGCCGTGGAACATTTAGTAACCGTCACGCAGTCGTCATTGATAAGGAGAATGGAAGTGAGTGGACCCCACTTCGCTCACTGATCACAGATGAGAATCAATTCTTTGTGGTTGATTCCCTTCTTTCAGAATTTGCTGCCATGGGATTTGAGTATGGGTACTCTGTTGTGCGCCCTGAAGCGCTAGTCATGTGGGAAGGCCAATTTGGTGACTTCAGCAATGGTGCACAAACCATCATCGATGAATTCATCTCTTCAGCGCTTCAAAAGTGGGGAGAGCGCTCATCTGTTGTTCTCTTACTTCCGCACGGATATGAAGGACAAGGTCCGGACCACTCATCGGGGCGAATCGAGCGTTATCTACAACTGTGCGCTGAGCAGAATATGACAGTCGCTCAACCTTCAAGCCCGGCATCATATTTCCACTTATTGCGCTGGCATATGGCAAACCCAACTCGTCGTCCGATGGTTGTCTTCACACCAAAGTCGATGCTCCGCTTAAAGGCAGCAGCTTCATCTCTGAGTGATTTCACTTCAGGAACATTCCATCCTGTAATCGCCGATGAGAAAGTTCAGAATGCAACGCGTCTTATCTTCTGTTCTGGAAAGATTTATCACGATCTTGTTGCAGAACGTGATCGACTCGGAGAGCACACAACTGCGATTGCTCGTGTGGAGCTTCTCTATCCATTGCCAATTGATCAGATGCAAGAAGTTGCCAACGCGCACCCACAAGCGAATTTGCTATGGGTTCAAGATGAACCGGCAAACCAAGGTCCTTGGTCACACATTGCCTTACGCACATCTGAAGCACATGGTGGACATGGATTTGGTTCTCGCATCTTGAGGCGAGTTTCACGTCGCGCGACCGCATCTCCTGCAACTGGAAATCATCATCTGCACGAAGATGAAGCAAAAGCATTGATGTATGAGGCTTTTACTCGTTAATTATCGCGCTTAGCTTTCTTTGTTCGAAAGAGATACTTCGCCTTAATTGAATGTGGTGGCAACCAACCCCACTTCGATGAATCACTTCCCTTTGGGTTATCACTAGTGACCCAAACGCCTTCGGCTGTGATCTGAGTAATTCGCTTGATGTAGAAGACTCCTGGCTGTTCGTCGCGTTCCAGAATTACGATGTTTCCCACGGCCAAAGCCGAAGCCCTAGCCCCCTTGCGGGAGTACCAACGGACATAGAGTTGATCCCCTGGAATAAACGTGGGGGCCATAGATGGGCCGTCTACTTCTACGGTGCTAAAAAGTCTCACACAATGTAGTCTGCCATACATGAAAAATTTCTTTAAGCCTAGTCTCACCGTTTATGCACATTGCGATCTGCCTTGTGGAGTCTATGACCCTGCCCAGGCACGCATCGAAGCTCTCTCAGTAAAAGCGTGCATGGAAAAATATGCCGCCAATGCTGATGCTGATTTCCGCTCACGCTCTGTAGCAATTAAAGAAGAGCGTTCACATGCAGTCAAAGAGCACCTCTGGGTTCTCTGGACTGATTATTTCAAGGCTCCTCACTTCGAGCAGTACCCACAGTTGCACTCGCTCTTTAATGAAGCGACAAAGCTCGCTGGTGCTGCAGGAACAAAGGGAACTCAGGATGTTGCAGTTGCAGATTCATTGATCGCAAAGATTGATGAAATTGCAGAAATCTTCTGGGCCACTAAGAAGTAATTACTGCAAGAGAGATTGAGCGGCGGTGCGAGCGAGGTAAGACACTCGTTCCACCGCCTTTCTCTTTATTACACCTTGTGCAATGTGACGTTCTCCTTCATAAAGATCGCAGAGAAAAGTTAATTCGCGTCCTTCTACATCGATGCATCGCGCAGTACATCTGACTTCCGCTCCGATTCCAACTAAATCAAGGAGCGTAATTTCAAACTTTTCAACAACAGTTGTTTCACCAGATTCCAAATACTCAGTGATCGCTGCAACGGTTGCGCTCTCCATTGAATGCATAATGTGAGAACTTGCCAAAATTGGTAGATCAGAGATACCCATAGCTACCGTTGTATCGCCCGGTCTGACAATCATGGTGGAGAGTCCCACAGCGCCAATAATCTCTTCAGCCGGCCTCATCAGGGCTTCTCCCCCGGTAATCCTTGATCGTAATTAATCTGCTGAATATGAGTCTCTTCAATCTGAATTTCACGATGTTCGACATTACCGAACTCATCTATTTCGATAGAAATTTCAGTTCTTGAATATGTGGTGACCACTTCAGTACTTTCCTGAGAGCCAAATAATTGATTGTTAATCAATTGGTTATGAATGCTCTCATAAAGGCTTGATGGTGCTTTTTCAACACATGATCTGCGCAGGGCATCCATCAGGATGGAATGCGTGAGCATCTCGTGTTCTAGCTGACGCGCACATTGTGGGCAGATATCAATGTGACCTCGCACATCATCGGGACGCTCGACCTGATCGATTGCATCTTCGATAATAAACACGATAGAGGCTAGAACTTCAGGACAGCTCATCTGCTCTGCTCCGAAAGGGCTCATGGGTTCACCCCCTCATCAGGAGATGATTTCTTACTTTGATCAACTGTGTAACCGAGCTCGCGTGCATAATCCGCTAATTTCTCACGTAGTAACTTACGGCCGCGATGCAGACGCGACATCACAGTGCCTGCTGGAACGTCGATGATTTCGGCGATCTCTTTATATGAAAAGCCTTCAACATCTGCAAGATAGACAGCCATTCGAAATTCATCAGGGAGTTCTTGTAGCGCATTCTTAATGTCGCTATCAGGTAAATTTTCGAGCGCCTCTACTTCAGCTGACTTTCCCAAGTCGCTGGTGTGACTCTGCGCACGATCAATCTGCCAATCTTCTAATTCGTTATTGGCAATTAGTGGTTGGCGCTGTTTCTTTCGATATGAATTAATAAATGTGGTTGTGAGAACTCGATAGAGCCAGGCGCGTAAATTTGTGCCGTCTTCAAATTGATGGAAAGAGGTAAATGCTTTGATGTATGTGTCCTGCACGAGATCGCGTGCATCTTCAGGATTTTTTGTATATCGAAGAGCAGCGGCATAGAGCTGATCCATGAAAACAAGAGCGTCTCGCTCAAACCGAAGCGTTCGGTCAGCGGCGCTTTCTAGAACTAAATCCTTTGATGTCATTGCTTCTAGGCTATCTCAGCAAGGGAAAAAAATCGCATCGAGACCTCGTGGCTAAAAGAGTGTTGTCGGTTCACCGAGAGTAATCGGGGTAATCAAATCAGCCCCGTTGTTAGCTACCAGATTAACGCGACTGGAAACGGGGTGGATGAGGACACCGTGATCGGGTTGATCAGTACTCATGAGCTTCTGTAAAAAGGAGGGATCGCGTTGCTCCTGGTCTAGCCAATTTTTCCAACGCTCTTTGGGAAGAATCACAGGCATACGACTGTGTATCGTCGCTAAATCTCCGACTGCTTCTCGAGTAATAATCGATGCGCTATCAATCTGTTGGCCAGTGGGGGAAATCCATCTACTCCAAATTCCCGCTACAGAAAATGCCGTATCCCAAATCTTTGGATCAGGGCTCATGTAGAACGGTTGTTTCGGTGGATACTCACCAAGTGCAGTCGCCCATTCGTAATATCCATTGACTGGAATGATGCAGCGAGTTCTACGAAAAGCATCTCGGAAAGTTGGCTTCTCGTGAATCGATTCACTTCTGGCATTAATGGCATGTGATTGAGAGTTTCGCGCCGATATTGGATCAGTTGACCATGGCGCGATCATTCCCCACGATGCAGTACTCAGAGCCATCTCTCCGCGAATAATGTAAATCTCATTTGTTGGTGCGATATTCCAATTGAGTGGGAGTGAGTGATCGACCTCGTTAGAGGCTAAATCAAAGCTGGAGAAAATCTCATCAGCGCCTTGAGTTCTTGCATATCGACCGCACACGCCGATAAGTCTACGACGGGTAGACTGTGTGTATGGAATCAACGACATCTGCACCGTGGCCTGCGATTTATCGCGGACGCAAAGCGGTAGATCTCACCGTTACTATTCCTGGATCTAAATCAGTCACAAATCGCGCGCTCATACTCGCAGCGCAAGCAGAAACTTCATCAACGTTGCGCAAACCATTGCTCTCGCGCGATACCCAGTTAATGGTCGATGGCCTTCAAGCGCTCGGTACCTCTATCAGCGATGACGGCCTTGGTAATTGGATTATTACGCCGAAAAAGCTCACGGGACCAGCAACAATCAATGTAGGAAATGCTGGAACAGTAATGCGCTTTCTTCCTCCTCTAGCAGCACTAGCAAGCGGAGAGATCTCCTTCGATGGAGATCCTCGCTCGTATGAAAGACCGCTGGGTCCTGTTATTTGCGCGCTTGAAGAACTTGGCATTGAGATTGACCATGGTGGTCGCTATAGCTTGCCGATGAAGATCAGTGGCGCTGGAAAAATTCCAGGTGGTGCAATCACAATCGATGCAAGTAAATCAAGTCAATTCTTATCAGCGCTCTTACTCATCGGGCCAAGTATGGTGAATGGAATTTCAGTAACGCACTCGGGGCCGGCTCTTCCATCTATGCCACATATAGATATGACCGTTGAGATGCTCCGTGATTTTGGGGCAGTAGTTACTGTCGATGAAGGCCGTCAGTGTTGGAGCGTTGCACCAGGTGCTCTCACAGGACTTGATTTAACAATTGAACCTGATCTATCAAATGCTGCACCATTTCTCTCACTCGCGATGGTCTGCGGAGGAAGCGTGACAATCTCTGATTGGCCACGAAAAACTACACAACCAGGTGACCAGTTGCGTGAGATTTTCACTCGTATGGGATCTACCTGCGAATTTGTTGATGGTGGGTTAAAGCTTGTGGGTGGAGCTTCTATTCATGGAATTGATATCGATCTCCATGATGTTGGCGAACTGACTCCATCGATTGCAGCTCTTGCCGCATTGGCAGATTCACCATCTCACCTTCGTGGAATTGGCCATCTGCGATTGCATGAAACAGATCGATTGGCAGCGCTCACAACAGAGTTGAACTCACTCGGTAGCAAAGTGATCGAGGATGAAACGAGTGTGAGGATTGATCCCACCGCTGGAATATTGCATGGCGGAGTTTTTCATACCTACGAGGATCATCGCTTAGCAACAGCTGGCGCCGTAATTGGATTGGTTGTTCAGGATGTGCTGGTTGAAAACATCCAAACAACGAAAAAAACACTTCCTGATTTTCCAGGGCTCTGGATGAGTCTTCTTTCATGACGCCCTATTCATACGATGAATCTGATGCCCGCATCCGACCAGCCCGAAGTACACGCCCACGTAGCAAAGATCGACCTGCTCATGCTGATGCGATATTTGCACTTGTAACAACAGTGGATCGAGGTCGAACAACCTGCATCACCGATGATGCTGTGATCGTCACGGCGATGAAGGCTCGTGAACTTGGGCCAAAATCAGTAGTTGTCGGAGATCGCGTAAAACTTGTCGGTGATGTGAGTGGAGCCGAAGGAAGCCTTGCGCGAATAGTCTCAGTAGAGCCACGACGTAACTCATTAAGTCGAACGGTCGATGATTCGGCGCAAGTAGAGCGAACAATTGTTTCCAATATTGATCAGCTCGTTATTGTTGCCGCCGTAACTAATCCAGAGCCGCGACGAGGACTCATTGATCGCTTCTTAGTCTGTGCCTTCCATGAGGGCATTACGCCGATTCTTCTTATGACGAAAACTGATCTAGCTCCGTTGCCTGACTTTGTTGAAGAATATAGAAAACTTGGTGTCAGGATTTTAACTTCCTCTTCAAAAGCACAATCACAGGAAGGTAACCTTTCATTAATTAAAGAAATTCTTAGCGGGAAAACTTCAGTTTTAGTTGGACACTCAGGTGTTGGAAAATCAACGTTGATTAATGCACTGGTTCCGCATGCCGGGCGAATTACCGGAATTGTTAATACGGTGACAGGTCGTGGGCGACACACTTCATCAAGTGCGATAGCTCTGCCGCTCTCCTCTGAACTCAAAAGCCATGATGGCTGGATTATTGATACACCGGGAATCCGTGCATTTGGGTTGGCTCACCTCGACTCCAATCGCATCATCGCCGCCTTTCCGGAAATCGCTGAGGTCACCGAGGGGTGCCTGCCCCACTGCACTCACTATGAACCAAGTTGTCGCCTCAATGAATGGATCGCACCTGATGGCGTGATCGACCAAGAGCGCCTCATACGCGTAACGAGTCTGAGGTCACTACTAGAACTCAAAGATAAGAACCCTACGCTGAGCGAGTAATCAGAGCGCGAAGATAGAATCGGGCTATGAGTGGGACAGCAAATAGTCTGAGTGGAAATTCATCCAACTTTGCAGCTGATCTTGCCTTTGCGCTTTCACTGGCAGATCAAGCAGATGCTATTTCACTCTCGCGTTATCGCGCACTGGATCTTCAGATCACAACAAAACCCGACAACACTCCAGTTACCGATGCTGATCGCGCCGTTGAACAAGCGATTAGAAATTCGATTAGCGCGACTTATCCTGCTGACACAGTAGTTGGTGAAGAGTTTGGTGGATCAAAACTCACTTCGGAAGATCCCAATCGTTATTGGGTCATCGATCCAATCGATGGAACAAAGAATTTTCTCCGCGGTGTTCCGACGTGGGCAACTCTGATTGCACTTGTTGTTGGAGGCCAGGTTGTCACCAGTGTTGTTTCATCACCAGCGTTGTATCGTCGCTGGTATGCCACTCGTGGCGGTGGTGCATTTGTATCTGAAAACGGCGCGACTCCACGATCACTTCGTGTCTCTGCGGTTGCATCACTTGCAGATGCTTCGATTGCGTATTCAGATTTTCAGGGATGGGGCGATCGCCGTGCAGCTTTTGAAAATCTCCTCGATGGTGCATGGAGAACGCGCGGCTTAGGAGATTTTTGGTCACACATGCTCGTTGCTGAAGGATCGGTCGATGTTGCTATCGAACCATCGCTAGCGCTCTGGGATATGGCAGCCCTTGATCTCATCGTTACTGAAGCAGGCGGTCGCTTCACATCATTAGATGGGGTGGATGGACCGTTTGGCCCGAATGCAATCTCAACTAATTCAACACTTCATAGCCAGGTGCTTTCTGCTCTCAATGTAAAGGGAAGTAACAATGGCTGAAGATATTTCGATCGATCTCAGGCGCCATCGCGAACCTGAAATTGCGATTGATTTAGATAAGGCAACCCTGACTGCAACGACGTACTCAGTGACGGGCATGACCTGCTCTTCTTGTGTGGCATCAGTTGAACGAGCACTGAATTCTGTAGATGGCGTTCGCGCATCCGTTAACTTTGCAAGCGAAACTGTGCATGTGCTTGCACCAGAAGAGTTGTCGACAGATGTCATTATTTCAAAGATCAAATCTGCCGGCTACGGTGCGACTCTGATGGCAGATAGCCAAGGACCCGCACTGGCTAATAGAAAGTCCACGCGCGCGCTGATCTGGGCGATTCTCTTTGGTGTTCCTGCCATCGCTATCTCAATGGTGATGGATTGGCATATGTGGATTGATATGCAGGTGCACGATCTTCTTGATCTGGTATCACTTCCACACCCACTGTATTCACCAACGGCGTGGGTAGCTATCGCTCTCACCACTCCACTAATTTTATTTGTCGCCTGGCCTATCCATCGTGCCGCTATTCGAAATATTGCCCATCCAACAATGGATACTTTGATTTCTCTAGGCTCTATCGCAGCTTTTACCTGGTCCATCTATGCAAATTCAACTGGCGACGGTGATGTCTATACCGAAGTTGCAGCCGGCGTATTGCTCTTTGTTATTTTAGGTAGATTCTTGGAATCCCGCGCTAAACATCGCGCCAGCAGCGCACTCACATCGTTGCTCTCACTTCATGCCAAAGAAGTGACTGTCTTGCGAAACGGACTCGAAGTTCTCATACCTATTGAGCATTTGGTCCTAGGCGATGAATTTGTTGTTAAACCAGGTGCTCGACTTGCCACCGATGGCGTTGTTATCTCGGGTAATTCTTCCGTAGATAATTCCATGCTCACAGGGGAATCAGTTCCGATAGATGTGTCGCCAGGTTCGCGCGTTATTGGTGCATCAATGAACAACAATGGCCGCATCATTGTTAAGGCCACTCGCATTGGTAGCGATACCGAGCTAGCAAGAATTACAGCAATGGTTGTTGAGGCACAGAGTGCTAAGGCCCCAATTCAGCGCTTGGCGGATCGCATCTCTGCTGTATTCGTTCCAATAGTTACTCTGATTTCAATCGGTACATTTTTTCTCTGGTACTACTACCTCGATGCAGCCCTCAATGGTGGTGATGGACGTTCACTATCAACTTCCATTTCGGTAGCAATCACAGTCCTTGTGATTGCGTGCCCATGCGCTCTAGGTCTAGCGACACCCGTAGCACTTGTCGTTGCATCCGGCCGCGGTGCTTCTCGCGGAATTGTTCTACGCAAGCCCCATGTTCTTGAACTTGCACGCACAGTTGATGTAGCCATCTTTGATAAGACTGGAACGCTGACAACAGGTGTAATGAAAGTGGGAGATGTCCTTATTCCAACATCTGCGCAAAAAGTACTTGGCCAAGAGCTCTCTACGATTATCAATGAGCAAATGATTCTCTCAACCGCTTTGACGCTAGAAAATGCCAATGATCACCCGATTGCAAAGGCAATTGCATCTCACTCGTTATCAAGGGGTGCAAGGATTTTGCCACTCACTGATTTCATTCAAACTCCTGGTTCTGGAGTCGGCGGACGGGTGGAGTGCGGGCAATACTCCCCACTTGTTCTTATCGGAACTCCTGAGGCGATTGCACATAGCTCTATTCCATTTGATTCTCAGATTGCTGATGGCATTGAAAAGGCTCGCAGTCGCGGAGAGAGTGTGTCTGTTCTCGCATGGGATGGTGTCGCACTGGCTCTCTTTACAACCTCTGATGAGGTCAAAGCCGATGCACAAGCAACAATTACCGCGCTAAATGCACGTGGAATTACTCCGTGGCTAGTCACTGGAGATAATCAAGAGAGTGCCCGTCACATTGCCTCACTCGTTGGTATTGCAGCAAGTAACGTCATTGCTAATACTTTGCCCGATCGCAAGTTACGCGTTGTCGAAGACTTTAAGAAAGACTCAAAGACAGTCCTGATGGTTGGAGATGGCATTAATGATGCCGCCGCTTTGGCTGCAGCAGATTTGAGTATTGCCATGGGAACAGGGACCGACTCAGCAATAGGTAGCGCTGATATCACTTTGATGGGTAAGGATTTGATGGGCGTTGTTAGCTCATTAGCCCTTGCCACAAAAACCCTGAAAGTTATCAAAATCAATCTTGGTTGGGCCTTTGCCTACAACGTCATTGGTATTCCTATTGCAATCGCCGGCGCGCTCACCCCAATGTATGCAGCTGCTGCAATGGCTGCGAGTTCACTCCTTGTTGTCACCAACTCGCTTCGCATTCGCTAACTTTTAATTCACTCCTTTATGCTTACTCCTATGAGCGAGCAGATCGACCAATTCTTCCGCCCCGACGGGACATTGATAAGCATTCCCGCTAAAGCTGCCAAGAAGATCGCTGTCTTAGAGTTCATAGCGAGCAAGCTATCCCCCGACACCAAGTACCCCGAAAAAGAGCTCAACGCAATCATCGCCAACTTCCATGACGACACCGCAGCAATACGCCGGTACATGATTGAGTACGGGATCTTGGAAAGGGATAGGGGAAGTGTGTATTGGGTGTCCGTTAAGGTTTAAGGAATACGGATAAGACGATGTTAGTTAGTGAATATTCAACAGAAGTTACAAATTCAAGGCCATTAATTGCATCAAGGATAGAACGTCCTATATTGCTTTGAAACCACTTCTGCCAAAATTGGAGCGGCTGTATCCCATTCGATCCCATAAACCTTCTTGAATGCCTGTTTGAAAGTTAAACCTTTTGCTGTTTCCAGGTACAGATTCATTGGTGAATCAATTCCTCCGATTGCAGCAAGCGCTTCAATAGTGGACCAACCCAAGGTGTAAAGGTAATAACGCTGAATGGTTGAGGCCTCTGGATACTTCATAAATGATTCGAGAAAACGCAAAACATTTTCTGGGCGATAGTCCTGAATATCTGCTCCAGGACGATTTCTCTGAAGGGCTTCAGTCCTTAGCGCTGTGTATTGTTCAAAGGAAGTCGCCGCGCCCAATTTGCCTGCAACCGATGCATGGCCCTCCGCAAACCAATCTGGTGTGAGATTGTAGTAATTTCCTCTATTTGGCTTTAGCTGAAAGAAAGAAAGTGAATGAGTGAACTCATGAATCTGAATTTCACCATTCATCTCAGCTCCGTGAATAGCTCCACCAGGGTCAGATGCGCCAAAGTGACTTATAGCTTTCCAATCTAAAGTTACAGAGGCGCTTGCATCCCAACAGCGCAATGCATTAGGACATGAATATCCAAATTGAAAATCAGCTATATTTTTTCCTGCTCTAATTGCAACTTGATTCTTTGCCCACTCTTTATCGGCAAATGTGTAATAAATGGCAAAGACCTCATCTGGCTGTTTGAAATTCTGAAATATCTTTGATGCAATCTGATATGCAGAAGCTGAATCCTTATTGACGGGAACTGTATTCGGCCCAATTATTGTGTTGACTTTGATAGAACTTTTGTAATTCGTCGCCAGCAACTTTTGATACTTGCCAAAAACATTCAATGCAATTTCATCGACATTTTCGGAGATATTTGAGAATGTGAGCGCTTTCGGTGTTTGCGTTGAAGTCGGAGTTGAAGTCGGAGTCGGAGTTGGCGTTGCCTTAACGACTAACTGGCCCTTACTCCAAACGAATTTTTTGCCGCTCTTGACACACTTGTATTTCATGCCAGCGGTCTGGACTACTTTTCCTACTTGTTTGCATGCCCCACCCGGTTTTACCGCTGCCGTTGCAGGTGAAATGTTGAGCGAAAGAGTCAAGCACCCAATCAGTACGCTTGATATCAATCGCTTCATACGGAAAATGGTAGCAATGTCGAGGTCGGGATTTCGCCAATAATTCACCTATGGTTAAACACCGCCGCCAGCAATACCTCTGAGTAATGGCGCAGAATGAAGGTGCTTCCCCAAAGTTGTAGTTACTAACAGAAGGGAAGTGTCATGCCAACATATCAAGAGTTTCCAACATGTGATCTTTGCCGGTCTATTGACCTTGAAATCGTTCATAACGATGACTTTGGACCAATGACCGCTTGCTCTGAATGTGGATACACGTGGATCGCAAAGTACGACGAACTATGCTCTCAAGCCACCGTCACTAAAGCTTCGTAATTTAAACGATTGAAGGAATAAAAATCCCCGCTCACCTCGGAGCGCTTTCGCACCAAGAATGAGCGGGGATTTTCTACTGCTCTAGATTATGGCAACCAGGTGAAGCGACCTTCTCCAGTTGTCTTGCTATAACGTGCATCGGTTGATGGGACTTCTGGCAACCCTGCGGCGTTCTTCGGGAAGCTTAAGAGATAGTCATAAAGACCCTGCTCATAAGTGACTCCAAAGCCAACCTTTGTCATTTTCTGGAATGTTGGATAGTTATCTCCACCATCGGCAGTAAATTGGTTGGTGACAATTGTTACGGCTGGAGCACCTGCTACAACGGCTCCATCCTTCACAATGGCGCGGCCATCACTCAAGGTGATCTCTTTTACTCGTGTGCCGGCTGTCGTGATCTTTCCAGCATATGCATCACCTGTTGGTGTTGAGATCACGATTGCAGTTCCAGTTCGTGAGCAAGAAACCTTCATTCCGCTGAACTGAAGGAACTGTCCACCACCTGATGTACTGACCGAACATGATCTTTCGAAGATCTCTTTGAGATCTGCAGCGCTGACGCTTGTCACAGCTACTACGCGGTTATCGAAAGGAAGGAGATCAAAGGTATTGCCTCGGTTAATGGCACCGGCTACACCTGAGATAGGAAGCGTCGTTCCGCCACCTTGTCTGATACCTCCACCGTTTGTTACGGAGACGAGTGGGTTGGTAGTTGAGGCGGCAGGCAAGCCGACTGAAGCAGCTCTACTGGAGTATGCATGTACGTATGCATCAGCAATCAGATTTCCACCGTTAGTCTCAGCAGTTCTGACACCGAGCACTGTTGCACTGCCACGATCTGTTGCAAAGACAATCTGAGTGGATGCAATTGGTGTTGCGAATCCTGCTAAGCAGGCGCTAAGTGGCTTTTCAACCACTTCAACGATGCGCTTATCTGGAATGACCGCATCGGTAACTCCAAGTGATGTTGCAACGGCAGAAGCCGGAATAACACGTCGTGGATATGACGTTGTCTTGTTATAGGCGGTCACCTTGCCCTGTGCATTAAAAGAGACATCAAAGCGACCGAGGTAGTTGTAATTACCCTTGCTGGTGATTAGTGGAACATCGACACCGTTGGCATCCTTAACCATCTCTGGGTACTTACCGACAGGCTTACCTTCACCTGGAATAAGTTGGATCTTTTCAGCAACATCTGGGCTGGTGAGTAGGTCATCTCCGCCACCAGCGACAGCAACGTCTACATTCTTGAGCAGCGCTACGAGTTCTTTATCGTAAGCAACACCCTGTAGATGGCTCACCAAGATGATCTTGTTGATGCCTTGCTCTTCAAGAGCTTCTACCTGCTTGTTGATGAGTGCTGCTGTGGCTGGAATATCTATTGTCGTAACTTTAGCTGTTCCTGGTGACGAGATAGTGCGAAGAGTTGGAGTAATTGCGCTTACAACTCCGAAGATTGCTCCAGTTCGGTAATCCTTATGTACATATGACTGTGCGATCTTCTTTCCGGAATGCATTGAACGAAGAATTGGTCCTGACTTTACTGCAATTGATGACAGATCTGCGTTGTCAGAAAAATCCATGTTACCGGAAAGGAACTGGTAGCGATTTTTTTCTGTGAACGAATCTATGTAACGCTTGAGAAATCCTGTCTTGTAATCAAATTCGTGATTTCCTAGGATGTGGGCGTCATAAGGCATCATTGATTGTGCCAAACCGTCATATACAGGTTTGGTCGAGGTGTCATCTGCAGGGTCTGAACAAATCAGATTCTTACTGGCGAGGAAGGAATCTCCTGCATAGAGTGAGACCACGGCATTGCGTGCGCTTCTAGCGGAGCGAATCTCCCGTTGCATAACTGTTGAAAATGCCGCAGCACTTCCATAAATCAATTTTCCTTGAGGTAGCGTGTATGACTGCTCAGGTAAGAGTGCAGACTCACCATCATTATTATGTAAAATAGTCAGGGTTACAGCACTTCCTGTATCTGTAAACATGTATGCGTTAGCAAGTGACATTGGCGCAACTAGTGCAGCCACTGTCAATGCCGCAACGGCAATCTTGATTTTCAAAGTGTCCTCCATGAGAGTTAATTGGGCTGTGGGTAAGTGCATTCTCTTTCGGGGCGAAAGGATGAGAGAAGATAACCTTCAGGCATTATGGGTTCTGGGTGACAATGGTGAACAGAGCTCAAACTTTTGAAGAAAATTAGACTCGAGTCTCTTACGCTCCACGTATGCGACTCAAAAATAAAGGACTGGATAATTAGTCCCAGTCTTTTTCTAAGAATTCATACGGCTTAGGCCAAAAAGGGCATAAAGAAAGCGCCTTTCGGCGCTATCTTTTTTAACTGAAACTACCTGTGATTCTTAGTAGCGGGGGCAGGATTTGAACCTACGACCTCTGGGTTATGAGCCCAGCGAGCTACCGAGCTGCTCCACCCCGCGTCGGTAGGACAATCCTAATCGCCGCGGGGTCATCTACCAAATTGAGTAGAAAGAACTATTTCTTCTCCGCATTTGCTGCTGCATCGAGGGCTGATTTCAATCTCTTCTGCGCACGATCGTATGCAGCGAAATCTCCCTTTGCCAATGCAGCTAATCCATCTTTATATGCAGCGATAGCGCTAGCAATGGCACTTGATACATCAGATGAAGATCCACCTGAAACTACATCACCGCCACCTGATTGAGTTCCTGAGTTTCCACCGAAGACTTGATCAAGGGCACCCTTAAGAGTGTCATCAAAACCAATTTGATCTCCGAATGAGACTAGAACTTTCTGCAACAGTGGATATGCAGCAGCGTTAGATGTCGCGCGTACATAAACCGGTTGTACGTAGAGAAGTCCGTTACCTACTGGAAGAGTAAGCAAGCTTCCTAGAACCACATCTGATCCACCTTGTCGCAAGAGCGAGAGTGAATTAGCAACTTCAGGTTTTGCTTCAAAGTTTGATGCAACCTGTGATGGTCCGGCAACGTTTGTACTACGTGGCAATTGCAGGACGGTGATTTTTCCGTAATTTGGACCAGCGTCAGAATTTGCAGCGGCAAAGGCTGACAAGTTTTCACGACCACCGCGAGGTACAAACGGTGTAGTCAGAGAAAATGCTGGTGTATTTGTTCCTGGCATTTGCAGTGTCATGTAGTACGGAGGCTGTGCATTTGCATTGCCACCGAATGTTGATGGATCACGAGGAACGCGCCAGAAATCCTGTCCGCCGTAGAAAGCTCCGGCAGTCTTTACGTGATACGAGCTCAAAACATCGCGTTGAACTCTAAACATATCTGCTGGATAGCGCACGTGGCTAAGAAGCTCGGCAGACATCTCACTCTTAGGAGTAACGCTGCCAGGGAAAACCTTCATCCATGTAGCCAGTACTGGATCTTTCTCATCCCACTGATACAAGGTGACGGTTCCGTCGTAAGCATCAACTGTTGCCTTCACTGAGTTTCGAATGTAGTTCAGGTTTCGATTTGCTTGGGCTGTAACAGAGTTTGAGTTGGCTGTGAGCGCATCAGATGTAGCTGATGCAAGAGCTGTTGTTTGTGAATATGGATAGCTGGAGCTAGTTGTATAGCCATCGATAATCCACTGAATGCGCCCATCGACAATTGCTGGGTATGGATCTCCATCAAGGGTTAACCATGGGGCAACCTTTGCAACGCGATCGCGCGGATTACGATCAAAGATGATCTTTGAATCCTTATTGATCAAGCTTGAGAGCAAGATGCGCTGTTCTTGATATTTAATCGCAAAGAGCAACTTGTTAAAGAGGCTTCCGACAGGAACGCCACCCTTACCTGTATAGGTGTAGTTCTTCTGGCCATTCGCAGATGAATCATCTGGATAGTCAAACTCGACTGGTGAATCAGTCTTGACTCCACCAATGATTGAGTAATCAGGGGTGTTCTCACCAAAGTAAATACGTGGCTCAAACTCGCCTAGTCCCTTTGTCGAAGGTAGATCGCCTACTGCAAATGTTGGCTTTCCATCGGCATCGCGTGAGTTACCAAAGGCTGCAACAAATCCGAAACCATGTGTATAGACAAGGTGATCGTTAATCCAGTTACGGCTTGGATTACCCTCAATGCTGAGTTCGCGGACTGCCACGATTGTGTCGCGAGAGACACCGTTGACTTTGTATCTATCCACGTCAAGTGTGTCAGGGAATGCGTAGTAAGGCTTGAGCTGCTGCAGTTGGCGGAATGTTGCAGAGAGCACAATCGGATCCATGAGACGAATATTGGCCATCGTCGCTGCATCATCAGAGAGCTGGCCTGCGTTGGTTGTAGTCGCTGCATCGTAATTCTGTACTTCAACATTATCGATGCCATAAGCCACACGAGTTGCCTCAATATTGCGCTGAATATATGGCGCTTCTTTAGATGACTCAGATGGCTTAACGGTAAATTGCTGAATTGCTGCAGGGTAAATTCCTGCGATCAACACTGATGAGATAACAAGAAGTGCGGTTCCCGCTGTTGGAAGTAGCCAGGAGCGCGTAAAAATGCTTGCAAAGAAAAGAATTGCACAAACAACTGCGATCGCAGCCAGAATTGCCTTGGCTGGCAATAGCGCGTTGACATCGCTGTATGTCATACCCGTGATGAGTGCATTCTCTTTCAGAGCCAATGCGTAACGGTCATACCAATAAGCAACTGCCTTGAGGAGAACAAAGAATCCAAGGAGAACCGAGATCTGAACTCGTGCTGCAGTAGTTGTGCGCTCTGACTGTGCCTGAGGGCGAATTCCACCGTAGAGATAGTGGACACCTACTGCGGCAAGAGTTCCAATAACTGTCAGAGAGATTCCCCAACCAATCAGTGCTTGATACATCGGTAACTTAAATGCAAAGAATGAGATATCTAAACCAAATTGTGGGTCAGTCTGACCGAATGGTGTTGAGTTTCTAAACTGGAGCCAGGTTGACCAGAATACTGATCCAGATGTTCCGCCGAAGTAGATAAGAACTGCTGCAATACCGAGGAATACCCACTTACGAATTGGTGCGAGCTGCGCGCGATAACGCTCGAGGTTATCGGCCTCAACTGAAAGCGGAACATAGAGTGGACGCTTCTTGTATGCAATATAGATATTTGCTGTAATAAAAAGTGAGGTAATTACACCAACGACCACGAAGAGAATAATCTTCGTGACCAGAATTGTGCTCCAGACTTCTGTGAAGTCAACAGATTTGAACCAGAGCCAATCGATATAAAATCCGCTCGAGGAAGCGATAATCGCTCCGAGAGCAACGATGAGACCGATTGTGATATTCAGGGGTTTGCGCAGTTGATTCATGCGCCTAAACTATCGCAACCCTTCGGTCTCTTCGAACTGAGCGCGGCAACCGCCTCATCAAGAGTTCCCACCGCAGCCACTGTGATGCCCTCAGGTATAGAAGAAAGTTCTGAACAATTCTCCTTAGGGGCTAAAAATAGGTCGACACCCGCCCGCTGTGCTGCCACGAGTTTCTCTTCGATTCCTCCGATAGCGCCGATCTTTCCATCTTTCTCAATCGTTCCAGTTCCTGCCACGGAGCGACCGTTGAGTAGGTTCTCCTTCGTTAGTAACTCGATTACTGCCAAGGTAAAGATCATGCCCCCACTGGGCCCGCCTGTGTTTTTTACATCAATCAAAATATCTTCTGCCTGTAACTTTTCATACCCGCCATTTGGATAATTCCGGATGAGATAGTCCAGCGCTACTGTTCGCGCAAAATCTTGTGAGCCTTTCATCTCTTCCTTCGACTGTTTCTCTTCTTCTTCATCGGTTAGCCCGGGCGGATAAATCACACTGCTAGGAAGAAGCACATGATCTGTTCGCACCCAGCGATAAATTCCTTCAACTCCCGAAAGATATGAACCTGGTGATGTGACGCGAATAGTCAGCAGATAGAACTGGCCATCAGTGGGATATCCCTTGGCATCGCCCTTGGAATCAACTTTTACAATTTCAGGAAATATTCCTTGCGGCGTGCCTGGTGCTATCGCCACATATTGCAATGGAGAGAGAAAGGCTGCGATAAAAAAAGTATAGATAAGGGCAGTAGATAGCCGCGGCAATCGCGGAAATATCAAGGAGCGAATTATTTTCCTTCTCCTCGTTGCGGATTGTTCTTTCTCTTGATGCCTTCAGTGGAATCTTCACCGTCATTGGCAACCTGCGCTTGGTTAAATGCGCCCTGGAATCGCTGAAACTGATCTACTGAGCGTGAAGTCTGGGTCTCATAGCGATCTTTAAACTTTGTCACCCAAAGCACATATCCCAACGCGCCAACGAGCGCTCCGGCGGGGATGACCCACCAGATCAGGGCTAGAAATGCATTGGACATGCGCCATAGCCTAGTCGCAAAATCGCCCACTGCACCTCGACGTAAACGAAGATACAAAAAGTATCGGCAACGGGGAAGAAATTCTGCCTCCGATGTGTTCTACTTAAATAGTTCACTGGTGAATAGTTCACTGGCGAATAGTTCACTGGCGAAGACTTCGCTGGCGAATAGCGCTCAGAAGAAAGGTGGGTAGGAACAATGTCTCCCTTTGGTTTTACTCCACCCGGTGATGGTTCAGATGATGGAAGCTACGACGGCTCTGCCGACAATAACGGCCCGGAAGATTTCAATGAAATGCTGCGCGCTATCCAGAACCAGATGCGTGAACAATTTGAAAAATTAGGAATTCCTGTTGATGGCATGGATAACATGCAAGAGATGACGCCAGAAAATCTTTCGGCTCTTTTCTCCGGTTTGGCAGGAGTAGGTGGCTTTGCTGGATTTGGACCAACAGGGAGTAACCCAGCCGATCCACTTCCAATAAGTACGGTGCGCGAAACGGCGAAGAAGTTTGTTACAACAAAAGGCGTTGCTCCATTGAGCACCCGCGATCAAAGCGTTATTGCAAGTGCATATGAAATTTCCGAAGTCTGGCTTAACGAATCCACATCATTTCCTTCCGTGCTTTCACCAACTGCCGCATCGGCTGTCAATCGTGCGGATTGGGTCGACCTGACGATCCCTGGTTGGCATGGCGATATCGCTCCACTTGCCCAGGGGCTACTTGAGGCGATGGCTGATCTTTTGGCGCAGGCAACACAAGAACAAAGCGCCGAAGCTCCGATTCCGCTTGAAGCCATTGGTGGATTACTGCGCGGATTTATCGCCACCATGGTGGCTACACAGTTGGGTCAATCGATTGGTACGTTAGCGTCAACTGTTACTGGTGCACACGATGCGGGCCTACCGATTCTGGATCCACCGCGACCTGTATTAATCCCTGAAAACATCGCTGCCTGGTCTGCCGATCTAGAAATTCCTCAATCAGAGATCTATCTCTTCCACGCGCTTCGCGAAAGCGCTGTTGCTCGCCTCTTTGCACATAACCCATGGCTGGTTTCGTATATACAGAGCACTATTACTGAATATGGGCGCGGAATTCGCATTGATCTTGAAGCGATTCAACGCCAAGCCGAAGAGGCGATGAGTGGCTTTGATCCATCACAACCAATTGAGGGACAGGTTAACCTCTCGATTGAGTTAAACAATGGAATCTTCTCTCCGGAAGAATCACCGCAGCAGAAAGCTGCTCTTGAAAAACTCGAAACAGTGTTCGCTCTCATTGATGGTTGGACTGATGATGTGGTTGTTACAGCCGCCGGAGATCGCATGCCAAATATCGAAGCGTTGCGCGAAACACAACGTCGTCGTCGCGCAGCATCTACTCCTGCTCAGCAACTCTTTGCAACGCTATTGGGCCTTGAGGTTTCACCACGACTGACTCGTGAGGCGAGCGCGTTCTGGAAAGCTATCCGAGAAGAGAGTCAGATTGAAAGTCGCGATGCGCTGTGGGCTGGGATACTTCCTAGCGCAGAAGATCTCAAGAACCCATCTGCATTTATCGCATCCACTGCTGTGCCAGATGATCTCTCTGGTCTTTTATAGAAAAGCGAAGTCCCCGGCCGCACATTCCAATATCTGCCTTCCCCTTGCAGATATAGAACGGTTATCCGAGGACTTCGTATGCGAAAACTACGACGATCGAAGCAACAAATCAAATGCCCCACGCATTGACTTATGAGAGTTTTTTTACTATGTGCATGTATATGAATACACCATTAACCTCAACACGTACTTGAGGTTCTGCCACTTCATCCACCTCTTCGACATCGATGGGCAGTACTTTTAGAATATGGGAAATAGCGCTGACCAGAATCTGGCTGACCGCAAGCAGAGTGGTCATCTAGAAAACGATGATGTAACCCTGCCTGGAATTGGTGAGGGTGAGATTATTGTGATCAGGTCGAAAAGACGAAAGCGCAATCTCTCGGCCTATCGCCAGGGCGGCCGCATTGTTATCTCGATTCCAGCCAGCATGAGCAAGGCCGATGAGCGCGCGATGGTCCCTGAGATGATCGCCAAGATCCGCAGCCAAGAAGCAGCCCGCACCCCCAGCGAGAGCGCGCTAGCTGATCGCATCGATAGCCTGCTGCGCGAGCACGCCCCCGAGATCGAGCAACGCCCGCTGAGTGTGAGCTGGAGAGCGATGCGAGAGCGGTGGGGCTCATGTACGAGCGTGGATCGCACGATTCGCATCTCAGATCGCCTGCAATTAGCCCCTGAATACGCCCTGGATTACGTTCTCTTCCACGAGGCGATTCACCTTGCCCATAGCGATCACGGCGAGGAGTTCACTGCCATTTTGGCCCGATTCCCCGATGGAGAGCTGGCCAGCGCCTATCTCGACGGCTATGAGGCGGCCGAACGCGCCTTAGCCGCCCCGGTTGAGCTGAAGAAACTGGGATAAAACTCCCCCAATTGAGCCCACTTTGAGCGTGAGCGGGAGTATCGTCAAGCCTGAACGAGTGCGCTCCTAGCGCATACGTCGATAGGAGGCTAGAAAATGGCAGAGACAAATGAGGCTTACAAGGGTGATGCCTACTGTGTGAAGTGCAAAGCGAAGCGTGACTTCGAAGGCATGGTTCACATTTCGGATTCAGGTCGCCGCATGGCAAAGGGTAAGTGCCCTGTATGCGGAACAACGGTCAACCGTATTCTTGGTAAGGCGCAGTAATCCCGCACCATAACTACTAGCCATAGTCAGGCTTCGTTCAGCTGGAATTGGTGAGTAAACGATTTACAGGTTCACCCCGTATAGGCCAACGCTTATACGGGGTGAATTCTTTTCTCAGCTGCCAGTGACGCCAGCTGCGCCTCGGTGCGAAGGTGTGGAAGCGCTCGCAGGTAGGCGCTGGCCGAAGTGGAACTCTTCCCGGCATGACAATTCATACTGATGTAAGCACGACAGCCCATAACCACCTTCGCCTCAAAGAAGGAATCAATATCTACCGGACCGCTATCGGTCTGCGCTGTGGCACTGCGCGAAGTTCATTCGCGCTCGCCGAGAACGGTTGCGTGCGCGCTCTGGAAATGCTCAGTAGCCAGATTGAGGATGGAATTGATATCGCTGTCGAATGTGGAATCACACGTGAAGAGTTACGTGAGCTTCTCTGGAACCTTGAAGAACATGAATTTCTAGAAACGACTCCGTCGATCTTAGCAATTACTACTCGCTATCACTCTGTTGCTAAACATCAACGGCGTGACATGTTGCCTGACGCGGCATTCTCGCAATTACAGAGAAGAGTTGCGCCCGAGTTAGCTCATGCGCGATTACTTCCTGGTGTGCACGACTCTGGAGTTTCAATTATCAATGCGCGCCAAAATGTGAGAGTTGAAATTTACGGTAGCGATCGAATTGCAATTTTGCTCTATGGAATTTTGTTGTCAAGCGGAGTGACCTACACTCACTTTGCCTTGGGCACGCGATCAGATGCCACAGCTGTTATTGATACTGATCTCAGCGCAGGATTTATTAGAGCGACAGATGTTGGACACGGATTTAAACAGAGGATGGAAATTCTTGGGAAAGAACTCTCCCTCTTTCCGATCGAAAGCCATGAAAATGCGCAAGAAATTGATGAGGCAGAGCCGGAGAGATTTATAAAAATACATACGGGCCAATTAGATCCACAACTCTTGGCACAGTGGATGGCATCAGGTCATGAGCATCTCGTTATTTCACCACTTGATGGTGGGCACTTAGTCTTTGGGCCAATTGTTGAGCCAGGTAAAACCCCATGCACGCGATGTCGAGATATTACTGTGGCACAAGCACTCGGTGGCGTGAGTGCGGTTGCAGATAAAGTTTCACTGAGTACGCAAGCCGAGATCCAACAACCACCGGTATTTGCCGCGCATTATCTGGCAGGTGTGATCGCCTCATTTATTCTCGCCCACATTGATCAGGGAAGAAGTCAGTTGACCGGGGGCTACATGGCTATCGATACCTTAAATCTCAGCCAGAGTTCACTCATCGCCCTCGGCCGCAATCCTGAATGCGGATGCCACTGGCTGTGATCTTGCCCATCTCGCACCATTTTTCCGACTTTCATTTGGCGCCAAAGTGAGATCAAAGAGAAGATACGGGTGTGGCTAAGAAACCTGCAGATGTAAAGATTCCGAGTACGACAAGTGCTCGTTCTGCTCGCATGGTGAAAATTCCTGTGGGTATTGCAGGTCGTAGCGTTCTAGGAATTGGAAAGCAACTTGTTGGTCAATCATCGTCGGTGGTTCTTGCAGATATTCAAGAGAAAACAGCAGAACAACTCTTTAAAGTTCTAGGCGAACTTAAAGGCGGAGCGATGAAGTTCGGCCAAGCGCTCAGCGTTTTTGAAGCTGCCCTTCCCGAAGAATTTGCAAAGCCCTACCGTGAAACGCTGACTAAGTTACAAGAGTCAGCGCCACCGCTTCCAGCCAAAGTAGTCCATAAAGTGTTGGCAAAAGAGCTCGGAGAAAATTGGCGAGACCTCTTCCTCTCATTTGAAGATAAAGCAACCGCATCAGCATCAATTGGCCAAGTACATCGCGCTGTATGGAGTGATGGAACACATGTTGCGGTAAAGATTCAGTATCCCGGTGCAGCCGATGCGCTCGTCAGTGATCTCAATCAGATTCAACGTTTTTCAAAGATCTTCGGCCTTGTCCTTCCGGGCGTTGATATGAAACCGCTTATGGAAGAACTTCGTGCGCGCATCATTGAAGAAGTTGATTACCTGTATGAAGCCGAAGCCCAGCGCGCATGTTATGCCGCATACGAAAATGATCCCGATATCGCGATCCCACTCGTTCTCCATGCAACAACAAAAGTTCTCGTGAGCCAATGGATTGATGGAAAGCCGCTGGCTCAAATCATCAAGAACGGTACAAAGGCAGAACGTGATGCCGCAGGAATACGCATCGCTCGCTTCCACTTCACCTGCCCAGATCGCGCGGGGTTACTGCACGCAGATCCGCACCCTGGTAATTTCAGATTGCTCGACGATGGCCGCATCGGCGTTTTAGATTTTGGTGCATGTAATCGACTACCAAACGGATTCCCGGAACCCTTTAAAAACCTGCTCAAGCACGCACTCGATGACAATGCCCAGGACCTATACGACGGCTTTAAGAAAGATGGATTTATCCTCCCTGAAGTAAACGTCGATCCAGAATTAGTACTTGAATTTCTCGTTCCCCTCGTTGAACCGCTACGAACTCCCACCTTTAAATACTCGCGTGAATGGTTACGCGATCAAAGTGCACGAGTAGGTGATCCGCGAAACCCAACAGCGAAGATTGGATTCCAACTCAATCTGCCTGCTGAATACGTATTGATTCATCGAGTCACCATGGGAACAACTGGGATCTTCTGTCAGCTTGAAGCAGAAGGTCCATTCCGTGATGAAGCGCTCGTGTGGTTCCCCGAGATCGCACCTGTTGCATAAGCGCACTAGTAGCAACTGAATCCTTCTCGTTAGAATCGCGCTATGCAGGCCAAGACTAAAAATGGTTTTCCTCCCAAAATCTGTCAACGCTGTGAGCGTCCATTTGAGTGGCGCAAAAAGTGGGCTCGCGATTGGGAGAATGTGAAGTACTGCTCTGAAAAATGTAAAGCAGGAAAATAATGCCCGAACTTCCCGAAGTTGAAACAGTTCGTCGCGGGCTAGATACTCTCATTAAGGGATATCGAATTACACAAGCGCAGGATCTGCATCCTCGCCTACTTAAAGGTGACTCGGTTGCACCTATCTCTACTCTTAATGGCGCACGAATCACAGGCACCGGTCGCCGTGGGAAATTTCTCTGGATCACACTCGATCGACCAGTTGTTCTCGTTGCCCACCTTGGAATGAGCGGGCAATTTCTTATTCAGCAGAGAGATCGCCCATCTCCGAAACATATTCGCGCGCATTTTTCTCTGAAGAAATCGCTGCGAAAACTAGAGCTAGTATTTAACGATCAGCGCACCTTTGGCTGGCTCTCTGTTGAAGAACCAGTTGCTAGCGTTCCACCATCTGCTGCACATATTGCACTTGACCCATTTGATCCAAATTTTGATCGCGCGGCAACTATTACAAAATATCTCAGCCGCAATGTGCGGATTAAGACCGCCTTACTTAATCAAGAGATTATGTCTGGCGTTGGAAATATCTATGCCGATGAAGCTCTGTGGCGCGCAAAAGTGCACCCAGAATTGCTGACTTCAGAGATGAGCAAGAAGAAGATTGCATCGGTGATCGATTCTGCAACAGAGGTAATGCGCGAGGCAATCGCACAAGGCGGTACATCCTTTGACGACCTCTACATCAATGTGAATGGCGAGAGCGGATTCTTCGAACAATCCCTTTCCGTATATGGGCGTGAGGATGAACCATGTCCACGATGCGGTGCGCCAATTAGGAGAATCGTTTTTGGAGCGCGCTCATCACACTTTTGTCCACGTTGCCAACGTGCACGATAAGGACCACTGACGTTAGGCAGCAACTACCTTCGCTGGACGACCTGCACGACGACGACGTTCAATAATGACGCCATCTTCGATCAGCTGTCCGCCCCACACTCCGCATGGCTCTTGTCGTGACAGTGCGCCATCTAAACAAGCATTACGCATCGGACATCCACCGCAGAGCGCTTTAGCCGCAGCAGTTGCTGCGTCATCGTCGGCGAAGAAGAGTTCGGGGTCAGCTGTGTGACAAGGCAAGGTAAAAGCCTTGGCATCGTCGTATGTGAATGTCACATCGCCTAAGCCAATCTTTTCGCCGGACTCCGCCCAGCCTGGTACCTGCAGTTCACTGTAGAGAACGCTCATCGCTCTCACCCTCTTTCTCTCTCGATCTTTCGTCGGTTGCTTTCTCTGGTTAGTAGTTCTTGGTAGTTGGTTTTGGTTTTCATCTGGGTAAAGAAAAAGGACCTCTAAATCCTTTTCGGATTTGAGGCCCTTGGTTGGGTTATTTCGATTTACTCGAATATCCCTCCGGTTGCCTCATCCGCTGTGGCATAAAAAGCAGCATAAAACGCTGGCTTTGATGCGCGTGGCCAAGATGTTCGCTTGTTAGCGGCAGCTGTGGCTAGATGTGAATGGGCATGGGAGATCGCAGCAGCTACTGCTACCTGAGTTGATACTCCCTGTACGGACATAGGGAAAAGGGTAGAGCACCCGGTATCGAACTCGCAAGTAGATTAATTTCTCGCGCAGGAGAGGGTGAAAGGGGGGCTTAGGTTCAAGGCTGCTCACCGCTCGCGGAGATAAGCGTTAACCCAGAGAGGCTAGAAAAGCCTTTTACAAATCATTATCTGATTACGTGGATCTTTTCCGGCGAATCAACAGGGTAGGGAAGTCCAGATACATACTGATCCCTAGTCAGTAGGTCACTTTTTTTTATAACCCATCGGACACCTTGGTTTTACTGCAGTCACTTTCTTCGTCAGCTTTCCTTTGACGCAGTTGATGGTTATTTTCTTCGCTGCTACAGCTTTAGCAGCAGCTTCCTGCCCAGCCTTTAACTCCGCAGCTGCCTTTGCTTCCGCCTCCTGCTTAGCCTTGAGTTCTGCAGCTAAATACGACTGCTCTTTGCTTGAGGTTCTCTCCTCAAATGTGGTTGAGAAAACCTCCCAAGCGCCTGGTGAGGCAAATCGCCAGCGAAGGATTTCTCCCTTCTGGGCTCGATAAGCTGTCCACGGCTGACTGCAAGAATCATTAACTGTTACCCAACCTTCGGCGGTTGCAACATCCTGCCAATCCCCTGACTTTCTCGATTGCAAAACCGCAACGATTCCATTGCTATGGCACGCAGTCTCTTCTTGATAATACTGACCTGCGTTCTTGAGCGTCTTCAGTCTCAATTCATTGGTAATTAGCGCGCTGGATTCCCACTTCAGAATTTCACTCTTATTGGCTAAAAAATATTCCCATTTCTTCCAAAGAAGGGATTCGTATTGGTGCACGAGGGTTCCGAATGTTCCACCCAGCCCAGAACCTGGACCACGGCAACCAGAAGCTCCTACTGTGTTGGCCACGATAAGCAATTTGCCGTCTAACTGCGCATACCAAGGGCCACCTGAATCACCACCACAAAGTGCACCTACACCGGTTTCATCGGTGATAATTGAGAAATCTTCAGGAACTACATTGTTAACTTCATATGAGCGTTCACGTGGTCTGATTTTTAAATCTATCTTTTTTGGCTTCCCAGTTTGTAAACCTTTATCTGAGAGACCATATCCGTAATGCGTTATCAAGGCCCGTTCAGCTTTCAAGTGCTTTACCTGTGCCTGGCTTGCCACTGTTGGATAAGAACTAATCTCTATGGGTTCTTTCAGAAAAATGAATGCGATATCGTGAATAGTCGTGGCGTAGTCATTAGATTTCGGGTCAAAACTATTCGTGTAATCATCAGTGATAACAACATATGCAGATTGCACTCTCGTGGAGATGTCATCGCTCTTGAAATCGACCCCAGGTCTTGATACCCAATATCCCCAGTGATTATTCTTGATTACACCCGGATGTTTTCCAGGCTTACCTAGACAGTGTGCAGCTGTGAGTACAATTTGGGATGTCATTAATGCGCCTGAACATCCGCCATTTCGTGTCTCTTTGCTGTCGAGAATAACAACTACTCTCTCGCTACCGACAACTTCTTCTCCCCCGTACACTGCATGAGATGAAGGCATTATCAAGTTAGCGCTGAGAATAAAAGCTAAAAGGGAATGGCTCCTGCTCTTCATATGAAAATATTACCCATTTGAGGACTCAATTGAACAACAGTCGTGCTCAATTTGCGATCTCGAGATAACTGATTCCTAATCACTAAGTGTGGTTTCGAAACATTGCGGCTATGAACTGGTCAGCAACCCGGATTCGCGTAAGAAGCGAGATGGTTGGCCGCGGTAGGAAATATGAAGATCTACCTTTGCCCGAGTCATTCCCACATAGAACAAGCGTCGCTCTTCTGAAATAACGGCATCGGTTGTACCCGTTGTGCCAGTTTCTAACGGCAAGATTCCTTCAGATGCTCCGATAAGAAATACTCGCTCCCACTCAAGCCCCTTTGCTGCATGAAGAGTGGCAAGAGTGACAACGGGCATGGTCGGAGGATTGTTCTGCGTGACGCGATCTTCGACTTCACGTAAAAATCCACGCAAAGTCTTTGGTGAAAATCCCTCGTCGTCATCGAGCTCACGACCTAGGTGAAGTAGTGCTGCGATTCCATCGATACTTTCGCCAGTTAAATACGGCTGAGCAATTGTTCGCAATTCATCAAGCCAGGAGGTGCCTTCAGTTGGAATCACAGATGCTTGTCGGACTTGCTTGAGGAAATCTCTCACATCTTGGCGCTCAAAGAATCGTTCAGTGCTGCGTACTTGATATGGCAGACCCTTGCTATTCATCGCACGTTCCATGCCTTTAAGTTGGCTATTTGTTCGCGCCAGGATTGCAATCTCTTGTGGCGCGGTACCTTCACTTAAGAGCGCAGTAATCTGCGAAATAATGCCAGCAATCTCTGCAGTTTCATCTTTAAATCCGTCAACGCTAGGGCGATGTCCATGGTCATTGCTCGCAGTGAGTTCTTGCCCCATCGAAGAGTTACGCAGTAAAGCATTTGCGGCGAAGGTGATCTCTGGAGTTGATCGGTAACCAGTACTCAGGCGAATCACCTGCGCTTCTGGAAAACGTTGCGTGAAAGTGTTTAAGAAAACCGGAGTTGCTCCTGCAAATGAGTAAATCGTCTGCGCCGGATCTCCGACAACGCAGATATCTTTGCGGCTTCCCAGCCATGCGTTAATCAGTCGCTGTTGGATGGGTGAGATGTCCTGATATTCATCAACTGTGAAATAACGATATTGATCCTGCACGCGTTCGCGTACCGCTCGCTCTTCCTCAAGCATCGCCGAAGTAAGCAAAAGGACATCTTCAAAATCAATAGCAACTTCTTGCTTCTTCAGACTCTCATAGGCGACGTAGATCTGAGCAATGTGCTCGGGCTTAATTCGTGGCTTAATCGAACGTTCTGATACCTGGTCAAGGTAATCAATTGGTGCAACTTGCGAGACCTTCGCCCACTCAATCTCAGTTGCAATATCTCTCATGGTCTCGCGCGAGGTACTGCGAATTTCGCTCGATAAATTGGCACGGTTGATCGCTTCGGTTAGAAACGCGGTCTTGCTATTCATTAAATCAGGGGTGCGTCCACCAAAGACAGTTGGCCAGAAATAAATCAACTGCTTCAGCGCCGCAGAGTGCACTGTGCGCGCAGCAACCGTGGGTACACCTAGTGATCGCAATCGTGTGCGCATCTCACCGGCTGCGCGCGCGGTAAAGGTGAGTGCCAATACCTTCGATGGATCCATTGTTCCGATCGCTGTGGCATATGCGATGCGATGTGTGATGGCGCGAGTTTTACCGGTACCAGCACCTGCAATTACACAGACAGGCCCACGAGTAGCTAGCGCTACTTCTCGTTGATCATCATCGAGTGCTGCAATTATTTCTTCGGCTCGAAGATTTGGAGTTATCTCCACGCCTCGCTCCCAACAGCAGGCTCACCCAGCCAACGTTCAATCATCTTGCGTGCAACCGAAATCGTTGGTGGGAGCAAAAGTGTTCCTGCCTTCGCCTCAGCTTTAAATTGATCTCGGGTAAACCACTTCACCTCTGAAATTTCTACGCCATCAGGCCGCGCAGTTTCAGGAAAGTCTGTCACTGCATCAAAGGCCATCATGATTGATGCTGGAAATGGCCAGGGTTGTGAGCCGAGGTAAGTGATGGAGCGAACGTTCACACCAGATTCCTCAAGGACTTCACGAGCAACACATTGTTCAAAAGTTTCACCAGGTTCAAGAAATCCGGCAAAGGTAGAAAAACGACCTTCCGGCCATACTGGTTGATGTCCTAAAAGTATTCGATCATCGTTATCGCGGACAAGAACGATCGCGGCACAATCTGTTCGTGGATGATGTTGGCTCTTATCGACATCACAGATGCGAACCGCGCCACCTAAGTCGACTCGAGTCTGTGCGCCACACCGCGCGCAACGTGGATGCGATTGGTGCCAATTTGATAAGGCAACGGCGTGCATAGCTAGTTCGGCATCAATACTTGTTAAGTCAATTCCGACTTCACGCAGTCTTGCTAAACCAACTTTCATCTCTTCATCAGTCTTTGCAGCGCTCCACTCGGTATCCCATGCAAAATAAGGATCTTGCGAGATAGCATCTAGCCCCAGAAAATAACGTGAGCCTTCTTTGAATTCTCCACTAGCAATTAAGGTCGCGACCTGATCTGCGCTGAGGTATGTATCGCTAGGCAAGCGCCCCTGGGCAATCTGCAGAATCTTCGCGCGCGTCCAGAGCTGATCAAGAGTTGTTGGGTTCTCACGCAGGTGGCCGGCGCGATCGATCCGTGACGGGTGTTGGTTGATCGCGCTCATAAGGGGCAACGGTACTAGCCTGCTCGCTATGCGCATCACCTCGTGGAATATCCTGCATGGAATGGCCATCCCGCCCACCCCCACACTGCAGGCAGGGGCGCTATCCCAGGCGGGAGCAAAGATCGCTGCCGAGCTATCTCCTGCGGTGATCGCAATTCAAGAATGTGATTATCATCTTGCGCGCACCGGCCATGTGAATCAGATTGCAGAAGTTGCCTCAAGTATCGGTGCCAGACACTTTGCATTTGCGCCGTGCATTATCGGCACCCCTGGCGAAAAATGGAGAAAGCTCACTGCTGGCGATCAAAAAATCATTACTGATTCAGAGAAACTCGCAGATATACAAGGCGGATACGGAATAGCTCTGGCTTCAACGATTGAGGTAATTAAGTGGCATCGTCTAGATCTTGGTAACGCACCTATTGGTATGCCACTTTTGGTGCCAGGTGATGAAGGTAAGCCAGGAAAACTTCGCCCGATCTATATTCGAGATGAACCTCGCATCGCACTAGCAGCGACTCTTGCAAATGGAGTGACTGTAATCAACACACATCTCTCTTTTGTGCCGGGCTATAACATCAAACAACTTCGTGCGATTAAACGGTGGGCAGTTGAATTAGAGAGTGAAATGAATTCCACGGCACTAATTGTCGGTGATTTAAACTTACCAAAGAATCTTCCCGTAGTTGCTTCTCAGTGGAGATCATTGGCAACTCAAGCAACATATCCAAGTTGGGGTGCAAAGATTCAATTTGATTACATTCTTACTCGCTCATCCATAGGGGCAAGACAGCTTCCAACTGTTGCAACTGGAGTCAGTGATCACTTACCGCTCTCTACTGAGCTAGAACTGAGCTCGAACTGAGCTAGGAAGTAAACTGTTCAAGCAAAGCAATTAATTCATCACGTCCCATCAGATCTGTTGGGCGATCAGTAACTCCCGTTGGTACATAGTGAAATGCTCCACTCACTTTTTCCAGCTCGACATTCTGCAGCGTTGCCCACGCTAGGCGATAGACAGCTAATTGAATCGCTGCTGATTTTCCGAGCTTTTTGGAGCCCGTTTTCCAGTCAATTACTTCATATGAATCGCCATCTTTATAGACAGCATCGATACGGCCGCGGATAAGAACTCCAGCGATGACAGTTTCAAAAGGAACTTCCACTGCATGAGGTGTGCGACCAGCCCAAGGGCTAGCCAGCCAAGCGTTCTTTAACTCTTCCAAGGTTTGATCTGCTTCAAGCGGTTCAAGCAGATCAAAATCTTCATCATCAAAGAAGGTGAGCGAGTTGAAGTGTCTTTCAATCCATAAGTGGAAGGCGGTACCACGTCGAGAAAATTCATCGCTGGCTCGTGGCATTGGGCGACGAATCGAGAGTGCAAGTGCGTCAGGGTCTTCATGAAGTGCAATCAAGGTAGAGGTTGCTAACCGTGGAGGTAGCGCAACCTGTGCCAGAGCGTTCTTGTAGTTATCAAATTCGTTGATGATCGCTTGGCTATCTCGAATCCACGAACTTATCTCGCTATCACTGGAGTTAGCCAGAGCTGCATCAAGTGAGATGGGCGCTTTAGAGAGAACGAGAGCGATTTCGTTGTCAAATTGTTGACGGCGCTCACCGAGTGCATCGTGTGGCCATGTGGCGCTAGCAGGGTTTTCACGGAGTGGATTCTTCGCACCATCGATTGGTGCATCCTCTAGATTTATTACTCGTCCCACTCGCGTAGCAACAGATTGTGCTTGCTCAAAAATTGAAGAAGGTGGAACTTGTCTCTGGCCATCTCGCCACCACGATGATGTACAGATCAGATGAGTCTTTGCACGAGTCATCGCGACATATCCCAGACGAATCTCTTCTTGCTCTTTAAATCTGTTGCACTCTTCTTTAAATTTCTTTACCGCTTTTCCAGCATCAGCATTTGATGTCGCGCCGTTCCACGAGAAGAGTGGAAGTTGCCCACCATCACCGCGTAGTGCAAAGGGAATATGTCTTTCGTTGGTAATCCAGTTATCGGGATCGCCCTTGTGATCACTTGGGAATGTGCCCTGTGCTAAGCCTGGCACAGCCACTAAATCCCATTCAGCGCCCTTAGCGCTATGAATCGTAAGAATCTGCACCGCATCAAAGTTAACTTCGGCGGCACCAGCTTTCAAGCCACTTTCTTCGCGGCTAGCAATAGAGAGCCACTGTAAGAAAGCATTGAGTGATGCACCGTTGCGGGAAAACTTTGCCGCCTCATCCATAAAGCGATCAATATGTCTGCGGCCTGATCGCGTGCCATCGCGCAAGAGAACTTCTACTTCAAGGTTGAGATAGCGCTCAATCTCTGCAATGAGGTCGGTGATTGCTCCGGCAGAGCGCGAACGAAGTCGCCTGAGATCTGCCGCAAACTCGGTAAGGCGTTGATAACCAACCTGACTAAAGTGAGATTTATCTGCCTTTGCAATGTCATCGAGTGCGTCAATGAGTGAACCAAGGAATTGATCATCAGCTTCGGCAGAATCTGGATTTCCTGCAACAATTTTCTTTACAAGAGATCTGCTATCACTGGCAGATTCTTTAGCGAGAGAACGTGAGTAAGCGCCCAGGGCTGCAATATCGGCAGCACCGAGGGCCATGTGAGGACCGGTAAGAAGGCGCATCAGTGATGCACCAGCATCTGGGTCTGCAATGACGGAGAGCATCGCGACGATATCTGCGATCTCAGGAACATGAACGAGGCCACTTAAACCAACAACTTCACATTCGATTCCTGCCTTACCGAGGGCGCTTTGCACCGCCGGAATCTGCGAACGTTTACGAACCAGAACTGCAAAACTCTTTGGAACTTTGCTGCCTTCAACTAAACGATCTGGATTATTCCAATGTGGCTGGATGTATTCAGCGATTGCAGTAGCTTCTGCTTCCATAGTTTCAAAGAGACCGACAACAAGATCGCCTTTACCGGCACCTGGTCGCGCTTTGAGTGCAGAGACATCGAGTCCACCCAGTGAGCGCACCTGTAGCGAGATTTCATTGGCGAGTTCAAGGATTGCTTCATCATTTCTAAAGGTGGTCAAAAGCTCATATATTTCGCGCCCTTTCGAGCCGGGTGCTTTAGGGAAGTGATCTTTAAAGGAACCGATAGTGCCGGCAGATGCACCACGCCAGGTGTAGATCGATTGGCATGGATCGCCCACTGCGGTAACAGGATGACCGTTACCAAAGAGTGCTGAAAGTAAACGCACCTGTGATTGAGAAGTGTCTTGATATTCATCGAGTAAGACGACGGCATATTTACCGCGCTCAATTGTTGCCACATCAGAAAACTTCATCGCAATATCTGCAGCAAGTGACATCTGATCATCAAAAGAGAGTTCACCCTCGCTTCGACGAGTCTCAATAAATCGTTCAACTAGTGGCAAGAGTGCGATTCTTTGGCGAGCAGTTCGGGCAACTGCTCGCACTTCGTCGTTGAGACCGCCAGAGAATTGTGCGAGCTCTGCCAAAGTCTTTTCATCGGCGGCGCGGATTGATTCAAGTGAGACTTGGTGTTCGAGAACCAGAGAAGCCAATCCCATCACATCATCAATAGCAGTGTTAAGAGCACCTTCGTAGATGAAATCTGGGTCGTTCCAATTGCTTACCAAAGTATTCGCTGACATCCAGAGTGCGGCCTCACCCATCGGTTGCGCATCGGCATCGATACCAAAACGGATTGCATGCTCACTGAGTAAGCGACCAGCATATGAGTGATAGGTGGTCACTGAAGTATCCAGTGTTGTGAAGGGAACTTCCAGGCCAGCTTTCTCCATCGCAACCTGTAGTTGGCGAAGACGCTTGCGAATACGAGCAGAGAGTTCACCGGCTGCTTTGCGCGTAAATGTCAGACCTAAGATCTGATCAGGTTTTACAAAACCATTGGCGACGAGATAGACCACGCGAGATGCCATGGTTTCAGTTTTACCTGACCCTGCACCTGCAATAACAACGGCCGGTTCGAATGGATTACTAGCAATTGAAATAATCGCTGCCTGCTCGGGGGTAGGGTCATAAAAGCCTGGATCTACGCTTCTAATCAGGGCACTTACCTGAAGTGGTGAGTACTTCTCAATCATGAGATCACCGACTTCCCGGTTGGTTGCACCGGACAGGATGAACGAACCACACATCGTGGGCACATCTCATTGACTGTTGCCATAAAAGTAGCAGCGCCCATACCAGCACCGATGATAGATAACTGCTGGCGAACTTCATCTGCATCGATAACGGGACGATGGCGAAGGGCAACTTCTTTTGTCGTGTGCGCAAGAAAAACAAGGTGCGAACCACTGGTTTGATTTCCTTTGAGTTTGTCACCAAAGCCATCCATGATGACACCAAGCTGATAACAGGCAAGCTGTAAGTTAGTCAGCGCCTCTTTATGTCCGATTGGGTTCTTTCCGGTTTTAAAATCAACGACAAAGTACTTACCTTCACTATCTACTTCAATGCGATCAGCATTTCCTTTGACAATAACGTTTCCAAAGGAGATATTAAAATCGAGCTCGACTCCGACAACGCTGCGATCACTCTTGCTCTCAATATCGGTGTGATACTGGGCAAAGCGTTCCAGCATGTGTTTTGCTCGTTTAAGGGCGGCAGAACTAAGCCAACCAGTTGATTGATCTATCAGTGACCACGAGCTTTCCAGTTTTTCTACAAGTTCATCATGTGTGATGCCGGGACTTTCAACTTTAAGTCGCGCGAATTCGTGAATGGCAGAACCCAATAGCTGTGCAACGCCGTCACCATTAGTGCCGCCACTTTTTTCTAGGAACCACTTCACTCCGCACTCTGTAAAGGGTTCTGCGCCGCTAGGCGATACATAGACAGGATCTCCCGGTTTAACAACGGGTGCATCTGTCGATAGTGCACGCGCGCCAACCCAGTTCTCGCTCTGGGCAAGCGATACTCCTGATGAGGCAAGCGTGGCAAGAAGTTCTGCCGCTGATTCAGAATTCTCTGACGTTAAATTGCGACGCAGGGTTGCCACCAGCGCAGGAGCGGTAAGTGGCCGGGCAGGTTGGGCGGTACCCGCCTGGGGCGAATCGGCCGCAAAACCGTGTATTTCTTCATATATGTCATGGAAGAAAATCGATGGTTCATCATCTTCGCGCGAAGTTGCCGTGACCAACAACTGCGATGTTGCGCGGGTTGTAGCAACATGAAAGAGGCGTCGTTCATCTTCAAGAAGTGAAGATGCGGTGATCGCCTGCAGCTCTTGATCGGGCAGATGATCTCCATGACGTTCGCGTTCAACTAAACGTTCGGCGCCAAGCAGAGTCGATCGGACTTTGAGGTTTGGCCAAATCCCCTCTTGTACGCCAGCAACAATCACGAGCGGCCATTGGCGTCCTTTAGCGCTATGAACTGTCAATACCTCGAGGGCATCGGGGCGTACACCTTTAGATGTAATCACATCTGCTGCGATAAATTCTTCGCTGATCTGATCGAGAAAGACAGATGGTGCAGCACCCGGAAAACGTTCGATAAATCGTGCGGCGCTATCAAAGAGAACGATCATCGCATCAAGATCACGATCTGCTGCCGCTCCGCGAGATCCACCACGCAAAGCAGCATCTCGCCATGCATCACTTATTTTGCTTCCATCGCTTGTCACTGCATTGCTCCAGATTGCCCACAAAAGATCGTGAACTGTTGGATTTTTACGAGCGAGTGATTTACGAGCAAGAGATAAGAGTGTATGTACACGGTTGAGTTCAGGTGCATCCTCGATTGGAATATCACCATCGATAAGAGCGTCAATAAGCATCGCTGAACCGGTGCGAAGATCATCATCACTACGTGCTGCAAGGAGTGATCGCCGAATGCGACGAAGTGAAATCGCATCACTTCCACCAAATTCACTGGTAAGCAGCGCTTCGACATCAGCTAAGGTCAACTTCTTTGGATTCGTTGCAATACGTGCCAACAATAAGAAGGGCGCGATTGCCACGTTATTACCGAGGGCTTCGACTTCACCCACTGTAGGAATCGAGGCTTGCATGCAGGCCCGGCGAATTGCAGATGCACCGGCACCACCTGAGCGCAGAATAATTGCCATATCTGAGTAAGGAATTCCATCAAGGAGATGGGCCTTTTTACAGTAGTGGGCAATGAGATGAGCCTCTTCCGTGGCACTGGCCGCCATCACCACATCGCGTTCTGTTGGATTTCGATAACTCTCCGAAAGAGTAATTACTGCGCCGTGATCGCCAATAAATGATTGCGCCGCTGCATCTGCTCCATCTGGATCAGCGCCGCGAAAACGTCCTACCGCGCTCTTACTATCAAGTGCGATAAGAAGATCATTGGGTGCAATGAGCGTAAGAAGTTCGCGCTGTGCGGGATCAGATTCTTGGAATTCATCGATAAGAATGGTGGAGAAAGTCTTACGAATCGTTGCCAGAAGTTCGGGGCTGTTATGAAGGTGCGCGATGGCTGCATTAATCAACTCAGAAGGGTCGATGCGCACCTTTGCATCTCCGGCACCAGAAGCGGCTAGATCCATCACACCTTCATATCGCTTCCAGAAAGCTGCCGCGGCTGGCCAATACTTTTCACCGAGTTGCCCACCACGATTTGCTAGCTCTTGTGGTGAAATCTTTCTCTCGTTTGCACGCATCATGAGATCACGAAGTTCGCGAATAAAACCACGAGTACGTAATGGATTACCTAATTTTTCATCACTATCGCGCAATTCTGGCGGCCACTCTTTATATCCATCGCTGATATCGCCTTCAAGTAAATCAGCGATGATTTGTTCTTGCTCGGCACCGGATAACAAGATGGGTTCGCGGAAATCATCTCCGCTCTTCATCTTAAGAATTGAAAATGCAAGCGAGTGAAATGTTCGCGCAAGTGGTTCATACCCTGTTGCGCTGCTGCGGATTGCAATTGCATCGCGAATAAGGGATGCGCTCTCACGACCATAGGTGAGAAAGAGAATCGAATCAGATGAAGCACCATCACTGATACGCGCAATTGCAGCTTCGATAAGAAGTGTGGTCTTGCCCGACCCTGCTGCACCCTTAATTAAAAGAGGAGAACCACGATGGGCAATCACTTTTTTCTGTTGATCGGTAAGGCTCAGGTCAGTGACCTGTAACGCCTGCTTGATCAGCTTCATAGGCGCCATTTAACCCTAGATAACCGACAAAACTTGGTGGCAGGACAGGGGGCGAGAAAGTGGCCTAGCTATCTGCAGCTAAGTTCGCCTTCTTTTGACGAGAAGTCGCACGTGCGCGCTCGTTCTGGTCGAGGACAACCTTGCGGATGCGGACAACTGCAGGAGTGACCTCTACGCATTCATCTTCACGACAGAATTCGAGAGCACCTTCCATGTTTAACTTCTTAGGTGGAATCAAACGCTCTGATTCATCAGTACCTGATGCGCGCATATTAGTGAGCTTCTTTTCGCGAACACAGTTCACGTCCATATCATCACTGCGAGAGTTCTCGCCGATAACCATGCCTTCGTACACTTCATCACCTGGTTCAACAAAGATTGTTCCGCGATCTTGCGTTCCATACAACGCATACGACGTAACTGTTCCCATGCGATCTGAAACAAGTGAGCCCGTTGCACGGGTACGAATATCGCCATACCAAGGCTCGTAACCATCAAATACGTGGTGTAGCAAACCGGTACCGCGAGTTTCTGTAAGGAATTCGGTACGGAAACCAATAAGTCCACGTGATGGAACCTTGTAATCAAGACGGATCCAACCGGTTCCGTGGTTAACCATCTGTTCCATACGTCCCTTACGAAGAGCCATCAACTGTGTAAGAACACCCAAGTACTCTTCCGGTGCATCAATTGTTAAGCGCTCCATCGGTTCGTGTACCTTGCCATCAATCTTCTTGATAACTACTTGTGGCTTACCGACTGTAAGTTCAAAACCTTCGCGCTTCATGATCTCAACGAGAACAGCTAGCTGAAGTTCTCCACGACCTTGCACTTCCCAGGTATCTGGGCGATCAGTATTGAGAACGCGCAATGAAACGTTACCTACGAGCTCAGCATCAAGGCGACCCTTTACTTGGCGTGCAGTAAGGAGTTTTCCGCTCTTTCCAGCCAATGGAGATGTATTAATACCGATAGTCATCGAGATTGAAGGCTCGTCGACAATAATCAACGGCAGCGCATGCGGATTCTCATTATCTGCCAGTGTTTCTCCGAGAGTAATTGTTTCGATACCCGCAACAGCGATGATGTCTCCAGGATGTGCTTCTAGTGCCGGAACGCGCTCGAGCGCTTCGGTAATCAAAAGTTCTGAAATCTTTACTCGCTCTTGTGTGCCATCTGTCTTTAACCATGTAACTGTCTGACCCTTTTTGATTACACCTTCGCGTACGCGACAGAGTGCAAGACGCCCAAGAAATGGTGACGAGTCAAGGTTTGTCACATGTGCCTGAAGAGGTGCACCTTCATGATAAACCGGAGCTGGAATTGCAGAGAAGATAGTGTCGAAGAGAACGTCAAGGTTTGTCTCCTCTGGCATTCCACCATCTGCCGGACGAGTCAATGATGCACGTCCTGCCTTAGCTGATGCATAGACAACTGGAAATTCAATCTGCTCTTCATTTGCACCGAGGTCAAGGAAGAGTTCGTACGCTTCATCGACAACTTCGGCGATACGTGAATCGGGACGGTCGACTTTATTGATCAACAAAATAACTGGGAGATTCTTTTCCAGAGCTTTACGCAATACGAAACGAGTCTGTGGAAGTGGGCCTTCTGATGCATCCACTAACAAGATAACGCCGTCGACCATTTCTAGTCCGCGCTCTACCTCGCCGCCGAAATCTGCGTGGCCTGGTGTATCAATAATGTTCACGATGGTGTCACCGCGCTTTACAGCGGTGTTCTTGGCAAGAATCGTAATTCCTTTTTCGCGCTCAAGATCCATCGAATCCATCATGCGTTCCTGGCCTTCGCCTTGAACCTTGTGGGCCGCGAACGCACCGGATTGCCACAGCATCGCATCAACGAGAGTGGTCTTTCCATGGTCTACGTGAGCGATGATCGCGACGTTACGAAGGTCTTCGCGACGCTTCTCTGGCAGGCCTTTAAGGTGCTCTTGTTTTTTCGACATTGAGGACAAACTCCATAAATAAGGGCACTTGCGTGCGAAGTGCAGGAAGTCAGTCTATCAGTGCTGGTTGCTAGTAATTGCCTTCGAAGAATTACACGTTAAAGCGAAATTCGACTACGTCACCGTCGTGCATGACGTAATCCTTGCCTTCCATACGCACTTTGCCAGCTGATTTCGCATCAGCCATTGAGCCAGCGGCCATCAAATCATCATATGAAACGATTTCGGCTTTGATAAATCCCTTTTCAAAATCAGTGTGAATCACACCTGCTGCCTTTGGCGCAGTATCACCTTTGTGAATTGTCCATGCCCGCGCTTCTTTAGGGCCAGCAGTCAAATATGTCTGCAGACCTAGGGCATCAAAACCAACGCGAGCAAGTGTTGCAAGGCCTGGTTCTGTTAAGCCAATTGACTCAAGCAATTCCATCGCATCGTCATCTGAAAGTTCGGCAAGCTCTGCCTCGGTCTTTGCATCAAGAAAAATTGCTTGAGCAGGTGAAACAAGTGCCTGTAATTTTGCACGCAAATCTTTATCGCCAAGCTCTGCTGCATCAACGTTAAAGACATAGAGGAAAGGCTTTGCAGTCAATAGATGTAGTTCGTGCAAAAGTTCGCGATCGATCGATGATTGTGACAAAGGTTTACCTGATTGCAACCATTCGTTAGCAGCCTTCACCGCTTCCAAAACAGGCAGACGATCTTTAGCAGTCTTTGCTTCTTTCTCAAGACGCGGAATTGCTTTCTCAATTGTCTGTAAATCAGCGAGCGCGAGCTCTGTATTGATGGTCTCCATGTCACTACCTGGATCGATTCGACCATCCACGTGAACAACATCGTCATCGTTAAAGACGCGAATCACCTGACAGATTGCATCGGTCTCGCGAATGTTGGCAAGAAACTTATTTCCCAGGCCGGCACCTTCTGAAGCGCCTTTAACGATTCCGGCGATATCAACAAAGGAGAGGGCTGCAGGGAGGAGCTTTTCAGATCCAAAGAGAGTGGCCAGCTTGGCCAAGCGCGCATCAGGTACGCCGACAACGCCGACGTTTGGTTCGATGGTGGCAAAGGGATAGTTCGCTGCCAAGACATTGTTCTTGGTCAGAGCGTTAAAGAGGGTGGACTTACCCACATTGGGCAGGCCGACGATTCCAATTGACAGACTCATAGGAGGTAGAGCCTACGCGTGATTGTCAGTGGCTCCTGCCACGATAGGGCAATGACCTCTATGACGACGACGTCCAGCACAAATAGCGCACTCGTAACCATCCTGACTCTGGTGATCGGCTTGATCCTCGGCCTTGCCATTGGGTACTTCCTCTGGCGCAAGAGCGCGGGCAGCGGGGCTACATCATCGACAGAACTGAACGAACAACTGAACGCCGCTCGCGCCGAACGCGATCTCTATAAGAGCGAGCGAGATAACGCAATGGCAGGTTCAAAGTTAGCGGGCGAACTTGAGGCGATGAAGAGCGCGATGGAGAAGTTGCAGAAAGAAGCAGGAGACGCCGATCGTCGTCGCATCGAAGCTGAATCAGATATCCGCGCACAAGTACGTGCCATGTCTTCACATAATGAATCACTGGTGGCACAGACCAAAGCAATCGCAGGAGCGCTCTCAAACTCTGCAACACGTGGAAAATTTGGCGAGGCCCAACTTGAACTGATGCTGGAAGATGCGGGCTTGCGTAAAGATATTGAATTCACCGCTCAGCGCTCAACAACAGATGCTGACTCTTCCGGTATTCCAGATATCACCGTCAAAATGCCAGGTGGCACTAAGTTATTTATCGATTCCAAGTTTCCTTTTGACCGTTTTATCCAAGCGCACGAGGAAGAAGATAGCGATGCCCGTGAAGCGCTCTTTACTGAGCACCGGAAAGATCTCTCAAAGCATGTAGAGACGCTGGCAAAGCGTGGCTATCACGATTCCCAAGATTCGCCAGATTTTGTGATTCTCTTTGTGCCCTTTGAATCGCTGCTCACAGAGGCCCTTCGCGTTGATCCACTCTTCCTCGAAAAGGCCTTCAAGCTCAATGTCACTATCGCAACACCTACATCGATGATGGCGCTGCTTCGCACAATCGGAAATGTTTACTCTCGCAATGCGGTAGCGCGAAATGCAGAAGATATCTCCAAGTCAGCTGCTGCATTTATGAAAGATCTGACGCTGCTCCACTCGCGCATTATCAAAGTTGGTAGCGCCATCAACACACTCAGTAAGGCCTATGCCGAGCTGATTCCAACTGCTGAATCCACAGTCAAGCGTGCTGCTGCAAAGATTTTGAGTTATGGGGTTTCCGGAGATAAAGATAAACTTGCACTTGCATATCCTGATGCGCCAGCCCAGGTACGTGAATTAAAAAATGGCGAAGTTGCTGCAGAAGATGACTTTATCGATGCAGAAGAGGTGAAGGAGGAGCAATGACAAGTTCACTTCCGGCAATCAGTGGCCCCGGCCTTAAGAAGCAGGGCGTAGTTGTCCTCCAGATTTTCTTTATCTTTCTCTTTACCTTTGCCGAGCTCTCACTTCGCGGCGGCACCGGCATCCTGACCGGCCTGGTTATTGCAGTTGTTACCTTTGGTGGAATTCGCTTTGGCCGTCCCGGCACGCGCTATGTCTCAGTTGTTACCCCGCCACTTGTTCTTGCTGGGCTGATCACACTCTATTTTCTTGCAACCGATGGATTTTCTATTTCGCGCCTTGGTATCGATATCGTCGCAGCTTTAGCTTCGGTCGGTCCGTGGCTACTTATTTCAGCGGTATATGGATGGTTTATGTTCCTTAATGAAAAAGCGAAGCAACGTAAGCCAAAGAGTCGAGTTTAAGCTTTACCCATCGCCTTTAAATCTTTACGAAGTTCAGGTGGGAGCGAGAAGAGAAGTGTCTCTTCAGTTGCGCGTACCTCTTCAACATTGCCAAAGCCGTGAAGGCTGAGCCAATCAAGAACTGTGCGGACCAAGATCTCAGGTACTGATGCACCACTTGTTACGCCAACAGTCTTCACACCAATAAGCCATTCATCCTTAGCCTCTGAGGCATAGTCGATCAGATATGCCTTCTTAGCACCATATTCCAGCGCAACTTCAACCAAGCGAACTGAGTTAGATGAGTTTGTGGAACCAACAACGAGCACAAGATCAGCCTGTGGTGCAATAGCTTTAATTGCTTCCTGGCGGTTCTGCGTTGCATAACAAATATCATCAGATGGCGGATCTTGGATTTCAGGAAAACGTTGACGCAATATCGCAACGGCTTCTAACGTTTCATCAACACTGAGCGTCGTCTGCGATAACCAGACCAGCTTCTTGCCCGGTGTAGGTTGCACAGAGCGAGCGCCATCTAGTCCATCAACAATCTTGACCTTACCGACAGCCTCTCCTGCAGTTCCTTCAACTTCTTCGTGACCTTCGTGGCCAATCAATAAAATCTCTGTCTCATCATTGGCAAAGCGACGCACCTCATGATGAACCTTGGTGACAAGTGGGCAGGTGGCATCAATTGTTTTTAGGCTGCGCGCTGCTGCCTGCTCATGGACTGCAGGTGAAACACCGTGAGCTGAAAAGATGACGGTTCGACCTTCTGGAACTTCATCTGTTTCGTTGACAAAGATGACGCCTTTTTGTTCGAGGGTTTGGACAACGTGCTTATTGTGAACAATCTCTTTGCGGACATAGACAGGTGCGCCATACGCCTCAAGCGCTTTTTCAACGGTGATCACTGCGCGATCTACGCCGGCGCAATATCCACGGGGGGCGGCCAGAAGTACGCGTTTGCCTGAATCCATGTGGGCGAGTCTATTAGGCTGGGCTCATGTTCGAAACTTCAAGTGAGAAACCCGCGCCAGTGCGCGTTGTCACTGAAGCAATTAAGGAGTATCTCGATCGATTGGGCCCCATCTGGATTGAGGGCGAGATCTCAGAGCTCAACGAACGCAGCGGCGGAATGGCATTTATGCGCCTGCGCGATACCAGCGCCGATATGAGCCTTTCTGTCATGTGTTACAAAACCGTCTTAGCGTCGGTGCAACCGCTTCCTGCAAATGCACGCGTTGTTATTCATGCCAAGGCGTCGTGGTACACAAAGAGTGGAACGCTGACGATGTCGGCGAAAGAGATTCGCCAGGTTGGTGTTGGTGAATTATTAGCACGTCTCGAAGAACTTAAAGGCGCTCTCGCTAAAGAAGGCCTCTTTGATGCAGATCGTAAAGTTGCTCTGCCGCGCCTACCCAAGAAGGTCGGTTTGATCTGCGGACGCAACACCGATGCGATGAAAGATGTTGTTGAAAATGCGCGCCGTCGTTGGCCGGCAGTTGAATTTGAAATTCGCGAAGTTGCTGTGCAAGGAAGTGCTGCAGTTGTTGAGGTTTCACAAGCACTTGCCGAACTTGAGGCTAATGGAGATGTGGATGTCATCATCATTACGCGAGGCGGTGGATCATTTGAGGATCTCTTGCCATTTAGTGATGAGAGCTTAGTTCGCCTCGCTGGTTCGTGTCTGACGCCGATTGTTAGCGCGATCGGCCATGAGAAGGATTCACCACTGCTTGATCTCGTTGCAGATTACAGAGCCTCAACCCCGACTGATGCTGCCAAAAGAGTGGTTCCAGATATTGCCCAAGAGATCGCCGATATCGAGCTGATCCGCCAACGTCTATTTCGCAAAGTCACTCATCTTCTCGATTTTGAAATCTCAACAATCTCGCATTTAACAGCTCGCCCTGTGATGAAAGATCCGATGGTGATTGTGTCATCGCGAGTAGATCAGATTTCAACTGCCCGTGATCGCGCAGCGCGCACGATGACGGCGCTGATCGATAGTGAAAAACGTGAACTGAAGCAAGTGCGTGCCCACCTTCGATCCTTATCGCCACAGTCGA
>JBIPNL010000108.1:0-4114 GCA_044373255.1 Candidatus Planktophila sp. | reverse complement strand
GTTTCGCGAGAGGATGCGTATGGATCAAATGCTGTTGTCACTGGTATGACCTCCGCTCAGATGGAGCAGGTGTTGTTGCACCTTTGTACTCAACAGCGATTCCGCCGAGTGGATAATCTTTACGTTGAGGGTGACCGTCCCAATCATCTGGCATCAAGATGCGAGTAAGCCCTGGGTGGCCATCAAAGATGATTCCGAACATGTCAAAAGTTTCGCGCTCGTGCCAATTGTTGCCGCCCCACACATCAACAACTGATGGAATATGTGGATCAGAATCAGATGTAGCAACTTCAAGGCGAATGCGCTGGTTCTTAGTCATTGAAAGCAATGGATAGACAGCCACCAATTCGCTACCGTTGCGCTCTGGGTAGTGAACTCCTGAGACACCCATGCACATTTCAAAGAGCAACTTATCGCGCAAGATGCGAGCAACTTCGACCAGGCGATCTTTCTTGATGTGAAGTGTGAGTTCGCCGCGATCTACAACAACGCGGGTAATTGCATCAGCAAAGTCTGGATATGCGCGCTCGAGGTCATCGGCTACTTGATCAAAATATCCACCAAATGGGCGCTCTGTTGAACCAGTAGCTGCCGCAGTTGCAACAAGGCCACCGTAGCCTGATGTATCGCCAGTGCCGCGCGCGCCAAACATTCCTTGCTGGGTTTCACTCATTATGCATGAGTCCCTTCAAGTGGAAAGGAGCCAAGCTGGATCGTTGGGCGAGCATTTAACGCTGCTTTTTCGACCTCTTTGATAATGGCTTCACGATTAGGTCCAAGGGATGTGTTGCTAATTTGTTCGTGCAATTTAATGATCGCATCCATTAATTGTTCTGGGCGTGGTGGGCATCCTGGAAGATAGATATCAACTGGAACAACGTGATCGACACCTTGCACGATTGCGTAGTTGTTAAACATTCCACCTGAAGAAGAACATGCGCCCATTGCGATGACCCATTTTGGCGCAGTCATTTGATCGTAAATCTGACGCAGCACTGGAGCCATCTTCTGTGAAACGCGACCTGCAACAATCATGAGATCTGCTTGACGAGGTGAAGCGCTAAAGCGCTCCATTCCAAAGCGTGAAATATCGTGCTTTGGTGCAGAACCAACTGCCATCATTTCAATCGCGCAGCACGCTAGACCAAAAGTGGCTGGCCAGAGTGAGCTCTTACGCATGTAACCGGCCAAACCTTCAACGGTAGAGAGAAGGATTCCGCTTGGTAACTTATCTTCAAGACCCATGTCTTAATCCCATTCCAATCCACCACGTCGCCACACATATGCGAAAGCGACAAAAATTGTTCCAATAAAAATCGCCATCTCAGCTAATCCAAAAAGCCCAAGCTGATCAAAGGTGACAGCCCATGGATAGAGAAAGACCATTTCAATATCGAAAACAATAAAGAGCATTGCTGTTAAAAAGTATTTAACTGGAAAGCGTCCACCTTCGAGTGCTTGTGGTGATGGCTCAATTCCGCACTCGTATGCCTCTTGCTTTGCGCGGTTATAACGCGCTGGCCCTGTGACTGAGGCGATCCCTACCGAAAAGACGGCAAAGCCAAAGCCGATGGCGAAGAGGATGAGGATTGGTACATATGGATTAGCGCTCACGGGGCGTAAGTCTAGGCGTTGGGAGCGTGAGGGGAAATCGACTAAGGGGCTACAGCCATGTGAATTGCCACAACTCCGCCGGTGAGGTTTTTCCAGCCCACCTGAGTCCACCCGGCATCAACGATCTGTGCTGCGAGCGCTTTTTGATCAGGCCAAGCCCTGATCGAATCGGCGAGGTAGATATAGGCATCAGGATTGGAGGAAGTCTTGCGGGCGATAAAGGGCAGGGCGCGCATCAAATAATTCATATAGATAGCTCTAAACGGGGCAAAGGTGGGGCTGGAGAATTCAACAACAACCAGGCGTCCCCCTGGTTTGACCACGCGACGGGCCTCAGCCAGGGATTTGGCGGTGTTCTGGGTATTGCGCAGGCCGAAAGAGATAGTAAAGAGGTCAAAGGAGTTATCTTCAAAGGGAAGATTGAGGGCATCGGCCTTGATAAAGGTGAGATGAGGGCGGACCTTTTTGCCCGCTGCGATCATCCCTTCTGAGAAATCGGCGGCAATCACATCGGCGCCTGCGGCAGCTAATGGAGCCGAACTAGAGCCGGTCCCTGCCGCCATATCCAGGATCTTCATCCCTGGAACCGGGGCAATCACCTTGGTAGCAGCCCTGCGCCAGGCCTTGGTCCGACCCAGGCTCAAAATATCGTTGACGATGTCATAACGACGAGCGACTCCATCGAACATCGCAGCTACTTCCTGCGGATTCTTATCCATATTCGCTCGCGACATGCACGTATTCTCGCTGAAGGTAGGCTTAACCACAACTTCGATTTCACGGATAAAGGAGTGCGATATGGCCTCGAGTCGAGCACAATCACAGACTCTACGTAGCGCTGTCTTTCCGGAATCAACCGCACTGACACATTCACTTTTTCTTGTCGGAGGCGTCCTTTTTCTCTCAGCGCTTGCACAAATCGCGATCCCAGTTCCAGGCTCACCTGTTCCTGTCACAGGACAGACTCTTGGCGTCTTCCTAATCGCAACTACATACGGCGCTCGCCTTGCCACTGCAACCTTTGCTACATATCTATTAGCAGCAATTGCTGGTGCGCCACTCTTTGCTCCATCTGCAACTCTGCCAAATCACGGCCTTGCGCGAATCACTAGCGCAACCGGTGGATATCTCATCGGAATGTTAGTTGCAACCATTGTTATTGGTTACCTCGCACAGCGAAAAGCAGATCAAAAATTCCGCACATCGTTTCCGATGCTCATTCTTGGAAGCGTGATTATCTTTGCCTTTGGTCTTACCTGGCTTCACTACAGTTTAGGGATGACGTGGTCACAGACCATCGCAGCCGGACTGACACCATTTATCTTTGGTGAAGCGCTAAAAATTACAATCACTGCAACCTCACTTCCACTTATATGGAAGAGAATTTCGCGAAAACTTAACGCATAATTTTCTATGACTTCCCTTATCCCTGTAACTACGACAAAGCTTGCTTCTCACCTGCCACTTTTAGATTTACTACCCGATAAAGATCATCTGTCGTGGGTTCGTGGTGGTCAAGGATTAGTTGGTTGGGGTGTCTATGCAAAGACAACGGTGAGCGGACCTCGCCGATTCCGAGATGCACGTGAATGGTGGCAGAGCCAACTAGCAACACTCAGTGTGACGAATACCTTAAACATCAGCGGCACCGGTCCAATTCTCTTTAGCTCCTTTAGCTTTGATGAAAATGAAGCCTCAGTACTCGTTATCCCTGAAATTGTGGTGGGAGCTCGCGCTGGTATTTCATGGATGACCTGGATTGGAGATAAAGCCCAGCCTTACTTACCGAAGAAAGCGCCGGATTTAGTGCATCCCGAATTTACTTGGAGAGATGGCTCGCTTACTCCCAATGAATGGATGTCTCGAGTTGCAACAGCCATCGGAGAGATTGAAATTGGCGAGCTGGAAAAAGTTGTTCTAGCGCGAGATTTGATTGCAGTTACCGAGAAAGTCATCGACACTCGTTCGTTACTGAATAATCTCAGTGAAAACTATCCATCTACATGGATTTTTTCAGTCGATAATCTCATCGGGGCAACTCCTGAATTATTACTTCGTCTTTCACGAGGAATGGTTACATCTCGTGTTCTAGCGGGCACGATCAGTAAGACTGGTGATGACGAGAAAGATTTGGCACTTGCGGCATCCCTTGCGCGGTCTTCAAAAGATCTAGAAGAGCACGAGTATGCAGTTCGATCCGTCGCCGATGCCCTTGAACCATTCTGCACATCAACAAATGTTCCCGAGTCTCCATTTGTCTTACACCTTGCCAATGTCATGCATCTGGCCACAGATGTGACTGGTGCACTGATCGAATCAAAAGCTGATGTTGATGCATTCTCATTGCTCTCACGTTTACATCCATCAGCTGCTGTCTGCGGAACGCCTACACATATGGCTATGAAAGTAATTAGCTCACTTGAAGGAATGAACCGTGGGAGATATGCCGGCCCCGTTGGCTGGATCGATGCGCAAGGTGATGGCGAGCTAGGAATCGCAC
>JBIPNL010000107.1:0-4116 GCA_044373255.1 Candidatus Planktophila sp. | reverse complement strand
ATCAATATTATTGAAGCCGGTTTCCCATCTGTTGCAATGACAGTACGCGGAAATGAAATCACACTGCGTGGCCCACACATTGATTGCATCGCTCTAGAAAAACTCTTTGCCGAAATGATGGTTGTTATTCGATCTGGACAAGCGCTCACCACAGATGCTGTTAAGCGGAGCATCGAGATGTTGGCACACGATCCGGTCGAACATCCGGCAGAGGTTCTCTCACTCAATATTGTGAGTAACCGCGGACGCACTATTCGCCCCAAGACGGCCAATCAGAAGCATTATGTTGATGCCATCGATGAGAACACAATTACGTTTGGAATCGGCCCTGCCGGAACAGGAAAGACTTATCTAGCAATGGCGAAGGCTGTTGCCGCCTTGCAGGCGAAGAAAGTTAATCGCATAATCTTGACCCGCCCAGCAGTTGAGGCAGGGGAGAAGCTCGGCTTTCTCCCTGGAACTCTCACTGAAAAGATTGACCCATATTTGCGCCCTCTCATTGATGCCTTGCATGACATGATTGATCCAGATTCAATTCCGCGCTTGATGCAGAGCGGTGTCATTGAAGTTGCCCCACTCGCATTTATGCGTGGTCGCACACTTAATGATTCATTTATTATCTTGGATGAAGCACAAAACACGACCCCAGAACAGATGAAGATGTTTCTGACTCGCCTGGGATTTGGTTCCAAGATGGTCATCACAGGAGATGTCACTCAGGTCGATCTACCCAACGGTGCTAAATCAGGTCTTCGAATCATCCGAGACATTCTTGGCGAAGTCGATGACATTTCATTTATCGAGCTCACTGCCGAAGACGTTGTGCGTCACCGTTTAATTGGTGACATCGTCAAGGCGTACGATGCTTTTGATAGCGCCGCCCAAACCCCTCGAAATATTCGACACAGCTGATAAATAATGACGATTGAATCAAACAATCGCTCTGGAGAACTAGTTCCAAGCGATGAGATCACCTCACTTATTTCTTACTCTTTGCGTGCCTTGAATCTCAATCCGGAATGCGAAGTCAGTCTTACATTTGTCGATGAAGTCGAGATGACAGAGCTCCATATCAAATGGATGAATGAACCAGGCTCAACAGATGTCCTCTCTTTCCCTATGGATATGCCAGAACATGATGGCGAAGCTGTCACCCTTGGCGATATCGTGATTTGCCCATCGGTTGCGGTACGTCAAGCAACCACTGCTGGACACTCGAGCAATCATGAGTTCTTTATTTTGGCTGTGCACGGATTACTGCATATCCTTGGATATGACCACGCAAATCTGGAGGATGAGAAAGTAATGTTCACCCTGCAGGAGAAATTAGTGAAGGAATGGGGAGCGTCCTAGTGGACCTTGTCTCGATCATTTCAATTATTCTTTTGATTGGTTTTGCTGGCTTTCTTGCGGCATCTGAATCTGCTCTCACCTCGATCTCTCGCGTCCTGATTGAAGAACTCGAGTCAAAACGTGGCGGGCATTTATTGAAGAAGTACTCAGCCCAGCCCGCACGATTCCTCAATGTGATTCTCCTTGTGCGCAAAGTTTGTGAGTTCACAGCAGCAGCACTCGTTTTGCGCGCTTTCTTGCAAGTCTTCTCTTCAGGTTTTGCTTACCTATGGACTGTCGTAGTCATGGTCGTTCTCTCTTACGTTGTTATTGGCGTTGGGCCTCGTACATTAGGTAGACAGAACCCTCATCGATGGGCTCGTGCAGGAATTGTTATCTCAGCATTCCTAGCGGTCATTCTGGGCCCGGTTACAAAATTGCTTATCGCAGTTGGTAATGCAATTACACCAGGTAAAGGCTTTAGATCAGGACCATTTACCAATGAAGCAGAACTGCGTGACTTGGTAGATCAGGCACATGAGCGCGGTCTCGTGGAATCTGATGAACACGAAATGATTCACTCAGTATTCGAACTCGGTGACACCCTGGTTCGCGAACTCATGGTTCACCGCACAGATATGGTGTGGATTGAGCAAGATAAGACTCTGCGCCAGGGCCTATCGCTGGCTTTACGTTCTGGATATTCCCGCATACCTGTTGTGGGTGAGAACCTCGATAACATCATTGGAATTGCCTACGTAAAAGATTTAGCAAAGCGCGCACTCGATCACCACGAGGCTGAGACCACTGAGCGCGTGGGCGAGCTAATGCGCCCAGCTGTTTTTGTACCGGAAATTAAGATTGCGGCAGAACTTCTCAAAGAGATGCAGCGCGATCAGATTCACCTTGCAATTGTTGTTGATGAGTACGGTGGTACTGCTGGAATCATTACGATCGAAGACATTATTGAAGAGATCGTCGGTGAAATTGCTGATGAGTTTGATGATGGAATTGAGGCGTTCTCCTGGATCACAGAAGATAAGGCGCGCGCTAAGGCGACGTTACATATTGAAGATCTGGCCGATGAACTCAAAATTGATTTTGAGGATTCAGATTCGCAGGATGTTGACACCATTGGTGGCCTCATGGCGCAAAAGCTTGGTCGAGTACCAATTGCTGGTTCAACCATCACACTTAAAGGATGGAAGATCACATCCGAGCGTCCGATCGGCCGCAGACGCCGCATTAGTTCAGTGATTATCGAGCGTAGCGATGAAGAAGATAACAATGAATAGTTTTGAAAATGTGGAAGACCAAAAGCTAGCAACCCTGGCACTAGCAACCTTAAAACGCACCGGTTCACCTCAAGCTGCAGCGCTTCGTGATTCAACAGGTCGCACCTACGTTGCAATTTCAATTGATACACCTGAGCTCACACTCGATGCCATACAGGCAGTGTTCACGGTTGCGATGGCATCGCAGATTTCAGGAATTGAAGCCGTAGTTCTCGCTGGAGTCGCAACAGCAGCAACCACAATTATTCACACGCATTCACCGTCTGCTTCCATCTTTCATATCGACGAGTCAGGTGAAATCGCTACGCTAAGATAGGTCAATGCGTATCGTTCGTTTCTCGCCAGGTCCCGATGCAGGGCTAGGAACCGACCCACTCTTTGGGATTTTAGATGAAGATAATCTGATCACAATTATTGATGGGGATCCGATTTATCAAGGCATTGTAAAAACTGCAGCTCGTATCGAACTCACTAAAGTGCGTCTATTAGCGCCGGTCATTCCTCGCAGCAAAGTTGTGGCAATTGGGAAGAATTATGCTGATCACGCTGCCGAGATGGGTGGCGTTGTTCCTGACGAACCAATTATTTTTCTTAAGGCAAATACAACAATTATTGGACCCGGTGACACAATCGTCTGGCCAGCGATGGCACCAACAATTGATTATGAGGCTGAGCTAGCCATTGTTATTGGACGAATCTGCAAAGATGTACCGAAAGAGAAGGTCAACGATGTGATCTTTGGTTACACCTTGGCAAATGATGTGACCTGTCGCGAGCTGCAGAAGAAAGATGGGCAGTGGAGTCGTGCCAAAGGCTTTGATACCTTCTGTCCGCTCGGACCGTGGATTGAAACTGAATTTGTTCCGGGAACACAGCGCATCACTGCAACACTCGATGGCGAGATTAAGCAGGATGCTCATCTCAGTGACATGATCTTTAAAGTCCCCGATATCATCAACTTTGTTTCGCAAGTCATGACCTTACTTCCAGGAGATGTCATCATTACAGGTACACCTGCAGGAATCGGTCCGATGCCAGCTAAATCAACTATTGCCATATCCATCGAGGGATTGGGCCAGCTAACGAATAGAGTGAGTGCAAAGCCATGAGTGCGAAAAAAGTAAAGGTACGTTTTGCACCTTCTCCAACTGGTGATCTTCATGTTGGAAACATTCGCACCGCTCTCTTTGACTGGGCATACGCTCGTCACACAGGTGGAACATTTCTTTTCCGTATTGAAGATACTGATACGACCCGCGTTACCGATGAATATATTCAGGCAGCAATCGATACCCTAAAGTGGCTTGGACTGAATTGGGATGAGGGTCCTGAAGTTGGTGGGGATAACGGTCCCTACCTACAGTCACAACGTCTTGATATCTATGCCAAGTGGGCTCAAACATTTCTCGATAACAAAGATGCATACCACTGCTATTGCTCACCCGACGAGTTAGAAGCGGTGCGTGAAGCTCAGCGCAAAGCAAATGTT
>JBIPNL010000106.1:0-4121 GCA_044373255.1 Candidatus Planktophila sp. | reverse complement strand
TTGTAACCGTTTCCTTGGATTGCTGAGTAGTGAACGAATACATCTTGTCCGCCACCATCAACTGCAATGAAACCGAATCCCTTTTCAGAGTTGAACCACTTAACTGTACCTGTTGCCATGTTTTACTATTCCTTCGATATGTGGGTGTGTGAGAAATCCTCAAACACGGTCTTCCTCTTGCGCCAGCGATACCGAGCAAAGCACTACTGCCATGAAACGGGTCCTGATTAAGCGTCCGACTAAGCCCAAGTCTAACCCTATTTTTGCCTACACCAATACCTCACCTTTACCTTTTTCCACGCTCATGCCACCATATATCTACTAGCTCATGCTTGATTGCGGGAATTGGTGTTGCGGATCGGGGAAGGTCGCGCAAATCCACCCACATCGCGTGCCTTGCTAGGAGTTTGTTATGGAAGCGATCGCTTCTTCCAGTCGTTCCGCTGCGTCTAAATCGCATGCCACCGGCTTTCTTGTAATTCATAGCGCACCTGCCGCTCTTCGCCCGCACATCGAATGGGGTCTCCAAACCATCCTTGGAAATTGGCTCGCACTGGAATGGAAGAGTCAACCAAAGGCGGCGGGAACATTTCGTGCAACTGTTGAATTCCGAGATCGAAAAGGGTCAGCAGCAAAAATTACAACAGCGCTGAAGGCGTGGCACTACCTACGTTTTGAAGTTCGCGAAGAGAGCGAAACGGGTGGAGAGTTCTTTCGATTCGTCCCCGAACTGGGATTACATCGCAGCAGCATTGATGAGCTGGGCTCCATCTCGATTTCAGAGGAACTATTAATGCAAGGGTTGAAAAAAAGTTTTGATGAAGAGTCTTTGCGTGAGGAACTTGAGAGACTTCTGGGAACGGCCTGGGAGCTAGCACTCGAACCCTTCCGTAGCGTCGAGTTTGAAGAGGCAATTGCACTTAAGGCAATCTAAATAGTTATAGAATGCATTTATGAGCACATTTAATTCTGGTGAAAAGTCCCGTTCAATTACAGTAATTGCTGCATCATTGATTATGGCTCTGGCGGTGGGTGGCGGACTTGTAAAAGTTGGCGCAGGTTTTGCCGCACGCACCGATAACGGAATTACTGTGACAGGTTCAGCCAAAACAAGTGCAACTGCTGACAATGTGGCGTGGACACTTAACGTTGCTCTCTCTAGCCAATTGGTGGCCGACGCCGTCAAGAAAGTTGGCTCTGATGTTGATGCGGTGAGCGCTTACCTCACTAAAGGTGGAATCCCAGCAAGTGCGCTTACTCTCGGAGCAGTTTCAACCTATGCAAATGAAGAGTGGCAGAACGGAAATAACACCGGTCGAATTCTCTCTTACCGAGCATCCCGCGACATCACAGTGCGCACCACTGATGTGCAACTTGTCTACAAACTTTCGCAAGGAATTGGTTCACTTCTGCAAAGTGGTGTCAATGTAAATAACTACGGACCTCAGTACTACATCTCCACTCTTCCTGATCTTCGCCCACAGCTGCTAGAAGAGGCGATGCTTGATGCTAAGACTCGCGCTGTCGCAATAACAAAGGCGGTAGGCGGTAGCGTTGGCGCAGTACAGAGCGTTAAAAGCGGTGTCTTCCAAGTGACCACACCTGATTCAACAATGGTCAGCGATGGTGGGGCATATGACACATCAACAATTGAAAAGACAGTGACATCAACCGTCTCTGTGACATTTGCTGTCTCGAAGTAAAAACGAGAAAGTAGATTTAAATGCTGGCGAAGGCCAGTACGACGTTGTGACCGCCAAATCCAAATGAATCGTTGAGCGCTGCTATCTGTCCTGCAGGTAGTACGCGTGCTTTATCTTGAACTACATCGATAGTCACAGCAGGATCAAGATTTTCGATATTAATTGTTGGTGGAGCAAGTCTTTCTTGTAGAGCCTTCACAATAAAGACAGATTCAATCGCGCCAGCACCACCGAGTAGATGACCCGTCATAGATTTGGTTGCAGATACTGCAACATGATCGGCATCTGCCCCTAAAGCCAAGCGAAGTGCATGTGCTTCTGCAACGTCGCCCGCAGGTGTTGATGTCGCGTGCGCGTTCAAATGCACGATGTCTTTAGTGGAAAGATTGGCATCGGCTAAGGCGAATTTGATTGCACGCTGGACCCCAGCACCTTCAGGATCTGGAGCGGCAATGTGATACCCATCTGAACTAAGGCCTTGACCCACAAGTTCGCAGTAAATTTTCGCACCCCGTGCCTTTGCATGCTCGTACTCTTCCAGAATGAGTATTCCGCCGCCTTCTCCGAGGACAAAGCCGTCGCGATCGCGATCATAGGGGCGAGATGCGCGCTCTGGAGCATCGTTGCGAGTAGATAAAGCTTTCATCGCTGCAAAACCGGCCATCGGTAGTTGATGTATTGCAGCTTCGACTCCACCACTGACGATGACATCTGCGCGGTTGCTGCGAATCATTTCGAGTGCATATCCAATTGCTTCAGCGCCTGATGCGCAGGCACTTACTGGTGTGTGCACTCCAGCTTTGGCCTGCAATTCAAGGCCGACGTTTGCAGCCGGACCATTAGGCATCAACATCGGAACGGTGTGCGGACTTACTCCTCGTGCACCCTTCTCTTTCAGATTATCGAATTGGTCCAACAGTGTGATGACACCACCGATACCAGAAGCGATAACAACGCCAAGACGCTCTTTATCAACATCAGGAGATCCTGCATCATTCCACGCTTCGCGAGATGCGATTAATGCAAACTGTTCAGAGCGATCCAAGCGGCGCATTTCAACCCGCTCCATCTGATCGGCAGGCTCAGTGTGTACGCGAGCGGCAAAGTGCACTGGCAATAACTCGCGCCATTCTTCGGTAAGAAGTCGGACGCCACTTTTGCCTGCAATCAGGGCGGCCCATGTTGAGTCAACGTCAGAGCCCAGGGGAGTTGTGGCTCCGAGACCTGTGACAACGACGCGACGCTTCATGACAGAAATTTTCTATTTCGCGAATATTTACTTAGCTGCGTTAACGATAAAGTTCACAGCATCGCCAACCGTTGCTAGATCTGTTACAGCATCATCAGGGATCTTTACACCGAAACGCTCTTCTGCTGCTACGACGACCTCGACCATGCTGAGTGAATCGACATCAAGATCATCCGTAAAGTTCTTATCAAGTTCGATCTGTGATGCTGAGACTCCAGCAACTTCTTCTACGATCTCTTTAAGTCCAGCAAGTACATCAGCTGCTGATAGCGCCATGGTTATTTCCCTTTTCTACTCTTTGGTTCAAGTGGATATTCTCTATGATTCCCGGCCTTACTATCGAGTAATTGCCGGGGATATAGTAAAAAATTTATGGTTTTGGTGGGAGTTCGACAACTTGTCCCGCGTAAACCAGCCCCGCGCCATACCCAATGATCAGGGCAGTCTTGCCATGTAACTCTGGGTGATTGGCCAAAAGAATATCCATAGCAAGTGGAATCGATGCTGCCGACGTATTTCCATTTACTCGAATGTCATCTGCAATCACAGTAGTTGCTGGCAATTTCATCTCTTTTGCCATTGTTTCGATAATTCGCATATTTGCTTGATGCGGAATAAAGACATCAATGTCGTTGACTGTTAAGCCCGCTTGCTCAATTGCTTCTAGCGCGGCTTTACTGACTGCATAGACGGCCCATCTAAAAACCTTCTGACCTTCTTGAGAAATGTTTGGCCAATCAATATCTCCCACGCTCTTTTGTTCTGCATTACGCATCAGAGTCCATGGTGGATCCATCGTGATGGCGTCACGATTCTGCGCATCAGAGCCCCATGCAACTGGTCCGATTCCAGGTGTGTCAGATTGTCCAATCACAACAGCGCCTGCGCCATCGGCGAAGATAAAGGCTGTGGCACGATCATCTGGATCAGTAAAATCTGAGAGCTTCTCAACGCCGATCACCAGAACTTTCTTTGATGTTCCAGCGAAGATAAAGTCGTGCGCCATGGCTACGCCGTAGCTAAAGCCGGCACATGCTGCGCTGAGATCAAATGCCGCCGCAGTGGGATTGCCGAGCCGTTCGATAATGGCAGTTGAAGCACTCGGTGCCTGATGTGGAAAGGTAATTGTTGCAACGATGACAGTGTCGATATCAGCTGCCGTTAGCCCT
>JBIPNL010000015.1:0-17098 GCA_044373255.1 Candidatus Planktophila sp. | reverse complement strand
ATGCCATGTGCCAAGACTACCAAGAATCAAATAGGCCACTGATAAGATCAGAAAATGTCCGATAAGCGCAGAGATGGCAGAAAGCCCGCTCAATCTGACTTAATTCTCACCACTAAAAAGGCTCTCTTGAATCTCAAGGCCCTGCCTAAGTATTTCCATACGCGATACATCAAGAAGCCAGTTCCGGTGAAATCAAAGATTGTATTTGTTGTGTCTTTCCCGCGTTCCGGAACGCATGCCATTGGAAGCCTCCTCTCTAATGAAAAAGTTGGCTTTAGGTATTACGGTGAATTCTTCATATTTAACGCATGGAATTCACAGATCGAACGAATTAATCGCTTCTATCCGTTTTTCTCACTTCGTTATTCACTCAATCTTCGCAAGCAGCGCAAAAGCTGGAAGTACAATAAATTTGAAACAACATCTTTAGATGCCCATCGCACGATGGCTGCGATCCAAAGTTTGCCTGGAATACATATCATCAAGATATTCCCACAACATTTATCAGATCCTATTTTGCAATCAATTATCGCCGAATTTAAGCCGCACATTATCTTTCTCAGGCGCAATCATCTTGATCGTTTTGTTTCTCACAAAAAGGCAAATGCATCAGGAAAATGGCACACCACTAGTACTTCAGATCTTGTGATTAATCTTGATCGTCGTGAATTTGAAACATTTATCACTAACTACACAAAGTTTTATACAGATTATTTACACTTCGCTAAAAAGCAAGATTGCCCGATCTTAGATGTAGATTTTGTCGATCTACAGAACCCTGAAAAGGTGCGAGAAATTCAGAAGTTCGCGCAGTTTGATGACTTTTCTGATTGGGATCAATTAACTCTCGCGCCAACAACAGTAAAGCAGGATAAATCGAGTAAAGTGCAGGAAGATTTCCTCCTACAAATCGGAAAAGAAATCTCTGATTACAACTTCAAGGCTGTGAGGGTATGAGTAAAATCCCAGCAATTCTCAAAGAGCTAGAGAATGAATCTATTGAAATTCTACGTGAAACGGCCTCTGGGTTTAAGAAGCCGGTCATGATGTATTCGATCGGAAAAGATTCTTCCGTCTTGCTCCATCTAGCCCGTAAGGCTTTCTATCCATCCCCGATTCCATTCCCTTTGCTTCACATCGATACAACGTGGAAGTTTAAAGAGATGATTTCTTTCCGTGACAGAATTGCAGCAGAGACCAAATCACAGTTGATCATTCACACCAACCAAGAAGGCGTGCAATCTGGAATTAATCCCTTTAATACAAGCGCCTCTGAATACACCCGTGTGATGAAGACTGTAGCCCTTCGCCAAGCGCTAGATATGCATGGCTTTGATGCAGCTATCGGTGGATCTAGGCGCGATGAAGAAAAGAGCAGGGCGAAAGAGCGCATCTTTAGCGTTCGAGATCCTGGTCATCGATGGAATCCACGCGAACAGCGCCCTGAGTTGTGGCGTACATACAACACTCGCCTTGCACCAGAGCAGACGATGCGCGTCTTCCCAATCTCTGATTGGACCGAGGCAGATATTTGGCACTACATCTTGCAAGAACAGATTGAAGTAAACCCACTCTATTTTGCACAAGAGCGTCCGATGGTTGCCCGCGGGGATCAGATGATTATGGTCGATGATGATCGCTTCCAGCTCCGCGATAGTGAAAAACCAGAAATGAAGATGGTTCGCTTTCGTACATTGGGCTGCTACCCGCTGACTGCAGGAGTCGAATCAACTGCAACCACAATAGAAGAAGTTGTTGAAGAGGTTTTACAGGTAAAACTTAGCGAACGAGCAACTCGACTCATTGATGGCGAGAACGAAGATTCAATGGAGAAGAAAAAGACGGAGGGTTACTTCTAATGAGCGGAGCAATCGTTCGACTTCTTACATGTGGAAGCGTTGATGATGGCAAAAGCACGCTCATTGGCCGCTTGTTAGTTGAGACCGACAGCATTCCACATGACACTATTGGAGCAGCGCGAAAAGTGCGCCGTAGCGGATCAACTATTCCTGCCGGCGAAATCGACTTCAGCTTACTTACAGATGGCCTTGAAGCAGAGCGTGAACAAGGAATCACCATTGACGTTGCTTACCGTTCAATGACGTTGCTTGATGGCAAGCGTCTTATCATCAGCGATGCTCCGGGTCACGAGCAATACACCCGCAATATGGTGGTTGCCGCATCACGAGCCGACATTGGATTGGTCTTGATCGATGCGATGAAAGGTGTTCGGACACAGACCCTGCGCCACCTCACTATTTGTTCGTTAATGGGCGTATCTCGAATCATCATCGCAATCAACAAATTAGATGCAATGGATTACAAGCAAGAAGTATTTGATGCAATCTCAACTGACATTCAACGCGCAGTTGCTCGTTTAGATGTAACAGATATCCATATCGTTCCACTGAGCGCACTAGCTGGTGACAATGTGGTCTATCCAAGTACCAATATGCCTTGGTACAAGGGCCAAACTTTGCAGGATGCTATTCAAAGCTGGCAGAAGCCCAAGGATGTTTCGGCAAGTGGTCTCATGCGTATCCAAATGATCGCCCGTGCAGATAACTTCCGTGGCGTATCCGGAACAGTGCGACGTGGAACATTCACTCAGGGCGAAGAAATTACGATTTTTCCTAGCAATCAGAAGGCGAAGATTTCATCGATTGTTACCTTCGAGAAAGAGATAAAAAAGGCTGACACCGATGATGCGGTCACCTTAGTTCTGACCCCGGAAGTAGATGCAACTCGTGGCGATGTGATTGCTGCATCAAAGGATGATCTTGTTGCTGCGGATCGTTTTGCCGCCCACGTTGTCTGGCTTAATGAAGATGCGCTTATTCATAGCCGCTCATATCTAATGATTAGTGGACCATCCACGACGCCAGCGATTATTACCAAGATTCGACATAAGATCGATGTGAATACCGGTGAACATATCTCAACAGATACTCTCAAAATGAATGAGATTGGTGACGTTGAGGTTGCATCTGATATTCCTTTAGTGATGCGTCCATATACCAATGATCGTGAATTTGGAAACTTCATCCTTGTAGATCGCCTCACGCTGAAAACTGTAGGCGCAGGAATGATTCGCCACTCTCTGCGCCGATCATCAAATGTCACGCATCAGAATTATGAAGTCGATAAGGCCCAGAGAAGTGCACAGAAGAATCAGAGAGCGCGTGCAATCTGGTTAACAGGTCTCTCTGGCTCTGGAAAATCCACCATAGCAAATGCCCTTGAGAAGCGTCTCTTTGCCCAAGGTGCACATGCCTACGTTCTCGATGGTGACAACCTTCGCCTGGGACTTAATATGGATCTTGGTTTCACTCCAGAAGATCGTGCTGAAAACGTTCGACGTGTATCTGAAGTTGCAAAACTTATGGTGGATTCAGGCTTGATTGTGATCTCTGCGCTCGTGAGTCCCTTTGAAGTTGATCGTCAGCGTGCGAAAAGTATCTTTGAAGATGGCGAGTTCTTAGAAATTTTTGTCGATACCCCTGTTGAAATTTGTCGCAGCCGAGATCCAAAGGGGCTCTATAAGAAGTCTGCTGCAGGTGAAATTCCTAACTTCACCGGCGTAGGACAAGATTATGAACGCCCATCAAGTCCTGATTTAGTGATCGATGGCACCGCGCCGATTGAAGAAAGCGTTGAGAAGATCCTTAAGATTCTCTTATGAATTGGATTCTCTTTGCCTTTGTGGGAACTATCGCGCAACTCATCGATGGTTCACTCGGCATGGGTTTTGGACTCACCAGCTCAACTTTATTAGTCACGCTCGGGGCATCAGCAGCTGTTGCATCAGCAGCAGTGCACTTTGCTGAAATCGGCACAACGTTAGCTTCAGGTGCATCCCATTGGCACGCTGAAAACATTGATAAAAAGATCTTGCTGCGCCTTGCAATCCCAGGTGGAATCGGTGCATTCCTCGGGGCAACATTTTTATCATTTATCGACCTTTCAAGTTCCAAGATCTTTATCTCCACACTTCTTCTCTTTCTTGGTTTTCTTCTCTTGTATCGCAATGTCTTTAAAACCGAAGGCCAAGTCAATATGGTTGAGATTAAGAACCCTCGCTTCCTCAGCTACCTCGGATTCACGGGTGGCTTTATCGATGCATCAGGCGGTGGCGGTTGGGGGCCAGTTGTGACTCCGACGCTAATTTCGACAACAGCCACTGAACCACGGAAAGTAATCGGCACTGTCAGCGCTGCTGAATTTGTTGTTGCAGTTGCGGCATCTGTCGGATTTCTTGCCCAGATCGGCCGCATCGATATTGATTGGTCGATTGTTGGTGGCCTTGCACTCGGTGGAACACTCGCCGCACCTTTTGCCGCAAAACTTGTTGGAATTCTTCCTGCCAAACAACTTGGAATTGTTGTTGCTGTTGCCATAATTATCTTGAATGCCGTAGCCATTATTCGCGCATAGCAAGGCGTAAGATTTTTGCTTTCGGCTATCGATTCCAGCCAGAGAATTCGATAGGGTTTAGCCGTGATGAGAAAGCTTTTAATCCTAGATGCTCGCGACAATGTGGCAGTCTGCTTAGTTGATCTAGAAGTTGGAGATCTTATTGAGCAAGACAATGTCAAAATCAAAGTCATCAGTCGCATAGCGCGTGGTCATAAAATTGCCTCTAGAGAAATCGCTAAAGGTGAAGGAATCATCAAGTATGGCGAACGTATGGGCCATGCCGTTGCTCCTATCGCAGTAGGTGAGCATGTTCATGTTCACAATATTCTTGGTGATCGACTTTCGACGGAAAAGCCATGAGCCCAGTAACAACAGGTTTTAGCCATGGCAACCGTGGTATCGGAATTCGTAATCACCAATTAATTCTTCCTTCAGTCGTCTGCTCAACACATGTGGCACGTCGCATCGCTGAGGCAGTCGATGGCATCACATTCGCCCATCAGCATGGCTGCGGCATCATCGGTGAAGATGTGGCTGGAATTGATAACTTCTTTATCCAATTAGCAGATCATCCAAATGTGAATTCAGTTCTTGTAATCGCACTTGGCTGCGAGACTATTCAAGGTCAAGAGTTGGCAGCTAAATTGCTCGTGAGCAATGAATCAACTCAATACCGAATTATCCAAGAGAGTGGTGGCGTTGAGGGTACTGTCGCGGCGGGAGTTAAGGCTGCCGGTGAACTTAATCTTGCTTATCCTGCAACCCCTGTCAATATTGAGCATCTACGAGTTGGGATTGATCTAGCTCGCCCAGTAAGAGAGTTAGTTACTCTCGAAAAGTTATTGAACGATGAAGGTTTTGAGGTCGTTACATCGCAATCAGAATCTAGCTCTGCGCAGAGTTTTACTCGGCTGGCACAAGAGAAGGCTCATATCATTGTCAGCTTTCCGGATGATTCACAACCACCTTCAGGATTCCCATTGATTCCAGTAATTAACGTAGCTGGAAGCGGATTTTTACACCAAGCGATCAAAGGTGATTTCGATATTCAAGAAAGTAATGTGCTCGCTGACATTCTTCCGTTGATTGCAAAGGTCGCAGCTGGTGGCCAGACAATCGCGGAAAGAAATAAGAGTGGTGAAATTCGCGCACCACGAGTTGTCAGGAGCGTCTGATGAGTAGCCAGTTAAAAGCATTTAAGCGCGATACCGGCAAATGGGGTCTTCGAAACCACGTCTTAATCCTGCCGCTACATTCTGCCCTTTCTGCAACTGCACGTGCGATTGCCGATGGCTCAGATGGCGCTGTTGCTATCAGCCACGACTGGTCGGGTGAAATTGATAACGACCTACCTCGCATCATCTTTACCTTCAGCGGTTATGCAGCCAACCCGAATAACTTTGCAGTTGTATTTCTGACAATTGGTTCAGATAGCGAAAATGAAATCATCGCTGGTGCACAAGCACTTGGCTTAAAGAATTTCACAAACCTGGCCCTACCAGAGATCGGCTCAATGGAAGGGTTGCGAGTTAAGGCCATTGAAGTTGCCAATCACTATTGTGCGCAAGCATCGCTAGAAGAGCGCGTGCCTGCTCCTTGGAGTGCCATTGTTTTGGGTCTGGAGTGCGGTGGTTCAGATGCACTCTCTGGCATTACCGCCAATCCCGCACTTGGTGTGGCAAGTGATCGTCTAGTCGAATTGGGTGCAACGTCAGTACTTGGTGAGACAACAGAAATTTTAGGTGCAGAACATCTCTTAGCTGCACGCGCAATAGATCCTGAAGTTGGTAAAAGAATCGTGGCGATGGTTTCACGCTATGAGGCTTCAATTAATTATGAAGGGATTGATATTCGCGGAGCTCAACCTTCACGAGGAAATATTGAAGGTGGGCTTTCGACGCTGGAAGAGAAGTCACTAGGTGCAGCTAAAAAGGCTGGCAATGCACCGTTAACTGGCGTCTTGGAATTTGGAGAACGACCAAAAACGTCCGGACTTTATTTTATGGATACTCCTGGCCATGACATCGAACAACTGGCAGGTTTTGGTGCAGGTCATATCAATATCGTTGTCTTCACATCAGGGCGAGGAACACCAACGGGGTCAGCGATTATGCCGACTATTAAGGTTTCAACAAATACCCCGATGTATGAAGCAATTCCAGATTTAATTGATCTAGATGCTGGCACTATCGCAGATGGTATTGAAACTCTGGCGCAAGTTGGTGATCGCATATTTAATGAAATTCTCGCTGTTGCTAATGGGCAAGAGACTAAGGCAGAGCTTGGCGGACACCACGAGTTCTCACTCTCTCGCATGTACAAGACAACAGTTGAGAGCACCGAACGATTTATTGCTGCTCAATAGGTAATTTTCATTATGCGCCACTCAGAATTAGTCACGATTCATGGCACTGATGTTCAGGTCTCACGCTTAAGTTTGGGTACCGCACCACTTGGAGGACTATTCAAGAAGGTTGATGAGGGCGAAAGTGATTCAGTCATTCACCACGCGCTTCAGACAGGAATTAACTACATCGATACCGCTCCGCTGTACGGCTACGGTGTGGGTGAAGTACGCGTTGGCCGTGGCATCCATGGGAATAGACCGCAGCCAACGTTATCTACAAAGGTAGGGCGCTTATTTCGACCCGGCACAAATCAAGAGCAGGATAAATACCCTGACTCTGATCCGACCATTGAAATTTATATTGATAACTCTCCAACTGGAATCAGAAAATCTCTCGAAGAGAGCTTGCGCAGATTAGGGCGAGACTCAATTGAAATTGTCTATATCCATGATGCAGATGAGTGGGTTTCGCAGGCAATCAATGTTGTCTATCCTGAACTACATAAGATGCGCGAAGAAGGACTTCTCAAAGCCATAGGCATCGGTATGAATTGGTGCCCAACGGCAATTTCAATAATGCAAGATACCGATCTCAATATCGCCCTGATTGCAGGACGCTACACGCTGCTCGATCAGAGCGCACAAGATGTGCTCTATCCATTAGCTCTCAAGAAGAGAGTTTCAATCATCGCAGCTGGTGTATTTAATTCAGGGGTCCTAGCCAATCCAGTAGCCGGTGCACATTATGACTACGAACCAGCATCACCAGAGATTCTGGAAAGAGCACGTGCAATAGGCGCATTTCTTCAAGATTGTGGAACCACACTTACTGATGCAGCGATGCAATTCCCGTTACGTCATCCAGCAGTGGCATCAGTACTCACAGGGGCTGCATCACTGGTTGAACTCAAAGCAAATATCGCATCTTTTAATACCGAGCTTCCTTCGAATCTCTGGAGCGAAATGGAAAGGGCTGGTCTGATTGCGCCGGTAAACCTTCGTTAAATCAGTCCCGAGTAACTTCCTGCAAATCCGCAAACACTTTATCAATCTCTTTCTTTACCTCATCGCTCAAGATTGTATTAACAGGCCCGCGCTGGCGAGCAGATGTAAATATCCCCTGCTTGACCAGTAAGTATTTTTCAACAGCCACGTATGCATCTATAGTTTTTTGAAACCCTACTAATTGCGCGATAACTCGGTGAATTTCTCTAGCTTTATCTACATCATGTGCCTCAAGGCAATCCCAGAGCCTTATCAGAGCCCATGGAATTTCACCTCCTGGCATTGTGCCTGCTAAACCAAGTGGATGCGTATCCATTAATTCCAGGCCACTCTGTCCTTCAAAAATCTTTGCTCGGCCCCCTGCAATTTTCTGAAGGGCAATCGCTCTATCTTTTATCGGCTTTGCCTCTGGTTTGAATTGAACTCGATCAGTTCCATACTGATCAATTAATCTTCCATACAATTCTAGTTCCAGCGGTTGACCCATATAGTTACTAGCATCTTGCACTATAAGTGGAATTTTTGTTGCCGCTAAGATGGAAGAGTAATAATGAAAGATTTCCTCTGAAGTTGCAGGGAAGTTAGATGGTGGAGTAGCCATTAAAGCTGTTGCTCCATCTGCCTCGGCAAATTTCGCTAGCCGTACCGCTATCGCAGTACTCTCTCCGCCAACGCTTACAATCAAAGGCACACGTTTATCAATGATCTTTATCACCGATTGCCATTGAATACGACGTTCATCTGCACTAAATCGCATCACTTCTGACACCATCGCTAGGACTAGGCCTTTAACACCGCATTGGATCAGCCAGTTGATCTCACGTTCGAAAATGACATCATCAATATTCTCATGCTCATCTAGCGGGGTTGAAATTACAGAATATACGCCGCGATCCATAATTCTCACCCGTCTTGAATAAATTCGATAATAGAGGTTTAGCTTGCTTACTATTCTAAGGTGATTCAAGATAAATACTCAAGGATATTTTCGAGAATACCAAGTAGTGCTACATTTGGGAGGTGCCTCACAATAAGCGCAAGCAATCCACAAAGCCAGAAGTTATCTCAAGGATAAAATCTAAATTTATAACTTCGATTTCTCTCACTTTTCTGGCCCTGTCATTGACTTCGTGTGCATTTGGTGGTGGCCCTCAGATTAGCTCTGAGGAAGTAATTGAGTTCCGACAGGTTCTGAGTGTGTCTAGTGCCGAGTCAGAAATCGAAGCTTACGGCCAGAAATTTAGGGATATTGATTGCAAAAATCCCCCAAGCAACTTTGAACCACCAATTGATCTCATTGGATGTAGTAGTGACGAGCAACAAATCTATCTTCTCGGAGTATCTGAATTAGACGGCAACTCAATTAAACAGGCGAAACCCTCTCGTGATGAATTCTCATGGTACGTAACAATCGACTTCGACGATATTGGAACCAAAAAATTCGCAGAATTCACTCGAAGAGTTACAACACTGCCTACGCCAAATAACCAAATTGCAATAACTTCAGGCAACCTTGTAATCACCGCGCCGGCCATTAATGAAGAGATAAGTGCTGGTTCAGCAATAATAACGGGTAGTTTCACCGCGCAAGAAGCTCGCGAGTTATCCAAGGCAATTAAGAATAGAAGCGCAATTCCTCTATTTCTTAGATGGCGCGAATAGCAAAAAGAAAAGCCCCCGGTGTGAAAGGCACCGAGAGCTTAACTCGTGCGCGCGAAGGGATTCGAACCCCTAACCTTCTGATCCGTAGTCAGATGCTCTATCCGTTGAGCTACGCACGCTTGAACCACATACTACAGGGAAACTAGAGCCCTCCCAAATGTAATAAATCGTCCCAGGCCACAGCCTTATGACGCGGTTTACCCTTTAACTCACCCGCTGCCACTTCTGCTGCGTTGATAGATTCCCAGTGGCTTTGGTTTATCACTCGTGCGCCACCGAGTACATCGGCAATGTCACTGTGAGGTTTAGGATCTTTCAAATCTTCCACGAGTAGTTTCATCACGTCAGAAGAATCTGATTTGTTGGTTCCAATCACACCGGATGGACCACGTTTTGCCCAGCCAACAACGTAGAGGTTTTCACCTACGCGACCATCAGCATTTTTCACTTTGCCTTTCTCAAAATCAATTCCTTCAAGCGGTGAAGCCTCGTATCCAATGGCTGTAATCACTAAGCCGCATTTGATTGAAAACTCTTCATCTGTTCCAGTCTTCATAAAGACGACTTCTTCAACTTTATCTTTGCCACGAATCTCTTTGGGTGTAGCGAGGAATTGAAACTTCATAGTGCGCTCGTGTCCGGCCGGAACCTGATCAGCAATCAGCGCCATCGCTTCAAGATTGCTCTTCACATCCTTTTCGATGTTCTCACCAGCGCGAATAAGTGCGGCATCAATATCACTTTTTTCAATAATGACATTGGTATGTTCAAGCTTTGGTAGCTCGCGCAATTCAGGTGAAGTGAAGGCTGCATGTTCTGCCCCACGACGAGCGCTAACAATCACAGTTCGTACCGCACTTGCCTTAAATGCATCGATTGCGTGATCAGCAGTATCTGTAGGGTCGAGTTCGGTAGGTTCAAGTGCCAACATGCGAGCGACATCCATCGCCACATTTCCAGCACCGATAACAATGGCTGTCGAAGTCGAAAGAGCGATACTCTCATCTTTAAAATCTGGGTGTGCGTTGTACCAAGGAACAAAAGTTGCAGCGGACATCGATCCTGGTAAATCTTCACCAGGTATTCCTAGCTTCTTTCCAATCGATGAGCCGGTGGCAATAACGACGGCATCATAAGCGTCTTTAAGATCCTGAAGAGAGATGTCGCTACCGAGCTCGACATTTGCAAAGAGGCGGACATTTCCAGCGGTTGCAACCTTTTCAAAGACCTTTGAGACGGTCTTAATTTTTGGGTGATCAGGGGCAACGCCGCTTCGAACCAAACCCCATGGGGTTGGAAGACGTTCAATGATGTCGATTGAAAACGTCAGCTCATCGCTCTGCATATTCTGCAGCGCCTGCGCGGCAAAATATCCTGCTGGCCCAGCGCCAACTATTGCGACTGTGTATCTAGCCATTGGGTGAGTCTATTGCACGAGCAACGGCGACTTAACCGCGCTTGAACAAATGCTTCGGCTTATATCCATAAACCTTTTCCCATGCTGAGCAATCAACAATCGTTGCATAGCCCGGAAGAGGTGTATTCACCTTTGTGGTCGGATGAAATTCAGCCAACATTTCCATCGTTGGTTTCGGTGCATTTGTATCAGGTGCTAAGAAGTTATACGTTGCAGATCCTTTTGCTCCCTTTTTTAGGATGGTCAATATGCCTTGCACCGCATCCCGTAGATCCAAATAACACCAAAGAATTTTTGCTCCAGTAAGTACGGTCTCTTTATCGCCTTGCTTCATTTTTTCGGCTAAATCAGCGATAGCAGCTTCAGAGTGGCAATATGGAAAACGTAAACCAACAAATGCAGTCTCGCTACGGTTTGCCCACATATCTGCAGATCGCTCATTCACCTCTTTTGAGAGAGCATAACTTTCATAATGGTTGAGTGGGAGATTTTCATCAAATGGAACGTACTCTGGAGATGTCCATGGTCCTGACCAGGCTGTTCCATAAATTGAGAGACTTGAGGCATAAATGACGATAGGTACTTTCTTTTCAACTGCGGCAGCAAATACATGGTAAGTGCCCATGACGTTGTTATGTAAGACCAATTCATCAGAACCAGCAACTGGGTTTGGGATTGATCCCATATGGATTACGGCATCACAATCAAAATCTAATGATTCGACGAATTCAATCGACATTAAATCACCCATGCTAAATTTCACAGATGCAGGAGCGTTGATCTGAACACGGTCGGTAGCAACCACTTCGTGACCTTCTGCGACAAGAGTCTTCAGGATTTCCTTCCCGATAAGGCCACCTGCACCTGTAAGTAGTATTTTCATCTGCCTATCTCCCTCTACAGCTTATTGATTAGAATGTGATAATTACTTTTTGCTTGATCTCTACCGATTGATGTGGCTTCATCTGGAGAAGACTTCTCCGTGTTTTACCACTTGTTTTGGTGCTAGATGGTTCAATTGCAAATGTCCGAACTTTTCCAAACCACGGAAAACCTTCCGAATTATTGAACTCTAGCCAGAACCAGGCAAAATTTAAATACTCTGATTCCCACTGTAATTCAAAGGTTATGTTCTTCTCTTTATTCTTAACGCGATACCACTTTGGACCTTCGAAGGCTGAAATCCAGCCAAATACGCCCAGCTTCTTATCGGGGGCTGGCAGCTTGCTTAGATCTAGAACACTTCCATTATCGCCCTTGATAAGAGGCCACTTGTGCGTGCTGGCGGCGGGACCGTGAGGACTATCTCGCTCTTCATCTAAGTGGAATTCTTGTGCACTTGTCTCTAAGTGCACTTCACCTTCGAGAAGTGCTCCACCAAATGCTGGGTGGCTTGAGTAATCAACTTCAATATTGAGTGGGCTTGTATTGGTGACGATATCTGTGAGGATGATTTCGTTCCCCTTAAGCGATATCACTTTTTCAATGCGCACAGGAACTGAGAAGAGATCTAACTGAATTTGGATACTACTTGAATCGCTCTTGAGAACCTTCCAAGACGAGATCGATGCTTCTCCGTGAAAACCTAATGGTGCGCCATGCACATCTCGCGCTGGTCCTGCATTCGGAACGAGTGTCTGCCATCCGCCGCGATAACGCTCCATCCAGTGAGCAACAGGTTCATATGAAAGCGTTGTCTGTTCGTTGGCGAGCACTGCTTCTGCGCGATCTGACCATGGTGTTGTATAGAGAACTTCTTCGCCTGTCGGTACTGTTTTGATCGAGAGAATATCTGCTCCATGATGCGGATCTAGAACTAATTCAAGATCGGAACTCTTCAGCGTTACGTATTTCATTATCCCCGCCTAAACTTTGATACTGGTACCCCTAAGGTACTGGTCGCCAATCGAAAAATCGAGCCTGCTAAAGGTTGATCTAGTAAATCGGATTCTGATATCGCAGCCCGTGCGCTGGTTACATAGAGAGAACCATCCGCACCAAAGGCACAGCTTGATGGTTGGGATACTGGAAAGAGATATTCAGAAACAATCGTTCCTTTCGGAGAGATGCGGATGACCTTATTTCCACCCCATACCGCTAGCCAGACGCAGCCCTCTACATCTACAGCCAACCCATCGGGCACTCCGACATCGATAGAGACGAGCTCACGGAATTGCGGGACGAAATCATCTGCCAAATCAAAATCACTGACAAAGACTTTCTTCAACATACTGTCGGCTAAATACATCAATGTGTTATCCGTATTCCAGCCTATGCCATTTGGAAGAGTGAGATTTTCGACCATCACTTTATTTGTGCTTCCACCATCCCAGCGATGCAGTTTTCCTTGACCTGGAACAAAGCCTGACTGGCAACTACCGCCCCAAAATCTTCCGCGTGAGTCACATTTGGCATCATTCATTCTAAAATCAGGATCTGAAAGAAATGCGTTATGTTGATGAAGTACGCCATCTTCCCACGTTGCAAAACCGGTCTTACATGCGACTGCGTACCCGTCAGAAGATTCAAGTGGTGCGATCGCTCCTACAACAGTGCCTAGAAGCTCACTCTCTGTCTTTCGGCTCTCGAGGTGAGTTTTATTGACTTGGCCCGCAGGAATATCAATCCACAATAAAGAGTCGCCATCAACGATGGGACCTTCGCCAACCATTGCTTCGCCTTTGAGGAATAACTCGGGTGTATTGCTCATCATGACTCCTTTTATTGAGTTCCTAAGATTGCGCCTGTTTGACGAACTTCAGCAAGATTTCGGTTGCCGGTCAGAGCCATTGTGTTGATGAAGTCTCTGCGCATCAATTCAATTACCTTTTCAACACCACGTTCGCCATCTGCCATCACACCGTAGAGATAGGCCCGACCGATGAAGACAGCCTTGGCACCGAGTGCGATTGCAGCATAAACATCTTGGCCCGACATAAACGAACCATCAATGAACACATCCATCTTCTTACCCACAGCTTTAACCACATCTGGAAGTAATTCAATGGGTGGAATTCCACGATCTAGTTGGCGACTGCCATGGCTGGAGAGAACAATCCCCTGAACACCCAATTCGGAAAGAATCTTTGCATCTTCCACACTTTGTACGCCTTTAACAATAATTGGGCCATCCCACGCGCTCTGCAGCCAAGAAATATCTTCAAAAGAGATCGCAGGTGAATAAATTGTTCCTGCCAATTCAAGGAGAGATTTATTCCAGCCACGGAATGCGGCAAACTCTAACTTCTTCGTTGTGAAGAGATTAAGCCACCAGATTGGTTTCCGAGCGATTGCAAAAACGGTAGAGATTCGAATTCGAGGCGGAATCGTAAGTCCATTGCGAAGATCACGAAGTCGTATTCCGCCAACCGGTGTATCTACAGTCAGAATGAGGGCTTCAAATCCAGATTCACGCGCTTGTTTAATAATCGCCACGCTATCGTCGCGATTTTGCATCACATATAACTGGAACCATCGACGAGACTGTGGCACAGCTTCAGCCAGCTCTAGCGGCGAAACTGTTCCCATTGTCGATAGCGAATAAATCAGATTGTTATTTGTGGCCGCAGAAGCAACTGCCGGCTCACCAACGTGATGCATGAGGCGGGTGTATCCGGTGGGTCCGAAAACTATTGGTAGGTCAACTTTCTTACCAAAGATGATCTCGGATGGATCTACCTCTGAAACATCGCGCAAAATTCTGCTGTTAAGTCGCACAGATCGAATGGCACGTTGAGAGCGTGAGTATCCAATCTCATCGAGCGCTGAGCCTTCAACGTAATCAAATACGACTTTGGGAACACGTTTCTTTGCTGCACGAGCAAGATCATCAATTGTTTGAGCCTTCAGGGTCGCACTCTTTCTGCGACTGAGCGTTGGTAACTTCCAATCAATGAGTGAGTAAAAGTATGGAAGGTTAGGAAAATTCCTCTTCGACTTAATTACCATGGTGAAGTGTATCCGCTAGCGGATTACGCGAGCCGAACCGCCTGCAGCAAGCTTTTCTACTTCGCTCTTTGTGGCCATCGATGTATCCCCTGGTGTAGTCATTGCGATTGCACCATGTGCCTGTCCCAACTTCAAACTCTCGAGGAGACTGCGGCCCTCAAGTAATCCAAAGATCAAGCCAGAGGCAAAGCTGTCACCGCCACCTACGCGATCAAAAATTTCCAAGTTCGGAAGTGCTGGAACTTCGAAGAATCCATCTGTGCGAGACCAGGCGATTGCACCCCAATCGTTATCAGATGCTGAATGCACTTTTCGAAGAGTTGTCGCAATGACTTGTAGATTTGGATATGCGGCAGCTACTTTCTCGACCATCTCCTTGAATGGACCCGTCGATAAATTAGAGTAATTCTCATCTAAGCCCTTTACTTCAAATCCTAAAGACTCAGTAAAATCCTCTTCGTTTCCAATCATCACATCAACTAGTGATGCCAATTTTTTATTTACTTTCTGTGCGGTGGCTCTTCCACCTAAACCATCCCACAAACTTGGTCGATAATTGAGGTCGTAAGAAACAATTGTGCCGTACTTTCTAGCCGATGACATGGCTGCTTCCATCAGTTCTGGAGTTGTAGATGACAAACCAGCAAAGATTCCACCTGTGTGCAACCACCGAGCGCCTTGCTTACCGAAAATTTCTTCCCAATCAAATTGAGAACTGACCATCTGCGAGGCCGCAGTGTTTCCGCGATCAGATACTCCAACCGCTCCACGTACCCCGAATCCACGCTCAGTAAAATTAAGTCCGTTGCGAACTGATCGGCCAATACTGTCGCCTTTAGCCCAGTGAATATTCGAAGTATCGACTCCACCCATCAAGATTAAATCGTTGATTAAGTGACCTACTTGATTATCAGCTAGTGCGGTGATGATCGAAGTTTTCAACCCAAAACACTTGGATAGGCCTCGAGCAACGTTGTACTCGCCGCCGCCCTCCCACACTGAAAAATTACGAGTTGTTCGGATTCTGAGGTCGCCCGGATCCAGGCGCAGCATCACTTCACCCATCGAGACTTCGTCAAAGAGCACTTCACTTTTAGGCTTAATGTTCATGAAAAATCCAATCTCTTATTTCGGTGAAGAAATCTTTTTAAGCGCTGTCGATACCGCAAGATTGACCGCCACCTTATCGTTAAGGTCAACGGTATTTCCGAGCATCCAACTTCCACCGACAGCAACTACCGATGGGTGAGCAAGGTATGTATCTATATTTTCGCCGTTGATGCCACCCGTTGGAATAAACTGAACAGAAGGAAAGACTGGCGCAATAGCCTTGAGCATCTGGACTCCGCCTAATTGCTCAGCTGGAAAGAATTTCAACAGATTGTAACCATCCGATAGTGCTCTCATTATCTCGGTTGAGGTGGCCACACCTGGCAGGTAGAAGACATTCAACTTCTTCGCCATCTCGCCAATTTCCTTTAAATACCCGGGTGAGACTGCAAATGTTGCACCGGCGTCTACTGCTCTTGATAAGTCACCGCTATTTTTAACAGACCCAACACCAACAACCAGATTTGAATATTTCGCAAATGCCTCGATAGCGGCAAGGCTTACATCAGTACGAAGTGTGACTTCAACGTTTTGAATTCCGCACTCTATAACTGCAGTTGCTATGGCATCCACATGTTTGACATCAGTAATGGTTAAAACTGGGATTATCCGAAGTGGTGCAATGTGATTGATGGAGGTGATCGGTGATCGTGCGTCAGTGCTCATACGGCATACAATCGTGGCTGCGATGTTGTAGCTCTGGCAATTAACTCTGGCTCAAAGAGTAAATTCTTATGTTCATGTGTTGCAGAAGACTCAATTTCTTCAATAAGAATTTTTGCAAAATCTCGGCCTAGCTGTTCTACCGGCTGCGAAATTGTCGATAGCGGTAAAATTGCATTCGAGAGCGAAGAAATCCCGTCGTATCCCAGAACTGACATCTCTTCTGGTGTTTTAATTCCACGGGCGCTCAATCCACAAATGACACCAACTGCGGTGTAATCGTTGGCACAGAAGATGGCAGTAGGTTCACTATCTAATTTGAGAATGCGCTCTACCGCCGCTTCACCTTGTGCAGCATTAATTTTCGAGACACAGATCATTTTTAGTGTGATTCCTAACCTCTCGGCTGCGGCGACGACGCCAGCCTCGCGCTCAATTATCTGGGGAAATCTATCTTCTAAGGTAACCCAAACAATACTGCGATGGCCCAAGTCATAGAGATGTTGAACACCAAGTTCGCCACCGTGGAA